>CACXMR010000029.1 GCA_902768825.1 uncultured Ruminococcus sp.
TGGAACGACAGGGAGTTTAAGGACACTCTCAGACCCGAAGACCTTTCCAAGATCAAGGTAACGCTCAAGTGCAGGTACAAGAAGGCTGACGGCACCTACTATGATGACGAGGTGTCCAAGGATACCACAGCCGTAATAGGCATTGCAACTCATATCAACAAGGACCATATGGGATACTTCTATGCGCCGACACTTGTTGCTACGAACTTCAGAGCAGTTGGCGAAAGTGCATACGAGTATGAGTACACCTTTGAGCACCTGCCGGTCTATATCAATGTTGACGGTACAGCTACGGCTCAGGGCACAAGCTCCAATTGGACGGCTGTTACCTACTACGTCGAGGAGACCTTTGAGGTAAACGGACAGGTCTATAAGAGCGAATACTACTGCGAGGATGCCTATACCTCCACAAACGGAACGTTCACTATCCCCAAGGAGAAGGCACAGAGCGGACGGTTTTCACTGATAGTCAAGGATCTCGATGCACAGGACGGCTCCGGACATGAATATACATATCGTGTCAGCGACAGCACAGCTACAGTCACAAAGCGCCCCGCAAACAACAATAAGGTTGATCTGCTTTTCACAAGGGCGGCAGGGGAGACTCCCGCAGACTTTACCTTCACCCTTGAGCGCACCTCTGACGGCACGACCTATGCACCAGTTAACGGCAAAGCCTATGAGTATATCTCTGAGACGGCAAGTGCTGCTACAGGCACCAACCTTTTGTCAAAGCAGACAGTAAGCGGTCAGCCCAAGGACGTTCCCGATGACAAGACTGTATATGTCCTGAATACACCAGTGACCCGTGATATCCTTGTGACTAAGGACTGGGACGACAATTACTACGGCAAGGCTACCTCAGGCACCGACCCCACATCAGAACTCAGTAAGCAGCTCCACTACAAGACTGCGCTCACTCTTGCAAGCACAGGTCTTTCCACTGGAGATGAAAGCACATATTCAGAGACCAAGTACCTTGCAAGCGCTGACTCCGATGCCGGTAAGGGCGTTGTGTTCCACGACCTGCCCATCTATAACAAGGCCGGAAACATAATCGCATACACCCTCACGGAAGAAAAGGACAATGCGGACGATGCTACTCACGTTCCTGCTTCCGGCAGAGACCTTGCGACACCCGCAAGCATGGGGGACGATTATACCGGCAGTCTTACGACAGTGTCAGAGGGAGAGTTCACTCAGCGCACAGGACAGATAGGGGAGACCTCTGACTACTACAACAGCTACGGCTATGCCGGTACTGCAAAGAAGCTCAATAAGACGGCCACTGTCGGTACCGGAGATCATGCGGTGGAGTATTCATACCTTACCCGTTACAATGTAACTGATGAGCTGCCCCTTACAGCCGTTGAGGTGCAGAAGCATTGGCTGGACGATGATGATGAATACAAACTCAGACCCACCGGCATTAACGACAAGAATAAGAACGAAACCTCAGCAGACAGTATTGACCTTACTCTTTCAAGAAAGATCGGAGAGGCAAGCTATAGTGCTATTGCTCCCACAGACAACACTAAGCCTACTGAGTGGTATGAGTCAGAAAAGACTATACCTGTAGATGCTGATACCAAACCAAACGACTGGAGCTACACCTACTATAAGCTCCTGAAGTATGACGGCACCAACACTGCTTATTGCTTCAAGATCACAGAGGACAGGGTGACGGCTTACGAAGCACCAAAGTATCTTGTAGCGAGCGAATACGACTTGACCGAAGGATTTACCGTTAAGCAGGAGATCACAGGAGGCGATCTTGAAGCTCTCTCAGACACTACAGATGGCGAGTGGGACGGTCTGACACCGCTTGAAGCTACAATGGACATCACCAACAAGCTCGATACCCGTGATATCAAGGTATACAAGCACTGGGACGACAGCAACAATAAGTATGAAACCAGGTATGACGTGGACTTCACCCTCAGCAGTACCTATGCAGGTGGAGAAAAGACCAACGGTTCCTTTGAGTCTACTTCCTACTCAGATGTGATCACCGCAGCTCTGCCTGAGTACAGCTCAGATCAATACGCAGAGTTCATCGGCTTGCCAAAGTATGACAAGAACGGCAATGTGATCGTCTACAATGTGCAGGAGGATGTAACAGGTACCACCTATCTCAACAACGGCATGTTTACTGTGCCCACAACAGGCATCAATACATTCAGTGCGACCTTCACTCTCAGAGAGCTTGACAAGAACAAGCGCTACAGGGTTGTGAACGTTGTGACAAACGCAACAGTGGCGGATATTTCCACAGTCGAAGGCACAGGCACCAGAGATGTAGAAGTTAATCTCACAAACTGCGACCAGAAGCCCCTCCTCAAGCTGCAGGTATCCTCTGACGGTACGACCTATTCCGATGTGACCGATGCAAAGGTCACAGTCACCAAGGACACCACAGGTCAGACCCTTGCAGCCACTTCACTTCCTTACTTTACCGAGGGCACAAGGAAATACGGCTACGCAGGCAGCGCAGTTTATTATGCAGAGCAGCAGACCATAGGCTCAAATAATTACACCTATGTGACGGCTTACCATGTGACAAACGTCCTGCCCCGAACCTTCATCAAGGCCAAGAAGGAATGGGCATCCATTGATCCTCTTCATAAGTATCAGGGCACTTACCTTGATGGAGAGGTGACCAAGAACTATCAGGATGTGTCTATGAAGCTCACAAGAGCCTCAAACGGCACCAGTGACGGTTCGTTCAGCAATGTGCAGGATATTCCATACACCGTTATTTACGGTGGTGAAACAACTGTAAACGCTTCTCCCGAAACAGTGTTTGAGAACCTTCCCGTCTATGACGACAGGAACTATGTCTATACTTACACAGTTGAGGAGGTTCCGCTAAGGGGCTATACCTCTACCGATGCCCAGAGCTTTATAGCAGCTGTGAAGGATGCAGCAGATGCGACTTCTACTGCCACCATCACAAACACACCTATCTACGGCAATGCTTCTGTCGTCAAGGTTGACCAGACCCACTATGACGCATACAATGAGCATCTGTCAGGTGTATTTACTGATGTGACTATCGAAGGCGCAGAGTTCTATCTGACGTGTGTAGTGAATAATGTCGCTGTAAATGTCAATGTCATAAAGGATGGCGTAAGCGGTCATTATATCCTTGACCGGACAGATAATGAACCAAAGTCAAACATCGTGGTTTCCGGCTCCGACGGAAAGATTTACTTTGACAATCTGCCGCTTAACACCTACACTCTTACAGAGAAGGGAAGAGTATCAGGCTTCCTTCAGAGGACCACTCCCTCAGTCTTTACTGTGGACGTTAATCAGGCAGACTCAACTGAAGCCTCTGCAAGCTATGATTCAGGATTTATCTATGCCAGCGACATACACAACCGTATAGGCAACCTCCAGCACGTAGAGCAGACCCAGGTTTCCTTTGTCAAGTCTGACAAGGATGACAGGAGCAAGAAGCTTGCAAATGCTACCTATTACCTGCTGAAGATGGTGCCGTACCAAGGCCAGCCTGGCTTTGCGAACAAGCTGGACTATATAGCCGCAGCAGACAAGGCTATTATGGACTGCAACTTTGAGATACGCAAGGACGGTTCAACAGAGCTGAAAGATGAAGTGAGTCAATTCTGGCACACCTCGGATATGGTCAATGGAGGACACATACCCTATATCTACGCCACCGACCAGAACGGCAGACTCAAAGCACCTCTCCTGATGCTTGCAAAGCCTAACGGAGATGTTTCCATGGTCTATGCCATAGATAACGGCAGTTTCTCTATCCCAATAAACGACAGCGGCATCGACAGATTTACTATCAGCGGTCTGGAAGCTTCAAATGGCACACAGAACTATACCTTCCGGATAACCGATGTCACTGATGCGGCAGGAACGTCTATTGACCAGAATGATATCACCTTTACTCAGGGCAGCCCTGACGGGGGAAAGGTCACAGTGACTGTCGAGTGTGTAAATGCTTCCACCAGGGGACTGAAATTCACTCTCCAGCGCACACCCACATCAGAGGGTGCAGACGATTATGAGAATGTTCCCGACTTCTACGAGTATGGCGACATAACCGGCCTCATGGACGGCAGATACACCTTCATCGAGGTGCAGGCTCCTGAGGGCTACCAGCGCAGCTATTGCGATCCCTTTGCCTTCACTATCGAGGGAGAAAACAGGACCTATCATGTGGAGCACCAGGATGTACGCAAGAATGCATCCCTTGACATCTACAAGGAGAATGAATACGGCGATCCTCTTGAGGGTGCGGAGTTCGAGCTATATTACCAGCCCGACACTGCAGCAGTTCCGCCTACCTACAGCATCAACAGCCCCGTGACCTCTCCTGTTCCCACCATTTCCCTTACACCGTATAGCATTGAAATACCCACGGCGGCTTTGGATGAAACCCAGACCACCAGTGTGCAAACTGCCTACATCCCACCGGAGACGGTTCCCAACAACGAGCCCGAGTCATGGGTTCTTCCCAGGACCGACAACGACTACATCTTCCTTGAGGATGTGCAGATGGGCTACTGGTTCTGGAAGGGTGGCACTATCATCAACGAAAGCTACGACGCCAATGGCCGCAAGCTCACCAAGGGTGACCTTGATAACGAGAGCAGTACCATTATGGCAAGGTTCTACGATAAAAACGGAAACTCCATGGGCGAGTTTGAGGTGTGGGAGAGGTTCGTACACTATGACCCCAATGGCAAAACCTATAACAATGATGGAAATGAAACAGGTACGGCGGCCACCAGCTACATCATCTGGAAGATACAGCCTCCTGACGGTGCTAAGAAAGTTAAATTCTATCGTGCAGGAAATGAGGATGGAAACTCTACAGATGTATTTGAGTTCACAAAAGGCAAGCTCTACCGAAGAGGCAGAAATACCGGAAATTCGGGTCATGTGGAGCTTTCTACCTGGAGCACAAACGGTGCCAACAAGAGCGATATCGCCTACGAGCCCATGGCTCAGAAGATCATCTTCCGCAGGAATCACGTCTACTGCTGGGACAACATCCACATAGAGTTCTTTGAGGATGCTGATGGATATATCCCTGTAGGGGCCAGCTTCCCCGGCTACATGATGGAGCCCTATGCCTATGCTCAGTCAAACTACAGGATAAACTTCCCGGACAGCGTGGAGCATGACGGTGATCTTTGCTATGAGATAGCAATACCAAAGGGCGCAAAGTATTTCCGCATCAACAACGGCACAAATACGACCCATTCAAGCGGTAAGTATGCCGGCTTCGGAAAGTATATGACCAAGATCACGCCCATCGACCTTAATTCTACCAACAAGAAGAACTATAACAACTATTGGAAGCTTTCTAACCCGTGGTCATCTCTTGATTCAAACGGCGTGCTCGAGTGCGATCTTATCAAGTGGGATGACAGCGAGATTACTCTCAGGAACGATACCATTTACGACAGCAACGGCACTGCCTTCGAGGTAGACTCCGACCATGACTTTATCTACTTTACAAAGCCCTCCGGTTGGAGCAAGGTTTATGCTTACTTCTACGGCGGCGGCGATCTGAGAGCTAACAACTGGCAGAGAGCTTGCTGGTCGATATGGCCGGGCGTACTGCCTTTTAACTCCGAACTGAACAATGACCCCACAAACCAGAACGGGAACAATGTGTTCAATACGTCTATCGGAAATGTTATCCTACAGCCCGGAGCTACCTTTAAAAACAAGCACGGTCAGACGGTCTACAGGTTCAGGCGTCCGGTGGGCGACACCAAGGATTACTTTATGGTGATGTTCAATAACGGCATGGTGGGCTACGGCAGCGGCGCCGGCACAGGCGGCAGGGAAACCGTTTCCATCGAATATACCCTCGGAAAAGGCTACTATGCAAAGAATGAGAATGACCCAAAGACCGGCGTGAACGAGTGGACCCAGGAGCAGAGCAACAAGACTATTACCTACGCATTCCGTGACAGCGTCGCAAACGATAACAAGCCGGATTACATCTACGTCAAGAATACCACCGGCAATACCTGGGACGATATCCACATCCAGTTCTACAACGGCAATTCCCGTATTCTTCAGCAGGCTTCAGGCTATGTGATGAAGTACAGCGGCACAAAGGACGGCGTACAATGGTTCAAGGTGCCTGTTCCTCAAAATGCTACCCACTTTACCCTCTCAAACGGCTATGACAAGAGCGGCAGCTATAACTACGAAAAGCACACCGACAAGAAGTATCCGATACTTGCCTATTCTTCAACAGAGCCTACCACATCCGGCTACACTACTACCGGCGACATGGTCTATACCATCAACGACGCTCATTCCGGCACCACCTATTCCCTGAAGCTTTCGTCACCGGTCGTTACAAGGATTGAGGTGACAAGCTCTGAGAGCGGGCAGCAGTTTAGCGATGCTGACTACACCGTCCGTGGCGACAAGCTTCATATTCTGGATGCCGCAAACAGCTGGTCACTTGCAAATCCGCCATCCATAAAGTTCTATGGTGCAGGTGATACTCAGATTGGCTCATCTTATCACGGTATCATGAGCAACGGGGATGCGGCAAACGACAACAAGCATTGGTGGAGTCTCGACATACCCGATGGGGCAGAGTCCTTCACTATTGGCAATGGCACCACGAAGCATGCAATCTATCCGATTTCCTCCACACCTACGGGAGAAGCCGGAAGCACCTTCACAAACGGCGGAATGTATTACAAGACCACCAGCGCAACCACAGCGGATATTCTCTGGCCAAGCTTCATAAACGCCGCAGGACCTACAGGCGGAGACGACGGCAACTATGATAAGCGTGGAGACTACCTGTATATGGTATGCAACAGTATTGACGTCAACGGCGGCTGGGACAATATGTATGTGACCTTCTATTCTGACAAGGAGGGTACAACACCCATAAATAATGCGGTCGCTGTTCAGATGAAGTACACAGGCAATCTCACTGCCGCACCTGCAGGCACGATGGTCAGCGACGGCACGACTACTGACATACCGGAGGCTGTCGGTCACTGGTACAAGGTTGCCATACCCTATGAAGCAAAGTCCTTCAAGGTGTTTAAGAACACAACCGAGGGCACCTCTTCAAGGGTGCTTGACAAGGCATATCCGATCTACACCAAGCGTTCGACACTTGCCCGTTACCGTCAGAACTACACTCTCGGCGGTATGCAGTATCGCATATCCAATACTGCCACCTCCGGCAAGTACACCCTCGGTCTTGCAGAGCCGACACCCGCCTACACCAACGGTCTGCCATTCTATCCGCAGTTCACTGAGAACGAAGTGATAGAGTGGGAAGAGGGCGAGGGACTGCCCCAGACCCAGACCGACCCGATAGTGGTAGATTCCTCACTGACAGCGATGTATGCAGATGCAGGTGTCGTTCCTGCACCCGAAAGCGTGGCATCCGCCCCGTCAGACCTGCCGGTACTGTATCAGACAGCGAATGATGATGTGAGCTATACATGGACGGAGAGCAACGCATATTGGTTCCTCAGATTTGTCAAGCCGGACGATTGGGGAGACAATGTATATGCACATTTCTATGTCTTTGGAACTTCAGGTACTCATTATGCTCAGTGGCCGGGTGTTCAGATGACAGCTACAAGTGGTACCTATCAAGGTGAAACGATTTACGCTGTCTTGATTCCGAAAGACGAACATGGCGATTATGTCTATAGCGGAGTCGTGTTTAATAATGGCTCTGATGCTAAAAAAACCGGCGATATTAACTTGCCTGATCGTAACGATACACCCGGTTTCACAGATTACGGATTTGGATACACATATAACTACTCCGGAAGTACCGTTGGAGAGGTTGCTCCTGTGTCAACGACAGCTCCTGTTGCTACTTATGATAATAAGATTTATCTTACAAACGACAGAAGCTGGACAAACGTTACCGCTCAATTCTACAACAGCAGTGATTCACCTCTCGGTAGTCCTGTGAATATGGTCACTGATTCCGGCAATCTCCTTGTGTCACAAACCACAGTCCCGACAGGTGCGGCTAAAGTCATATTCTCCGGCTTGGATGGCACTGACAGCGTTTCCACCGAAAAAGCGGATGTTCCGTCAGACACGGCGACAAAGAATTACAAGTATAGTATTGCTTATACTCCGGCGTGCGATTACATTAACAGGATCGTCTATTATGGAGAATATGATTCTGTAAATATGAAAATATATTTATGGAATGATAATAGTAACAGCGGATGGTCGGGAATGAATAACAGTTACTCAGGGCCATGGGGAAGTGACGGATGGAAGTATGATATTCCATCAGATAAAAACTATACACACGCCATTATAGAAAATGATAGCACAAACAATACGTACCAATGGTGTATGCATATTGATTTGACAGCAAATAACGGTCGAGGAGAAGTATATACAAGAGGTAGTTGGATTACTGATACATGTCCAGATCATAGTGGATTTAAAAAGTTTAACCCAAGTCTTACCTCATATACTTATGATCCGACAGTAAGCGGAACCGATGGCACCTACTCAGCTTCATACTCTGAAATGGGTAATACACTTATTCCGACAACTACCACCCACTCCGTCACCTACCAGCCCGAGGACCGTTATGGTCTGATAAGCAGCAACACAAACGGCGTGCGTGATGTCACTGATACGGGTAACTTCCTGACTGTTACTGACAATGCAAGCCTGACGGCGCCTTATATCAGGTTCTACAGTGATGCACAGGGTAACACCCTTATCGGCAGCGAACCCAATGGCATAAACCTGAAGGATGCAAAGCTGAACGGCACTACACCGACGGATCGGGGAAGCGGCGGCTACCTTGTCCGACTGCCGAAGAACGCCAAGTCCGTAAGACTCTACGATGATACTACACCCGTTGGCTCGCTTGTTGTCCTCGACAATGACGGTGGGGCAATACTGACGGTCACTGGTACCACAGGAAACTACACCGTTACAAAGACCTCTACCGAGAAGCGGTCAACGGCAATACACAGATATGAGCTGAGATCGGACTTCAACTATATCTACTTTACGGATACCAACTCATGGACAAGCACCTCAGATACCGGTATGCTTTACGCATACTATTACGGCGGTGCCGAGGGAGAATATGCGGCATGGCCAGGTGTACCTGCAGTCGGCAGCTATACCGACAATAACGGCAATACCGTCTATGAGTTTATTCCCCCCACAACCGACGGCAGCAGAGCGAAGGTCTATCCCTATGCGATATTCAACAACGGCTCCGCTCAGGCCAGAAAAATCACTACGGCGATCAATTACACCATGGGTATGAACTATGTCCCGAACAGCTCACCTGCAGTGGATTACGGCACGATAACAAATGCATACAGTACCACTGGATACTTAAAGGCTCAGGGTCTGTCGTCTGATGAAAACACATCAAACGGCGACACTTCAACGGTTCCGCTTACCCTTGGCAACAAATACATCTTCTTCGTGAATAACGGTACGAAGGACCTCAGAACCTCTGCAAACTCCTACACCGAAGGGCGGTACAAGCTTGACGAGGTACATATTTCCTTCTATAATTCATCCAGGGCTGTCATTGGAAACAAGGCGGGCTATCTGATGGATCAGCTCATGGCGGATTACGAGGGAGACAGTGTCTATAGGATAAGCGTACCCGATGAGGCTGTTTACTTCTGCATTACAAACGGCACAGGCAAGGAACAAGCCGACAATACCACCAACAACTACCGCACCTCGGAGCTTACCGAAATAACTCAGAACGGTCTTTACCGCTTTGTGCGCAAGGCCGACAGCAAGCTTGGCACAAGCTCACAGACCTATGCCAATGCCAACGGTCTTGATGAGGCCGATATTTCCACTATAACTCTCAGCCAGCCTCTCTATTATCTTGAACTGCTCAACAAGCGTGAAGACATGGAGGATGAGGATGTGCCCATCATCTTCACAGGACAGGGCGATCCTGTATATCTTGCAACGGTGGAGACCGATAAGGACGGACTGACAAAGCAGATACTCCGACTTAAGGAAAAGACCGAAGAGGGCAAGACATACAACAAGGATGATGACAGCACCTACATTGCAGGCACTGTCGATAATGAGTATCTTGACCACGACCCTGAGGATATCGAGAATACTGATGTTCACGTTGTCAGGACAAAGAAATGGGGCAACTACTTCTGGAAGGAGGTCAAGGCTCCAACTGGCTATGAAGCAGATGCAGAGGAGCTGGAAACCTTCAGAATAGAAGCGTCAGAGGCTGACAGAGAGGTTTATATCGTGACCGCAACGGATTCACGCCATCACGGCAAGGTAACTCTCACAAAGACCGCTGAGGAAAAGCTTGGTACTGTGGATATCGGCGAAACCCTCAAGGATGCGGAGTTCAGTCTGTACAGCAGCGACGATCCCCACCATCCGGTGGAGCTGCTCAAACAAACGGGTTCAAGCAGCTATCTCGTGCCGAAGCTGATAGCCGAAAAGAGCGTACTCTCAGAGGATGGCAAGTATCTCATTGTTACTGACAGCACGATGCTCAGTGAGCTTGAGGGCTATGACCTGTATGACAGCGATCCGGGACATTTCAAGATTTATACAACAGTTACAACTGACTCGCTGGGTACTCTTACTGTCGACAACCTTGACTGGGGACAGTATTACTTCATCGAGACAAAGGCTCCCACGGGATATGTCACTACGGACACATCAACAGGTGAGGCTAACAAGGTCAGGTTCAGTGTTGGCAGGAACAACTGTGAGATCGACCAGCAGCTTATCTGTACTGATGAGATAAAGAGCGCAAAGCTCAGGATTGACAAGCAGCTCGATCAATACCTGGAGGCATGGGGCACACCGACGTTCATCTTCAAGATAGAGAAGGTGGCTACCCCTGAGAGCAACACCTCCTACACGCGCTATATCTCAATGCAGGTGGACAATAAGACGGAAATGAAAGGTACCACCGGCTTCTTCGATATCGAGCCCGGTACGTATACTATCAGCGAGATCAACGTCTCCCGCTACTCACCCAAGAGAGTCAGTCTTTCGGATGAATCCTCAGAGGGCGTCACTGCTACAATCACAGAGGATGCTAAGTCCATTACCGTCAATGTTGATGCGGAAAAACAGGCAGTGGTGAAGTTTGAGAACACCATTTACTATTATGACAAGTTCTCACACACTGACCTGGAGGTTAACACTTTCAACGGATACAAGACCATCAAGGTGGAGTATAACGATCTTGTACCGGTAATGAACAGCGATACCCACGAGCCTGCAGATAATGCCGAGATCGAAAAGAAGAGTCTCACTGCCTACTTTATTAAGAGCGACGGCACAGCTGTGGAGATGTCTCAGGGACAGAAGGAAAGCCTTACCTTCACCTATGTGAAGCAGGAAAAGGACGATGAGGGCTTTGAGGATGACTTTACCGACGATGAGAGCGGAAAGAAGATAGTTATTGCTCATCCCGATAATTATGCGGACGGAGTATATCGTCTGAAGGCAAGCTACGGCGGCGGAATATCCGGCATCTTGGATATCAGTTTTGACGGAAGGACAGCGTATAAGAAGCTCTATGGCAAGACCGTTATCTTCCACGCTGACGAGAATAACCTCTCCTACTATGCTGACAGCGTGACAGAGGGAGAAAGAACGACTCAATATGTCTTTGACTTTGATATCGGTAAGGACAAGGATAATAACCCTGTGATTCTTGCGATCAGGCATAACGGTCAGCCGGTTACCATTGACGATGTAAAGGCTATCATCAATAACACTGCCCCCCAAGGCGAGAAAGCTCCTCTCAGGATCATTGAGACCCACAGAGAATACAGCTTCGGTAGCCAGTGGAGGTATGAAAACGGCGAGACAGTATCCACCATCTCAAGCAGTGCGCTTGTTGATACCATAGAGGGTGTTGTCAAGACCGACGACAACAAGAAGGTCATTACCTACACGGCAGTGCTCACAAACGGTTGACGCAGTTAATACGCAGTTTCTTATGGCATAATGCACTTTTGTCCGCAGGATAAGGGTGACAAACGCAAGGATTTGTTCTCCTTAAGCACAAAACAACAATGCTTGAAAGCAGTCACGAAGCAATTCGGGGCTGCTTTCTTTTTCTTGAAAAAAACCGTCTTTTGTGTTAAAATATTGCCATAGGACAACAGAAAAAGGAGATGAGAAAATGATAACTTTTAAGTGCAGCTCCTGCGGCGGAGAAATGACCGTTTCAAGGTCCGGTGATCTTGTGTGCAGCTACTGCGGCAGCAGGTCAGTGTTTACTGATAAGGACCTCAGGGACTATAAGGAATTCAGGATGCGGATGCTGACATATCTCAGCGAAATATCCGAAAGACCTGACCCTGATGAAACCGACAGGATCTGGAGACACGCCGAGAGAGAGAGCTTCATCATGTCTGACGGAAGACCACTTTCGGTTAACTACCTTTTCAGGGGCGAACAGAACGGAGTAAACGTGTTTACCACCAGGAAAAACGTGATCTTTGTATTTCCGGCAGGGGAGACGAGAGCACCTGAGAGGTTTTCTCAGATGGCAGAAAAAATAGTATATCCTTCAGCGGATATCAAGGGCTTGGCGGATTTTTTCCCCACGGTGAGCGGGGTATTCGAGCTTAAAGGCGGAAAAAGGGTGCTGTCTGTATCAAAGGATGAGGAAAGCTACCCGCTGTCGGCATTCGGCAGCCTGCCACCGGAGCATGCCGCATGGATCGTTTCAAGGCTCGAAAACCTGTGCTGCGTGCTTGAGTACAGCGATGTTTTTCACGGCGGGATAGACCTGGAATCGGTATTTATCAACGCACGGACTCATCAGGCTTATCTTCTTGGCGGATGGTGGAATTCGTCTGACTGTGAGGGCGGATCGGTCAATGACCTTATAGCCATAAGGGCGGCGGCAAAAAGGGTTACCGGAATGAGCTATGACAGTGCACCGGCGGAATTCAAGCGTTTTGTGGAAGGCGCCCCGGCTGAGGATGCCTATGAGGATTTCAGACTGTGGGACAGAGTGATAGATGAGGGCTTCAAGGGCAGGAGGTTCAGGAAGCTTGACCTCAGTGCATTGAACCTTTGACATGATAACGATATACAGCGGGCATTGACTGCTGGAAATAAAACAAATCAAAAGGAGAGTTGACAATGGGACATGGAAGCTATACAAGTGAAGACTGGTCGAGACTGAAAAGCAGCAAGAAGATCACGAAATCATCAGATGCAGGAAACCTGTTTGAAAAAAAGACGATGGATCCGAAGTTTGACCCCAAATACATAGCCTGCCGTGAGGCAAGGGACTCTGAAGATCATCCTGATTCAACGCCGATAATCATAGGCTTGGATGACACGGGTTCCATGGGCTATCTGGCTAAACAGATCGCAACCGAGAGCCTGCACGAAACAATGATGAAGCTTTTCTCCACAAAACCAATTAACGACCCTCAGCTGATGTTCTCGGCAGTGGGCGATGTGGTTGACCATGCTCCGCTGCAGGTTACGCAGTTTGAGTCGGATATCCGTATAGCGAAGCAGCTTCTTGATCTGTGGCTTGAGGGCGGCGGCGGTGACGGCCCGGAGGACTATCCGCTGCTGTGGTACTTTGCTGCAAAGCACACCTCTACAGACAGGTTTGAAAAGAGAGGCAAGAAGGGTTATCTTTTCACTATAGGAGACGCCGACTGCCACGCTACGATTAGCGGAGATGATTTCAAAAAAATATTTAGTGATGATACAGGTGATCTTACCAGCCAACAGATAGCAGAGCTTGCAAAGGAGAAATACGAGGTTTTCCACATTCATATCACAAGCTCCCATGACAGTATACCGAAACAACTTAAAAAAGCTCTGCCTGGCAGGGTGATGCTAATAACCAAGAACACTGTCGATGCACTGCCGGAGGTCATAGTCAGCACGCTGATGCTGTTTGAGGGCAAATCCATGAGTGAGGTACTGAATAGCTGGACCAATAATGTAAGGCCAATTGTGGAGAACGCCCTCAAGACTCTGGTGATTAATACCGCTAAGGGTGTGGAATTTTGACGGACAAAAGGGTGATTGCCGTTATCGGAGCAAATTTCGGGGACGAAGGTAAGGGCCTTGCGGTGGACAGCTTCTGCGCTGGATCAGCCCAGGCACTTGTGGTGCGTCATAACGGCGGTGCACAGGCGGGTCATACTGTTGAAACCGAGGACAAGCGCTTTGTTTTCCACCAGCTTTCCTCAGGTTCCTTCAGAGGAGCGGATACCTTACTTGCAAAGACCTTCCTTCCCGATCTCTACAAGCTGGAGGAGGAGATCCTGGCATTCAGGGATGTATCTGGCTTTTCACCGAGGGTGTATGCCGATCACAGAGCAAGGGTGACCGTGATAGACGATATCCTGCTGAACATGGCTCTTGAGACAAGCAGGGGCAGAAACCGTCACGGCAGCTGCGGCATGGGCATTAATGAGGCAGTGCTGAGAAACGAAGCGGGCTTCTGGCTGACAGTAGGCAAGGTTGCCGGCATGAGTGCCGGAGAGCTTGCTTCCGAGCTTTTTCGCATACGGCGGGAATACGTTATCCCCAGACTGTCTTCACTTGGCATCAATGACGGTGGAGAATTTAGCGATCTGCTCAGCAGCGAAAACGTCATAGTCAATGCTTCCGAGGGGATGATGACCGGAATTGGTTATCTCACACCCGTAAATGGACTGTCTGAAATGACAGATGGCAGGGAAAGGATCGTTTTTGAGGGAGCTCAGGGGCTTTTGCTGGATTCAGAGAATAAGCGTTTTGCGCCTCACCTTACATCCTCACGCACCGGCATTAAAAACCCGTTGGAGCTTTGCCGAGATGCAGGAATAAGTCTCAACATGGCGGTCTATGTAATGAGGAGTTATGTTACAAGACATGGTGCCGGAGAGCTTCCCGGGGAGTGCGAGGCATCCGGACTGGGAGACATCGGGCCTGACCGCACTAACATAACCAACAGATGGCAGGGGAGCTTCCGCTATGGGCGCTATCTTTCTCCGGAAGAGCTTGCAGCTGCGGTCTTGGAGGATTGTGATGGCTTTGACGGGGACGTGTGCCTGTTTGTCACCCATCTGAATGAGACAAGCGGCATGATACGATTCTGCACCGGCGACATTCCCGCAGCAGAGCTGCCAAAGCATCCGGCTTTTGCAGGAAGGATAGGCAAGGTTTGCTGTTCTTATTCCCGGTTTGGTCTCAGTTGACCTGTCTGTAAAAACAAGCTTTTTAGCATAATGACAATATCTTTTTCGGGGGCTGGTCTAAAGCTGTTGATATTACGGCTTTGACGTAGTATAATCATAATGAGTAATCGTATGCATTGGAGGTCGTAAAATGTCAGTTTTTAAGTGTAAAATGTGCGGCAATGACATTGATATAACGGGCGGCACAACCGTCTGTGAGTGTGAGTATTGCGGCACTGAACAAACTGTCCCCGATGTCAGTGATAATAAAATAAGGTCTGTATTTATCCGGGCAAATATTCTCCGCCTGAAGGGGTCCTTTGATAAGGCTGCACAGCTCTATACGAAGCTTCTTCCGGTTTGCCCAAAGGAACCGGAGGTAAGCTGGGGACTCCTGCTCTGCAAGTATGGTGTGGAATATGTGGAGGATCCCAGAACCTTTGACATCTCTCCCGTGTGCCGCAGACCCTCGGAGGAGAATGTCCTTGAGGACGAGCTGTATAAGAAGGTTATGCAGCTTGCTCACTCGGCTCAGCGTGAGATATATGAGGAAGAGGCTAAGAAGATCGAGAGTACCCGAAGGGCTGTTATCGACAGAGCCTCATCGGAGAAGTCCTCGGAGGTATTCATCAGCTGCCTTGACTCGGATAAAGCGGCTGTCAGTGCCGCCAGGGAAATATGTGCGGGACTTCGCCAAAAAGGAAAAACCGTGTTCTGCGCCGCTGTTGATTTAAAGGACAAGCCCCGGTCCGAAAGAGAACCTATGATTTATGCGGCTCTTAACAGTGCGGAGATAATGCTTGTTCTTGGCAATGAAGCAGGAAGCTTCATTGATCCGGGAATCAGGAATGAATGGGTGCGCTTTTTGAGGCTTGCCGAACAGGACAACAGGAGAGTGCTTGTTCCCTGCTACGGTAACATGGATGTCTATGAGATGCCCGAGGAGCTTGCCCGGCTCAATTTCAGGAGAATGGACAAGCAGGGCTTTGTTGAAAGCGTGACAGGAGATGTTCTGTCCGGCAGCGTCAGAAATCCGGAGGCTTCAACATCCCAGGAAAGAGTTGTCCCTGAAGAGAAGCCTGCTGTACAGGTTAGCAAAGCAGAGGACGAAAGGGACGTTGTAGCGGGAGATATCGGCAATGGCTTTGTGCAGGACAAGCCAAAGGTACTGCACACTGAAGAAAGCAAGCAATCTGCCAAAGAAGAAAAGCCGGTAATTGAAGATAAGCCTGCCAAAGAGGAAAAGCCGGTAATTGAAGATAAGCCTGCCAAAGAAGAAAAACCCGTCATAGAGGAAAAGCCGATCATTGAAGAAAAGCCTGTCACCAAGGAAACAGCCCCTGTTACAAAGCTGACCATCCCTGATGCTGCGGCTGCCGCCGACCCGAATCCTGATTATGCAGAGGCGATGAAGCTGTTAAGGACCTTCAACCCTGACAGCGACGACCTTGTGCAGGAAAAGGAACTGCTGACTAAGGTAAAGGACCGTTTGTCAGCAATACCGGATTATAAAAATTCACTCAGGTACATAATGGCCTGCAATGACAGGATAAAGGAGATTGACTATCAGAGAGCGGTTGCCTGCTATGGCATGGGAAACATGAACGAGGCATGGCTCATCAACAACAGAAATGCCTTTATTGCCCTGGGAGATTATAAGGAATCTGCCGAATACGCCAGGATGTGCGATGAGCGCATAAGGATGATGCAATACGACGAGTCATACAAGCTCTATGATTTTGCGGAAAAGAACATAACGCTGAATAAGCACCTGACTGCGCCTATATTGAAGCAGTCGATAGATGATCTGGAAAAGGCAAAGGCATTATTTATCAAGTTAAAGGATTATAAGAAGTCCGAGGATTACCTCAAAAAGCTCAATGTGCTGCTCGAGGATGCAAACGAGAGCTACACCGAGATGTGCAGGCAGGCGGTCTATGAAAAGAGCAAGGCTGCCAAGAAGCGCAAGCTTATTGCTATTATCGGCACTTCGATAGTGGCTGCGGCTATAGTTGTTTCGGGAGTGCTGACCACGGTGCTGTATATCATACCCGAATCAAAATACAACAATGCGTTGTCACTGATGGACGAGGGAATGTATAATAAGGCCGCTGATGTGTTTGACGAGCTGGGGGATTACAAGGATTCCCATAAAAAGAAGATCTCCGCTCTTGCACTTAATGCCTTTACTGGATTGTCCGATAGCCAAAAGTCCGACATCAGGGCAAGGGGACGGATTATCTCTTCCGGACAGGTCTTTGCCGCAACACCGCTGATAATCGGCGTCAAGCCCGACGGGACTGTCGCCGCCGTTGGTGCGGACAATGAGGGCATGAAAGCGGTTAGCGGCTGGAACGGTATTACATCCCTGTCAGTAAGGAAGGGGCATATCGTCGGCCTGAAGACTGACGGCACTGTATTGGCTGCCGGCAATAACGAATATGGTCAGTGCGATGTTTCCGGCTGGACGGGTGTGGTGGAGATAGCCGCCGGCTCGTACCACACTGTGGGACTGATGGCAAACGGCACTGTGGCCGCTGTGGGAAGCACTACCTATGGACAGTGTAATGTATCCGGTTGGAAGAATATAAAGGCAATAGCAGCCGGAGATGATTATACAGCGGGCCTGACAGGAAACGGCACGGTGCTTGTGACCAGGATAACGGTGCCTGATGACGCAATGCAGTATGACACCTCCTCATGGAGTGACGTTGTGGCTATATCAGCAGGTGACGACCATCTGGTGGGGCTCAAAGCTGACGGCACTGTCTGTGCTGTGGGTCTTAACGATTCAGGTCAGTGCGATGTTTCCGATTGGACAGGTATTGTTGCGATCTCAGCGGGCAGCGCCCACACGGTAGGACTCAGGGCGGATGGTACTGTGGTTGCTGTGGGAAACAATTATTCCGGCAAGTGCAGTGTATCCGACTGGACTGATATTGTAGCGATCAATGCCGGATACGATCATACTCTCGGATTGAGAGCAGACGGTACGGTCCTGGCTACCGGCAACACCGGCACAGCCGAGGCGGTGTTGTCCTCCTGGCATCTCAAAAATTCATGACAGGTCAGAGGGACTTTTTGGAAAAAGTCTCCCCGAAAACGCTGTCCCCGGCTGATAGTTAATCCGGAACATCAACAATATATTTATCTAATGTCCTGATTCCGTTAGGGGTCAGGACTTTTTTTATGCTTATGCCGGGCTTTCTGCGCTGTTTGTGTGATCGCTGCGGGGTGCCTGGGGTATTGACATGATAGATATTTTAATCTATAATTTACTAATAGGGTTAAAAAATTTAATCATAATATAACAAAAGTAAGTTAAAAAGGAGGGGGTCAGCTTGGCAGATGATATCGCCGGAAGAATGGTCAGGGTAATAGGAATTGACTTTGGTACCTCATCGACCTATATGAGCGTGAAACGATATGACCCCGACAACCCTACAGAGGATAGCTTTAACTATATCCCGGTTTCCTTTGAGCACGGCGAATCCAAGGGCAGACTGATCTCGGTTATCAGAGAAAACAGTGATGGGACACTGGATTTCGGCAGGGTGGCAAACGAGGAAGCTGACGGGTCTGTTGTATACAGCAATTTCAAGATGAACCTGGAAAGCCCCGATGAAGCGCTGAGGGAAAAAAGCCGTTTCCTTGTGAGGGAACTGTTCAAGTATCTTCACAAGGTGTATGAGCAGCAGAAGAATCAGCTTGGAGAAAAAAGTGATATTATAGAAACAAATATCTCATATCCGGTCAAGTGGCAGAGAAGCACCGCAGACTTTATGATAAACGCAGCAAGGGATGCTGGGTTTATAAATGTCACAGGCATAGACGAGGCGACGGCGGCAGTTACGACAGTGCTGTCAAGGAGCTTTGATGATTTTGCGGTTGCCAACATGATCTCACCTGAAAAGCCGGGTTATATCCTGCTTGTGGACATGGGTGCCGGAACTACTGATCTTGCACTGTGCAGATATTCCTTTGAGGCCGATGAAAAGGGAGATATCAAGGCAAACTCACTGAATGTGGAGATAATCACCTGCTGGCCGGTGGGTGAGGATGACCCGACCTTCGGCGGCAGGGAGATAGACCAGCTGCTTGGCAGGGAGATAGACCAACTGCTTGCTGGTTATATAGAGGATTTCCTGAAGAGGATCGTTGCGCCGGAGCTGAGGGGCTATGTGTCAAATCTCGTGAGCGTGGGAAACAACGTCAAGCTCTGGAAGGAAAACAATGTGTCCGCCAATCTGAATAAGGACAAGGCGGTGACCGTGTGCGGATTTATCAGGGCTTACCTCGGAACTGCCGGGGTGAAGTTTCCGCCCGTGACGAGAAAGGACTTTGAGACCCTTATCGAGGATAAGCTCAGGGATTATGTTTATCTTATCATGGGCTGCCTTGAAAAAGCAGGTACAATAGATAAGGACTTCAAGGACCGTGGGCTTGATCTGGTGATACTTGCAGGAGGACACAGCTCCTGGTATTTTGCAAAGGATATCATCGACGGGACTATGGAGGGGCGGCTGGAACACGCCACCCTTGCGAGGATAAGGGAGGAGAAGGACAGGGTGTTCACTCTGCCAAACCCTCAGGCGACAGTTGTGCTGGGTCTGATGTACCGCAGACTGCTGTCCTCCATTACCCTGAAGAAATCCGATATGATTGATGATTCCTGGGTGGAGCTGCTTAAAACTGCGGTTCCTGACCCGGAATTTTACTCCGAGCTTCAGGGCAGCGGAGAAAACATAGCTATTTACACAGCGGCAAAGAAATTTACTCTGAGTTATGATTTTCATGCACCTCAGGAGGCCTTTTACCATATTTCTGTTGGGGACTCAAATCAGAGAGTGTATGATATGTTTTATAACAAACACTTTTTCGCAGACAAGAATAAGGAGATCTGCTTCTGCGCTGAAAAGGATGACGGATCCATGTGCGGATTTGCGGTTACCTCCTATGGAATATACTATGAGACGTTTCTTAGCCTGAGGTGCATACCCTGGGAGACGTTTATCTATTCTATGCTCAGCTATTCCGGCTGGAATTCGGATAAGATATCGGTGGGATCCATCGTCCTGCCTGTCCACAGCAGCAGCGTCCCGCTGTGTATGGATTATTTGCAGAGAATGCAGACCCACATTATGTCAAAGCTTATGGGCAGCTGATTACAGAGACAGATCACTATAACAAGGAGGCAAAAAATATGTATGAGGATTTTGAAGCGGAAGTCAGGGTTCCGGAGCAGCACACCGAAATGATGGACGTTCCACAGGTGACCCAGGACCAGCCATGCGATACCGGTTCTGCTTTTGCTGAGTATGACAGCATCAGGAACGAGGTTATCGAGATCACCGAAAACCCCGCAGCGGTAGTCTATGGTCTTGAGGGCAATGATCTGCCTGAGGGAGTAAACGCCACAGCCTATGAGTATACAAAGGGTGACTATGACGTATTCAGGTCGAGGCTGATGGACCTTGACGGTGACGGTATCTATGAGACAACGGAGATCACCCGCATAGGCGCTTTCGGTCCTAATGCCGTGATTTATAGAAGAGATCTGGACGGAGACGGCAGGACCGACAGGGAGGATGAGTTCCATTTCAGCTCCTCAGTAAGCTATGACATTGCGTCTAACTCAATGAAGGAGACTGTCCACGTTGTTGACAGAGTAGTGCGTGTTGATTCCGACCGTGACGGAAGCTTTGACGTGATACAGCTCCAGATAAACGATAAGCCACTGAATCGTGAGGGCTTCAACAGCAGATACTTCCATGCTGAGGGTTCTATGGTCGTGGACGAGAGCACCGGAGAATGGCGCAAGGTCATCGAAGCTCCCACCACTAAGGAACAGCTTGACCAAAGGGAAGCTGATATGGCAAGGGTTACGGAGGCTCTTAATACTACCGGAGCTGCCGTCTATGATGATACAGATTTCACCGAGGATGATGACGTCGCTGAGGATGAGAGCACGGTCTATACAACCGAGCAATCAGAGCGTAACGACTTTATTGAGGACACCGAGCCTGAGGATGCTGACGAGGACGAGGATATCGAAGACAGCACAGAGGACACTGAAACCGATGATGCTGAGGATAAACCCCCTGTCGTTACAACCGAGCAATCAGAGCGTAACGATTTTATAGAGGACACCGAGCCTGAGGATGCTGACGAGGACGAGGTTGTCGAAGACAGCACAGAGGACACTGAAACCGAAGATGCTGAGGATAAAACCCCTGTCGTTACAACCGAGCAATCAGAGCGTAACGACTTTATAGAGGACACCGAGCCTGAGGATGCTGACGATGACGAGGATATCGAAGACAGCACTGAGGATACGGAATCAACTGACGAGGCAGGGGATGACAAGGGCGACGAAGCTGATGACGCAGAGGGTATGTCCATATCCGGCGATACCGCCTATGGGGATGTGAATGTTTTAGTGAACGAAACTGCGGATACCAACGGCGATGGCTTTGAGGATTACGGCAAATTCAAGTATAGCATGGACACAAACGGCGACGGTGTGGATGAGATCTATTACTGGGAGACCTATGACCTGGATGCAGACGGATATGTAGATACCGTTAATGTGCTTGCCGACCTTGACAGCGACGGACGCTATGAGAGCGCCGAGCAGTATTCCTTTGACGCATCAAGCCTCAACTATGAGCTTGTGCAGAGCATTGATCTGTCTGACCCGGAGAGAGGCACCTATTCCTTTGAGCTTGACAGCTTTGATCCTTCGAGCGCTGATATGTCAAAGGTGGATGGCAACCCCGGCGATGTGATGGATCTCTGGGAGTATCAGGGTGATTCCTTCCGGTGCGCCATCTATTCACAGAAATTCATCATTGAAGAGTTTACCGGCGTGGAACTGGACATAGAGGATCTGGTCAGCTTTGCAAAGCAGGAGGGCTGGTTCAGCGATAACGGAGGAACCTCGCCTGAGGATCTTAACAAAATACTTGATGCCTACGGGATAGACAACGAAATGGGCTATAATTATGATATATCCGATATACAGACCGCTCTGCAGAAGGGCGACAAAGTGATCGTTGCACTTGACAGCGGAGAATACTGGATGGGTGAGAGCAATGATATATATGCTCCTGTTGACGGTGCAGATCATGCTGTTGAGGTAATAGGCCTTGACTGGAGCGACCCGGAGAAGCCCATGGTCATACTTAACGATTCCGGCGCAATGACCGGAAAGGGCGAGATGGTACCGGTGGATACCTTCATGGCGGCATGGGGAGACAGCGAACACTTAGCCGTGATTGCCCACAGAAAATGATCGTAAATAAAAGCATCAAAGTATAAGAGACGGACAGGAGGATCACTATGTCTGAATATATAAAAATGAATGAAATACTTGCTCAGATAAGGACGAGCAAGCCTTTCCGCAGCCTGCCGCTGGGCTATGTCAGCGGTTATCCCGTTGTTACAGTAAAAAACGGCCGTGTGTGTGCGGTCGTTCCCTTCCTGAGGTACAGAATCACAGGTGAAAAGGACAAGACTCAGGTTTTCCCCATATGTTACCTTTTTACCTATGCAGTAAAGGATCAGGTCATAGTATCGGTTGAGGACCTCAGAAAAAACAAGGCATTTGAGGGAGTGGACTTTGCCCGCCCTATCGGGTATTTCCGCCACGAGGCGATACAGGATCTCACAAAGGAAGAGTACAGGGAGAAGCAGCAGGAACTGTATGCTCTCTATGACAGCTTTATTGCGGCTCTCATCGACGGGGAGAAATATCCTGTACAGTCACTGAAAAAAGCTCAGGAGCTTTTTGGTCTCCTGGTTGAGCCATGCCTGAAGCCCTTTTATGAGACCCTTTATCCTAATTTTTACAAAAACATTATCAAATCATAACCCTGTTAATTCTGGTTTTACAGGAATAGTGTGGAGCCTTTTTGACTGTAAGGAAGCGCTCCCCCAGTAACAGACCCAAAGAAAAGGAGGTACAGATAGATATGGCAGTAAGAGATCTGTCATTCAGAGATGTACTGACGGGAATAAACAGCGACAATCTGAAAATTGACAACCCGATAAAGGTTCCGGACAACCAGTTCCATGAGCTGCTGGATATGGTTATTGAGAGAAGCTCGCTGGAGAGTATCGGACAGAGAGAAAAGTTTTATCTTGATGAGGAGAAGCCGATTCTCGATATAACATGGCTGAGAATAGTGAGGTTGCCCGTCAGCCCGTCGAATGTGACCGATTACAATATGTTTGACAGGTGGCAGGGAGTGCTTTCGTCAATGCACGAATGGGGCTACAGGTTCTATTTCCTGCTGCAGAGAAAGGACGGAGAGACTAAGATCTATCTGGGAGTGCGCTCACAGAATGAGTTCTTTGACGCAAACGACGCACTGGAACAGGTGGAAGAGGCTACGTCAGGCTCCATGCCGGGAATTGAGCTGAAAAAGCTTGACGAGAAGGAGAGGGCTATCCTCAAGGTAAACCTGGATCAGTGCAACTCTCTGGGAGCGGTGACCGGACTGCCCTCGTTCTTTGAAGAGAATAAGCCGGGAGTGCTGCAGACCCTTGACCCCCTTGCATTTGGAATAAGAGGAAAGGACGGTGTTGAAAGGGACTATAACCTTCTGATAATAGGGGACCCGATTTCTGACAGCGACACCACGGACATAATGAACCGTATGCGCACACTGGGCAGCGAGATTCATTCCTTCGTGCAGAGGTCGGTCAACGAGTCTAACACAAGACAGGAGAGCAAGCAGAAGGGCCTTGGAGCAGGTGCGGGCACTATAATGGCAGGCGTGGGATCAAATGTTTCCAACCTTGTGGCAGATATAGCAAAGCACACCATACCCATAGCAGGTCCGCTGATAGGCTTGGCGTTCTCCGCTGTTGGCGGAATCATGACAAGTGCCAGCAAGAGCATAAGCGAAAGTACATCACTGGCGGTGACCACCACATATCTTGACAAGTTTGCACAGTATGCGGAGCAGCTCACTGATATACACGTGGAGAGAATGAAGGAAGGCAGAAATCTTGGCTTCTGGAACGTGGGCATTTATGTTCTGGGTAAGGACAGGAAGGATGTCAACACGGTAAATGGAATGCTGCGCTCGATTTATTCCGGCAGGAACACCTATGTGGAGCCTATCAGGCTTCATGTGCTGAAAAGATCCTCCGGTGCCATGGAGATAGTCAAGGATTATTTCGATCTGATACCAACTATGAATACAAGTGTCGAGGGTATGACGGAGGATACAGTCTGGCACATTTTTGGCAAGAACTATCAGTATCTGAGCACACCTATGAATACAAAGGAGCTGGCACTTGCAACTTCACTGCCAAGGAACGACGTGCCGGGACTGAGATTTGTGAGATCGGCAGTGCGCTTTGCCAACAACCCGCCGGTCATTTCAGGAGAATCCATCACACTTGGAAACATAGTCAATATG
This sequence comes from uncultured Ruminococcus sp., assembly GCA_902768825.1. Lineage (GTDB taxonomy): Bacteria > Bacillota > Clostridia > Oscillospirales > Acutalibacteraceae > UBA1213. Next base: position 24,635 of record CACXMR010000029.1, read on the forward strand.
GGTGTTGAGCAGAACGCTCCCTATAAGATCAACCACAACGACTTGGTAAGACACGCTCTCGTGGTCGGCTCCACAGGCTCAGGCAAGTCCTGCTCCTGCAAGAGGATAATCACAGAGGTGCTGGGTCACGACATTCCCACGCTGATAATAGAGCCCGCAAAGGACGACTGGGTCAGATGGGCGATCAAAATGAACGAGGTGCTTCCGGAGAAGAACCGGTTCCGCATCTATATGCCCGGGCATGATGAGTTTGAGGGAGTAAAGCTGGGACAGCTGAAGCTGTCACCCTTCCAGCCTGCGGGAGTGAGCGGCGCCAAGGTAGATATGGTGTCAAGGTGTGAGAATCTTATCTCGCTGATAAATGCCAGCCTTCCTTCTGAGGACGTTCTTCCGGTGCTGATCGATGAGACGATATACTCTCTCTACGCTGCGGCATATAAGGATAAGTTTACCAGCGGAGCAATGATGGATCAGCAGAGTATATATCCTGTGCTGTCGTCTCTGTCGGCTATGAGCAACCGCATAATGCAGCAGAAGGGTTATGAAGAAAAGGTCAGGTCAAATCTTTCCACCTGCCTTGAGACACGCTTCCAATATCTGACAAGAGGCACCAGGGGCAAGCTGCTCAACGTGTCCAGATCCACAGATTATTCAGAGCTTTTTGACCATCCTACGGTCATCAACATCAGCGGTATATCTGCGCCAAAGGACAAGGCGCTGATCATGTCAGTGCTGCTGCTCTCACTGTATGAATATAGAAAATCGAAGTATGCAAACGATCTGGAATACAGGAAGCTTGCACAGGAGAACAAGCTGTTGCACATGACTCTTATTGAGGAAGCCCATAATGTACTGCTGAAGCCTGAGGGCAGCTCCTCGTCAAATCCCCAGAAGGTAGTGGCGGATCTCTTCACCAATATGCTGTCTGAGATCAGAAGCTACGGTGAGGGTCTTATGATCGTGGATCAGTATCCGACAAGACTTATTCCCGATGCCATCAAAAACACAAACTACAAGATAATCCATCGCCTTGCGTCTCCTGATGACGCAAAAGTCATGGCGGCAAGCGCTGCCCTGAGAGAGGAGCAGCAGGCTCTGATACCGTCACTGTTCCCCGGAAATGCGATAATATTCGGTGACAGAGACGATGCAGCGGCATGGATACACATGAACAAAACCGATATTTAGGAGGAATAGCAAATGTCCCCTGTCGAGATCACAGTAGTTATCATTGCAGCCGTAATCGGTGTTATTGCCCTTGTCATGCTAATCATCGTTCTTGCTAAGCTGAAGGCTTTATCCCGCAATAATCCTAATAAGCCCCCCAAGCCCGCTAAGCCGGACTTCAGGGAGATGCCCGTAATGCCTCCTCAGCCACAGCCGGTAAATAATACTCCAGTACCTGCGACAGCACCGTCTCAGCCTGAAAACATTGTTCCTGCACCTGCGGCAGCACCTCAGGCTGACGGTTTTTCCGCTATGCTTGCTGCCAATGCAAAGGACTTTGAGGGACTGTATGAGAGCCTTTATGTTTCCTGCTCTGATGTGGGTTCCTTTGATGCTGACGCCTACCACGAGTGGTGCAGCAGGGCAGCCATGAGCAAGGACAGGAGCTTTGCCGAAGCCTTTGCAAGGAGCTTTACCGACAGCGAGGATACCGAGCATTGCAAAAACAGCTCTGTAAGGCTTCTTGGCTGCATTTCGGCAGCGGGAATAATCAGGGTAAGTCAGGCGGGCATAAAGCTTGGCCCCGGTCAGGTAGATCCTGAGCTTTTCACCTGTCTTAACGCCCAGAATATCCAGGGAAGAGGCTGCACTGTAGTAAAGCCTGCCTGGGTAGCCGGCAGCAAGGTGATCGAGCCGGGAGTCGTCATGGCGGACAATTCTTGAAAAACGGAGCTATAAGACAATGAAGTGTAATATTTGCGGAACCTATAACGGAGACGAACTTGCCTTTTGCAGCTTCTGCGGAGCAAGTCTGACACCTGCAGACAAGAGCGGTGGGGGCGAAAAATACTGCAGCTTCTGCAAAAAGACTTCACCGGCAAGCTCGCTTTTCTGCGGCTATTGCGGAAGGAAGCTGACGGGCACAGCTGAGTCCCCAGATAACGAAGGTCCTGCCCCCATGTATGTGCTGAACATGGTTGATAAATATGTGGGTGACATAATGATCGGCATTTCCCAGTCCGGAGGTATCCTGAAGATCTTTTCTGACAGGATAGAATACCATATCACCAGGAGCGGAAATATGGGAAGCATGGCAGGTGTGCCAGGACAAAACAGCAACAGCCCCTCCTCCGGGGGCAGCGGCACTGTGGAGACCTACAGGTATAATGAGATGGAGGGCTGCTATGTTTCCAACTACCTCAACAGTATGCCGGGGATGCTTTTTGTTCTCAAGGACGGAACACGCTTCAAGTTTGTTTGCGTTTTTGGTTCATACGACCCGAATACGATCATCTGTACCATAAACGGTTTTATCGACAAAGCAAAGAGACAGGAGGAATACCAATATCAGGCGGCTTATCCATGGTACGGTCAGCAGATGTCTCAGCCGATCTATCAGCAGCCCGGACAATATCAGCAACCTATGCCTCCCCAGCCGGTATTTCCGCTGCCAACGGCGCAGGAACCACAACCTATGCCGCCCCAGCCGGTATTTCCGCTGCCAACGGCACAGGAACCACAGCCCATGCCTCCCCAGCCGGTGTACCCGCTGCCAACGGCGCAGGAACCACAACCTATGCCGCCCCAGCCGGTGTACCCGCTGCCAACAGCGCAGGAACCACAACCTATGCCTCCCCAGCCGGTGTATCCGCAATACGGACAGGGAGTGCCTCCTATGCCGCCGCAGCCAGTGTATCCCCAGTACGGACAGGGATTACCTCCCATGATGCCACAGCCGGTATATCCCCAGTACGGACAGAACGTCCCTCCAATGCAGCCTCCTGTACTTTCTCAGGGTGCCGCTCAGGACAAATATGGGAGATACAGCTTTGTCATGGAGATAAGCGGCTTTATCAGGGTGGATGAGCAGTATGTGGCTATCCTTGGAGCCGTCAGAAAGGGCAATGCCGAAAAAGGGACGGTGCTGAATGTTATCAGCAGTAACGGCCTGGACAAAGGTTCCTTTGAGGTCAAGAGCATTGCCGTCAACAAAGCTATAAGCGAAAACGCAGCTGCGGGAGACGAAGATACGGCATTCCTCTGCGTTTTCTCGCCTTCGCTTATCAAAGCAGGGGACATAGCCTGCGGTTTAATTGTATAGGATATCCAGGCTCCCAAGCGTCCGTCACAGCGTCCGGGAGCCTGATTGCTTTATGAAGGAGAAATGTTATGAACCAGCATACAAGATTCAATCTGCCAATATGTCTTGCAGTGGAGGAGGATGCGTTTTCTCATTCCGATGAAATAATCCGCCGCTACATTCCGGAGATAATGGGACAAAAGACAATAATCGTATCCGAGCAGTTCCTTATTGACATATACAAGGATAAAATATTGGACATCAGTCAGGATTTTGGTGACGCAGAGATCGTCGCCATGAACAGTGCAAGCTTTGATGAGGCTGTTTCTATCGCAAAGAAGGTTTGTATCGACGATGTGAAGGTAATAATCGGCATCGGCGGAGGCAGAGTGCTTGACACGGCAAAATATGCGGCGCACATAAGCAAGGCTGTCTATATCTGTATGCCCACATCCCTGAGCAATGATTCCCTTGCGTCACCTTTTTCGGTCCTTGAAACAGAGGCCAGTGCAAGAAAGACCATTGCCTGCAAGATTCCCACCGCTATCATAGTCGATACCAATATGATAATAAACGCCCCCAAGGGTCAGACTCTGTCGGGAATAGGCGATACCATAGCAAAGCACACCGCTCTCTTTGATTGGAAGCTTTCCGCAGCCAAGACCCACACCAATGTTGAGGACTTTGCCTATGCTCTGGCAAGGATGAGCTATGATTCTGTCTATCATTGTGACGAGAAGGATATGACCAGCAGGGTGTTTATCCGTATTCTGTCCAGAGCACTTGTGATGGGCGGCCTTGCCATGGAGATAGCAGGCTCATCAAGACCCTGCAGCGGCAGTGAGCATCTTTTTGCCCATGCCATCGAGGAATACTACCCAGGAGTCAAGATCTCCCACGGTCTTGCGGTAGCTATGGGCAGCATACCCGCCTGTATCATGCAGGGACAGTCGCCCGAGGGACTTATGAGCTTTTTCAAAACCTACGGACTGGATTATAGCCCTGCATCCTATGGCATAACCGAGGAAATGTTTGATGATATGTGGTATAAGGCAAGGTTTGTCAGAAAGGGCAGGATAACCATACTCAGCGAGATCAACCACGACAAGGGACAGCTTCATGAGATATACAGCAGGATGGTGGAAGGCAAATGAAAACAGGCTTGATTTTTGATATGGACGGAACACTCTGGGATTCCTCAGAAAACGTCGCCGCATCGTGGACAGAAAAGCTCAGGGCGCTGGGCTATGATGAGCTGATAGTCACGAGACAGGACATAATGGGGGTTATGGGTCTGACGATGGACAGGATAGCGGAAATAATATTTGCACGTCAGCCTGAAGAAAAGCGCATGGAGCTGCTTGACCAGTGCTGCGAGTATGAAAACGATTATCTCCGCAAGCACGGAGGTGTGCTTTATCCCGATCTGGAGAAGACTCTCCTGCGTCTCAGAGAGAATTATTCACTCTATATAGTCAGCAACTGCCAGAAGGGTTACATCGAGGCTTTCCTGGAGCATTTCGGTTTTGGGAAATATTTTGATGACATTGAGTGCTACGGCAACAACCTGCTGGAAAAGGGTGACAATATTGCCCTTCTCGCCGGGAGGAACGGTCTTGACAGGGCGTTTTACATCGGAGACATTCAGGGAGACTATGACGCCACCATGAAAGCCGGGTATGAGTTTATCCATGCAGCCTACGGCTTCGGAAGGATAGAGCAGAGTGTGCCGGAGCTTGAAAGATTCAGAGATCTGCCTGAGCTGCTGGCAAAAATAATCTAAACCGAAGGCAGCTTTTTCTCAGTCCCGAAAACGACGGCACAGCCTTGGAAAATTTTAGCCGAAGCTCACCAAGATAATAAAGGAGGATGACAAATGCTGAAGGATTTTGAAACGAAAAAACGTGAGGAAAAAAGCTCTCTTAATGCGGAGATAAGTGAGCTGCAGTCAAAGCTGCTTGGTCAGCAGCAGCTTCTCATGAAGGCCAAGCTGCCGGTGATAGTGCTCATTGAGGGCTGGTCAGCTTCCGGTAAAGGATCACTGATAAAAGAGTTTATCAGCGAGCTTGACCCGAGATTCTATCATGTAGAGTCCCCCAAGGTGCTGCCGGAGTCGGAGGAGAGATTTCCCTTCCTTTATCAGTATGTAAAGTCAATACCTGTAAACGGGAAGGTGACCTTCCTTGATTCAGGCTGGATGGAAAACGTGGTGAGGAAGTATCTGAGGCATGAGATAACCAAGGATGAGTATCGTCACAGGATAAGACAGGTTAACGAGCTTGAAAGACAGCTTCGTGACAGTGGATATGTGATATTGAAGATATTCCTCCACATAAATAAAGCGGTACAGTATGACAGACTCTTTGAGCTGGTGGAGAATCCCGCTACGGAATGGCGTGTGGACAAGGATGATCTGTGGCAGCATAAGGAGTATAAGCGCTTTATGGAGGCTTATGATGAGTTTATGGACAAAACCGGCGATATAGCCGGGTGGCACGTTCTTGATGGCAGCAGACACAAGACGGCCACAAGGGACGCTCTGAAGCTTCTTGTGCAGAGGATTGACCGTGCAGTACAGGAGGGGAGATATGAGGGCATTACCTCAGAGGAGGATTTCCCGCTCAAGGAAATGCCGAAGCTTGCCGAGGTGGATCTGTCCCAGTCTATGGATGACGAGGAATACAAGAAGGAGCTCAAGAAGCTGCAAAACAGGATAAACGAGCTGCATAATATCATTTACCGCAAAAGGATACCGGTGATACTCTGCTATGAGGGCTGGGACGCCGCAGGCAAGGGCGGCAACATCCGCAGACTTACCTACGCTCTCGATCCGAGAGGCTTTGACGTGCACCCTATCGCAGCACCTCAGCCAAGCGAAGCAGCAAGACATTATCTGTGGAGGTTCTGGACGAGACTGCCCAAGAGCGGTCACATCTGCATATTTGACAGGACGTGGTACGGCAGGGTCATGGTGGAAAGACTTGAGGGCTTCTGCTCAGAAAAGGAGTGGCGCAGGGCTTACCATGAGATCAATGAGTTTGAGCGGATGATGACGGAATGGGGGGCAGTGCTGCTGAAATTCTGGATACATATAGATCAGGACGTGCAGCTTGAACGCTTTACCGACCGTGAGAACACTCCGGAGAAGCAGTGGAAGATAACCGATGAGGACTGGCGCAACCGTGAAAAATGGGACGAGTATGAGGTGGTTGTTGACGAGATGCTCGAAAAGACCAGCACCAGGAATGCGCCTTGGTACATAATCGAATCCAACGATAAGAAGTATGCAAGGATAAAGACTCTCAGAATAATAGTAAAGGCTCTGGAGAAGGCCTGTGAGAAGCATTTCCGCAGGACAATGGAGTAATAACGGGGATTTGCGGGGGATCAGAAATGAGTGTTATTGGGCAGCAGATAAAAAAATACAGGACGTTGAGGGGCATTACCCAGGAGCAGCTGGGAAATACCATAGGAGTGACTACACAGGCGGTGTCAAAGTGGGAACGCGGAGGAACTCCGGATGCTGAGCTTATGCCCGCCCTTGCGGATGCTCTCGGAGTCAGCACTGACGCACTTTACGGCAGGGAGCAGCAGAGCCTTGCCCGTTCTATAGCAAGACAGGTGTGTTGCCTGCCTGAAAAGGAGGCTTTCAAGCTTGTTTTTCGTATATGCTGGGCGATGGAATTTGGCCTGCAGCACAATCTTCCTATGCTTGAGGACTTCTTCAGTAGCTATATAGAGCTTGATGAGGTTACGTTGGACAAGGCTGATTATGCCATCAAAATTGTGATGGACTCCGGCATCTCTACCACAAGGCTGTCTCCGGATCTGCACCACTTTTTTCTTATGGAGGAGCCTGAGGGCGGAATCAAAGACCAGCTTTCCGATATGGACGAGCTGTGGAGGGTCTTTAAGATATTTGCTGACCGCAAATTGCTGAAGATCATGGCCTATATGCTCTCAAGGGAAAACACACCTATCGCTACATCCCTTATCAGCAAGAATACCGGAATGGATAACGATGAGGTGGACAGGTGCATGGAGCTGTTGTGTAAGAACCGTCTTGCCGACTGCAGCCTCACAGCCACTGAAAACGGCACCATAAAGGCCTATACCTACAGGCACGAAAGCTCTATCATCCCAATGTTATGCTTTGCTGACGAGATCGCAAGGGACGGCCTCAAAGACTTTCTGTGGGTGTTTAACAGAAAGAAGCCTCTTTTATAAACCTTTGGTTTAGTTAGTGTCGGAATGATTTACAATTGATGAATACGGTTTCTTGTTTTGTGGGTGAGAATAAAGTACAATAATCACAGGTAATACAAAACGAAGAGAATAGTTGACCCGTTAACTGACAAGACAAAGGAGGCGCTGTCAATGGTAAATGATATGCTGATAACTGTAAAGCTGCCCTATCCCATGACAAACGGCAGAACGGTGAGGGTGTTTGTTCCCCGGCATGAGGAGGGCGAGACGTTTCCGGTGGTATATATGACTGACGGTCAGACCAGCTTTGAGAGATTGCCCGGAGAGCTGGGTTGCTGGAGCACACATGAGGCTGTCAAGGAAGAGATAAAAAGCTTTGGCAGAGGTGCCATAATCGTTGGCATACATAATGACTTAGGACCTGCTCAGAGGGCAAGTGAGCTGACGCCTGCATGCATAGGAGAGCAGCAGGTGCCTGAGGAAATGAAGGGAAAGATACCATCCACTGGCGAGGTGTTTGAGGATTTCGTGCTCAACACTGTTATGCCCTATGTGGAGAAGCATTTTCCTGTGAGAAAGGGAAGGAGCAACACAGCCTTCTGCGGCAGCTCATCGGGTGGCGTGGAATCTCTTTACCTTGCCATGAGCCGCAGTGATATTTTTGGCATGGCAGGAGTTTTTTCTCCGGCACTGATGATATATTCCCCGATGGATCTGGAAAAATGGTTCATGGGCTGTTTAGGAGAAAACAAGCCGTATATCTATCTTTACTCCGGCGGCGAGCCTGGTCTGGAAGCAGCTATCTGTCAGTTCACTGAGATGCTGGGTGCGATTCTTGAACGCAGCTATCCTTCTGATCTTTTCAAAAAGGTCATCATTAAAGAAAACCCGCACAACGAGACAGCCTGGGCTAAGGCTTTTAAGGACATGCTGCACATTTTCCTGGACAATTGATCGCAGATCATCCGGTCAGGGGGACTTTTGCGAAGAAGTCCCCCTTTTTGTCACGTCTCTGAACCGGTTATCCTGCTTACGAAAGATAGCACAAATAATCCGGCGGCACAGAGCCTGCGCACCTGTGTTCACTGGGGCAGAGTATATGAGCTGTTAAGGGAGCAGCCTATCTCCTGCAGGGCATGATCCGAGGAAAGTGTCCTGCCGTGCTCCATAAGATATGAGACAATGACATTGCCTTCTATCCTGCGGGTAGAATACTCCATGGCAGTGTTTGTAAAGCAGCTCTTTACAGCACCCTGTGAGTAAACCGTGAGATAATAGTGATCGTCGGACAGATAGACGGAGCTTGATGTGATCCTGCTGCTTAGGGGCAATAGAGCCTGTATGCAGCCGAGAAGCCTTTCCGCATCCTTCAGGACGAAGGTGAGCACATCGGTTGACTGCTTGACACGATAGATACGGCGGTGCTTTTTTACTGTCAGAGTAAGCAGTAAGAGGCAGCCCTTGTCGTGCTTTATGGCTTCTATCAGGACGTGCTTGTTGCTGAGGTCAGTGTTAGTAGCTGCTGCTGCTTGTGAAAGAATATCTCTGAGGATACTTCCTGAGTGTTCGTCACTCAGACTCAGAGCGTCAAAGTCCAGGCAGAATAGCTCCATGTCCTCGTCACAAAGGGAAATCAAAATTCGGTTGTGGTCAAGCTGTTGTATTTTCATAGGATCACTCCATTGCTCTATCGGTTTTTCGGTCTATACTATTACATAATATTAAAAAACGCCGTGTTTTGCAAATGATTATTTGAGGTAAAAACACGGCCTTTTTTATCCATTGAATAAATATGGTGAATGTGCTAAAATAGTTGTATACTTCATATCGGGAATGATGACTGTGAAAGATATTAACGATAATGCAGATGAAAGAACCCTCACACTCAATCGTGAGCGGGAGGATACTCCTCCGGGTCAGGATAATTGCCAAAATGGCCAGGGAAGAAGCCGCTTCCGTATGATGACGGCACGGATAGTCAGGGGAGCGGTAAGGTCTGTGTGGTTCTGGCTGTTTTTGCTGATAGTGCCAGCGCTTGCACTGAGAGGGCTTGCGGCTAATGTCAGTGGTTTTGCAGACGGCTATTGCCATTATTTCTATCGCTATGTGTCCGTTTTCTGGAATAATATTTCGGGGATAGTTCCCTTTTCTGTGGGGGAGATACTGCTCTTGCTGCTGCCCTTGGCTGCTGTAGCTTACATAGCCTTTGTAATAGTTTCAGTCGTGAGGTCAAAGGGTCAGAGGATAAAGAAGCTCCTGTTAGGATTTATAAGGCCGCTGTCATTGTGTATGCTCGTTATGTTTTTGTTTGTCACCAACTGCGGCATTAACTATTACTGCTCGGATGTGGCTGCGATGAGCGGTCTTGAGCTGCGTGAGCCTTCGGCAGAGGATCTGTATGAGGTGTGCGTATACCTTGCGGATAGGGCTGCTGAGTGCAGGTCAAGGCTTTCGGAGGATGAAAACGGAGCTGTAAGTCTTGACAAGGCTGCGGCAAGTTATACTGCAAGGGACGCAGTCAACGCTCTCCACCAGAGCTATGATTACATACCGGATGGCTACGGCATTCCAAAGGGAGTCATGCTGTCCAGAGGAATGTCATATCTGAATATCACGGGAGTTTACTTCCCCTTTACCTTTGAGGCAAACGTAAATACAGATGCTCCCGATTATACTATACCCTTTACCATGTGCCATGAGCTTGCCCACGTCAGGGGCTTTATGCACGAGCAGGATGCAAATTTCATTGCTTATCTTTCATGTATATATTCGGATGATTACGGCTTTATGTATTCGGGCTATGCCCAGGCGATAAGCTATGTGTCAAGGTATCTCCGGATGGCAGACAAGACCCTTTATGATGAGTTCCGCACCCATCTTACTGAGGGTATTCTCAGGGACTATGCCTTCAGCGCAGAGTACTGGAGGCAGTTTGAGACCCCTGTTGCCGAAGCTGCCTCGGCGGTCAACGACAGCTACCTGAAGCACAACGCACAGCCTGAGGGCATAAAAAGCTACGATCGCATTACCGACCTGATAATAGCTCACTACTTCCAGTTTATCAAATCATAATGATTGTTTTCACATCAGTAGTTAAATATTTATATATTAGTGAAAAAATACTGTACAAACTGCCTTGAATCGTGTATAATAAAAGCTGGGATGGTCTGCCAGTCGGACACATCCCTGTGATCGGATCTATCCGTGTAAAACAGAATCACAGAGGTGGTAACTATGCAAAAGATACTGATAGCCGACAGCTCAGAGATAAACACCCCTATACTTTATGAGATGTTTGCGGCTCAGTATGAGCTTATTACGGCTGATACCTGTGAGGAGACAGTCAAGTTCATGCTGGAGCATTACAGCGAGATATCCTTCGCCCTTATCGAAAAAAATATAGCAGTGCATATCACTAAGGATGCCGTGCAGTCAATGGCAGCGGCAGGGGTCTTTGACGCTTTCCCCATAGTAATTATTCTTCCGGAGGGTGACAGCGGGATTAATCAGCAGAGGCTATTCCTTCCGTTCAGTGATGTTATTGATTCGCCTGTGAATCCCCTTATTATAAAACGCAGAGCATCTAACCTGATAGAATATTTCCATAACAAAAAGGAGCTGGAGCAGCTTGTAAATGACCAGAGCAAGAAAATACTCCAGCAAAACCGTGCGCTGCAGGAGCAGCAGAAAAAAATTAACACCATCAACAATGACATGCTGGATACCCTCAGCATGGTGATCGAGTATAGGGATGTGGAGTCCGGCAGGCATATACACAGGATAAGGAAGTTTACTGAGGTGCTGCTGAGATGCATTGCCCAGAAGTGTCCGAGATACAATCTGACAGAGGAAAAGATCGAGCTGATCGTATCCGCCTCATCCCTTCACGATATCGGCAAGATAGCCATTCCCGATTCCATACTTCTCAGCCCCAGGAGACTCACCTTTGAGGAGTTCCGCATAATGAAGCAGCACACCATAAAAGGCTGCGAGATACTTGATCTGCTTGAATCGGTGGAGAAAAACGAGTATTTCAGATACTGCTATGATATATGCCGTTATCATCACGAAAAATGGGACGGCATGGGCTATCCGGAAGGACTTGTGGGAGATCAGATACCTATATGGGCGCAGGTGGTGTCTCTGGCAGACTGCTATGACGCACTCACAAGCGAGCGTCCCTATAAGGCCGCTTACTCCCATGAGCAGGCTGTGGATATGATCAGAAACGGTGCCTGCGGAGCCTTCTCTGACGAAATGATGGAATGCTTTACCGAGGTTCTTGATAAATTTAAGCTTCTTGCAAAGCAGTACGCTGACGTAAACAGTGCCGACAGGAGCGTTTCTGACAGAAGAAATCCCGAGCTGAAAAAGAATGACGATGACCCCCACAAAAAAGAGATATATATCCGGATGGACAGAGCTGACCTGATCGAAACTATTGAGCATCAGAAATCAGTCATCATGGATATGCAGAAGCATGACAGAGAGGTTATCTATAAGATATCCGATATGGTGCTGGAGTTTGACCTGAAAAGCGATATGCTCCATGAGAGAAAGGGCTCGATGAAGGATATCTGCGGTTATGTGCCCAAGAATTATGAGGAAACCGTTAATATCCTTGCTGAGTGCTGTACGGACGACTATCATCCGGTATTCCTGAGGTCCTTCGGGCTGAAAAGCATTATTGACAGCACTGTAAACGGTGATGATCGGATAGAGCTTGAGTGCATGATCGATATAGGCAGAGGGGGCTTTTCGTCTGTCAGGTGCGTGGCTGTGCCTGTGCTTGAGGATGACAAGCTTGAAAAGATCTATTTTGTCATGACTGTCCTCACTGAGTCAGTTCCCGACCACCATAACAGTCCCGACAGGGATATTGTGACCGGTCTGTGGAACTACACCGGCGTCAGGAGGGAGATCAACGAGTATCTTTCAGGCGACGGCAAGGATGGCAACCACGCCTTTGTAATGATAGACATTGATAATTTCAGGAATGTCAACCGTCAGGCAGGCTATCGCTTTGGCAATGATATCCTGTGTGACATAACCAACCTGCTGAAGTTCCAGATACCAGGCAGTAATATCCTGGGCAGGATCGAGGACGACAACTTCGTTATTCTGATCAAGGACTGTCCTGACCGTGAGGAACGTAATGTTATTATCGAGGATATCTTCAACTGCATACACAAGAATTACATCTTTGGGGAGGAGCGTTCGCCGGATATCTCGGCTTCCGTTGGCATAGCAATCTTCCCGGATGACGGTTTTGGATTTGAGCAGCTTTTTGAAAACGCTTCCAAGGCTGTAGAGCTTGCAAAGCTTAACGGCAAGGATATGTTCCTTTACTACAATGACAATATGCGCAAAAGCTGGGAGCTTAAAAAATATGACAGCTCTCTGCGCATCAAGGATAAGAACGATCTTGATATCGTTGACTTTGAAGAATACTTCATTCCAGTGGCTGAGTCTGCTTCGGGGCTTATCAGCTCCTATGATATGCTGGGTCTGAGCGGCTCTTATATGTCCGACCTGAAGAGCATTGACTGCGTATTTGAGACACCGGTACACTCCGAAAGAATGACAGCTATGTCGCTCAATAATCTCAGGAGACTCTTTGGGTCTATTGCCGAGCTTGAAAGCGGGATTAATTCGGTTCCGGAGCTTTCGGTCTTTACCATGTTTGACAGCAGGGATGCAGAGTCTGTCATATCTGCTCTTGGTGAAATGCTGGAGCAGTACAGCTTTGACCGCCATAATGTAGACATCATGTTGTCCCATGATATGGTTGATCACATGAACACCCAGGAGCTTACTTCCTTTGTGGCAAGGCTGAGAGGCTTTGGCTTCAGGGTCGGAGTATATAATGCCGGTTCCCGCAGCATCAGTGTGAATTGCTTTATTGAGCATCTTTTTGACAGGATCGTTTTTGCAAGTGAGTTTATCAGGTCGGTGAACGACGATGTATTTAACAGATCGATCCTTACCTACCTGATCCGCTACTTCAACAAGCTGGGGGTTAAGACCGTGCTTCCCGCCGGAATCAGCGCAGACTTTATCACCTCACTCAGGGGCAATACAGACATAAGCTTTGCCTTCCATAAGGACGAGATGATACCCATGGCGGATTTCAGGATGCAGCTTGATGCAGCCGCGGCTTCCTCATTTGTAAGGGATTATCCCGCCCTTGAGCACCAGCGCAGCGAATTGGTACTCAACGAAAAAATGTACGATGAGATACTGGAGCAGACGAGATCGTTCATCATAGAGTGGTCCCCCAGGTTTGACAGTGCGAGAATATCCGGCTCTTTTGAAAGTATGTACGGCTATAAGCTTCCGGCTGATGCCTTTATCAATAACGTGGCGTCGGGCAGCTTCATACACAATGACGACAAAAAGAAGCTCATAGAGAAGCTTAACTCTACACGTTATGAGCAGAACGAATCAGAGATATTCATCCGTGTCTATGACAAGCGTTCGGAGGACCATCGATGGAACAGGGTGCGCTTTGTGGTGTTCAAGAATTCTTCGGATATCGTGACCCGTATCATGGCCGTTTTTACGGATATTTCAGACAGCAGGGGAGATATCATTGACGAAAGGCGCAAGGACAGGACTGACTTCATCACTAACCTTTATAACAAGCACGCCACAGAAAACAAGATCAAGAGCTATCTCTATGACGAAGGATCATCTGGCAACCATTCTTTCCTGATCGCCGAAATATGCGGCTTTGAGGTGATTGAGAGGGATCTGGGCACTGTATTTGCCAATGCTGTGCTAAAGGAGGCAGCTCAGAATGTTCGTGAGCTTTTCCGTGATTCCGACATCATAGGCCGCAGCAGCGGCAACCGGTTTACTGTATTCATCAAGGGCATGAATTCCAGGGCTAAGATCGAGGAAAAGGCAGATCAGATATGCAGGGTCATAAACAACAAATACCAGTCCGAGTCTGCCGAGATAAGCGTCACGGGAAAGATTGGCATAAGTCTTTTCCCAAACAACGGCAGCACCTATGATGAGCTGTATTCTGCGGCGCTGAAGGCTCTTTATTACACAAAGCATAACGCCGGTTCATCTATCGCCTTTGCATCCGACATCAACGGCTCCACAAAGCTCCTTCCTGAGCAGCGTGACTCAGCACCGGATACGGAAAAATAAAGGGGTCTGAGGGGATAGGATATCAGCAAATAGAAGATAAAAAAATCAGGCACGACGGTTTATTGTTCCGTCGTGCCTGTAATAATTTGCAGGGATCAGATTCCTAACATGGAGAGAATAGCCTCCTTGGACTTTACGCCTACAGATGCGGCGACATTCTTTCCGTTTTTGAATACTACGAGAGTGGGAATGCTCATGATGCCAAATTTCTGGGCAAGCTCCATCTGCTCGTCTACGTTGACCTTGCCAACCTTGATCTGGGGGTTTTCTTCGGCGATCTCGTCCACCACAGGGGAAAGCATACGGCATGGGCCGCACCAGACTGCCCAGAAATCCAGAAGAACAGTCTTGTCGGAATTTATTACCTCTGCCTGGAAATTCTGTGCCGTGATCTCTACTACTGACATTTTATCAATCACTCCTTGATAGTATTATTCCAAATAATCGTACAGGAAATGCGGTTATTTTTTTGACTTTTTCTTTCTGGTATTTCGCTTTTTGGCATTTTTGGCAGCCTCACGCTCTTTGGCTTTGTAGTTGTAGGGGATTTCGTCACCGAAGCTCTTCTGGTTGATAAGCGCCTTTACGAAATGGGGATGCTTCTGAGTATACTCCGCTTCAAGCTCAGGATGCTTGACGATATACTTTTCCTGCTGTCTGGCATAAAATCCGCCCACGTTTATTGCACTTATAACGATGTAGAGTATGATTGACAGCACAGCGCCAATGCCCACAAAGGGATAGATCGTAAAGAACAGATCCACCAGCACAAGGATGGAACAAATCAGCACGATTATGTTTTTGACAATGCGCTTTTTGTCAAACACGCAGGCAAATATAGCTATCAGCGGCAAAACGCCCAGTGCAAAGGTGAGGAAGCCGCGCAGGATGGTGTTGCCGATTGAAACGGCGGAACCAAAAGCCTCACCCACTGAACCTCCGAGCATCATCTGAAGGCCGTTCTGAGAGATGAACACCGACGCACAGAGCACCTTCTGAGCCTTGAGGATGGCTAAGTTCAACTCGTTGACTGTTTCCTCGGTGTAGAGGTATCTGTCCACCTTCTTGACTTCAACTATCAGGTCCGAAAGCTTTGAGGCATCCACATCGCTGCGGACATAATATGTCCAGTTGTAGTCAACCGTAGCAAGCTCTCTGACGCTGGATGAGCTTCCTTCGTCCTGATCAGCTGCGGCACTGCTCTGGGCAGCTTCCGTTTCGCTTTCGGCAGCAGCGCTGCTATCGGAATTGCTTTCATCCGTAGATGACTCCTCAGGCGGGCGCTCATCCAGTGAATCCAAAGCCTTTTGCAGATCCTTGGTCGCCTGATCTATCTCCTCCTGGGTCGCAAGCTTGCTGTATGCCTTTTCCTGATAGGGGGTTACGCCAAGATCCTCGGTTATGTAGAAGGTCACCTGCAGGAAAGGATAGGTCAGCAGGAACAGCTCTATAGCAAGCAGCCAGATAAGCGTTATCCTGATGATGTGGGATGGAGTGCGCAGACGCTTTTTCTTCTTCGGCACATTGATGACAACTACCTTGCGTTTTTCTTTCTTTCCGCTGGCCGGCTTGTCAATGTCTTTGTCATTCTCGCCGGCAGCAGGGGAGGAAGCGGGGCTGTCCTCAATAAAACCCTCGTTTTCAATTTTCTTTGCCATTTAAGATTATTTTCCTTTCAGGGTATCATATCGAACCGTAGCCGTATTTTTCTTTGTAGTTCTCGATGGTGGTCTTGATGATCTTGATAGCTTCTTCCTTGCCCTTGACCTCGTCAACTACGGTCTCCTTGTTTTCAAGAGACTTGTAAACGCTGAAGAAATGAGTCATCTCCTCAAAGATGTGTGTGGGAAGCTCTGAGATGTCCTTATAGCCGTTGTAGGTGGGGTCGTTGAAGGGGATAGCGATGATCTTTTCGTCGTTCCTGCCGTTGTCGAGCATGGTAATAACGCCGATGGGATAGCACTGCACCAGGGTCAGGGGAAAGATCTGCTCAGAGCAGAGCACGAGCACATCAAGAGGATCAAGGTCGTCAGCATAGGTGCGGGGAATAAAGCCGTAGTTTGCAGGATAGTGAGTAGAGGTGTGGAGGATCCTGTCAAGCTTAAGCTGACCGCTCTGCTTGTCAAGCTCATACTTTACCTTGCTGCCCTTGGGGATCTCGATAACTACCATAAAGTTTTCCGGTGAGATTCGTGATGAATCCATGTCATGCCATATATTCTGCATAAAAGTCAGCTCCTTTAAAAATTTACACATACATTATACCACACATTTCGATAATTCTCCATAGTTTTTTAAAATTTTATCCCTCAATATTACGATAATTTGTTGAAAAAAAAGCCGCGTAGTGATAAGATTAGAAAAAACAGAAATGCAGTGATCTATATGAGAAGGTATAAGCTGATTGTCAGCGTGTTTAGCAGCAAGGGAAACACAAGAAAGATCAATCAGGATAATTTTTTTGTAAACGGCAGACGCCTTGAGGATCCGCTTGGCGGGGACGTGAAATTTACAGAGGTCTGTAAAGGAGGGCTTTTTGCCGTGGCAGATGGCATGGGCGGCGAGCATGAGGGAGAGTTTGCTTCCCGCAAGGCAGTGGATACTTTTGGACAGCTCAGGACAAGTCACCCTACCATTAACGAGCTGAGTGAATGCATCAGCATGGCAAACGACGAGATATGCAATGAGGCGGAGCGCACCGGCAGCCGTATTGGCAGCACCATCGCAGCTGCGGTAATTGATGGTGCAAAGCTGGATGTCTGTAACATAGGCGACAGCAGGGTGCTGATTTATTCCTCCGGCAGGCTTGATCAGATAACAAAGGATCACACGGTTGCAGCCCAGATGATCGAGGCCGGACTCATGACTGAGGAACAGGCTTCCCACGACAAAAGAAAGCACCAGCTTTTTCAGCATCTTGGCATATCATCCGAGGAGATGTCCCTTTCTTTATTTAGCCGTGAAAACATAATGCTTTCGGAGGGTGATATAGTGATACTGTGTTCAGACGGTCTTTCCGACGGCATCGGATTTGATGATATTCTTGACCGCATCATGTCAATGCCGGACACGATCGATCTGGCATCTGACCTTGCTCGTCTTGCGATGAAAAACGGCAGCACAGACAATGTTACGGTAATAACCATTGCAGTAAAAGAAAAACGCATTTTCGGATTGTTCTAACAATAGCGATCTCCGAATCTGACATCACTTCAAAGCAGACCACAGCTACCTGGCAGCTGATAAAACCTGTTTGCATTGCGCTTTATGCTAAAAAATTGACCCGGCCTCCTTTACTCAGGTTATCTGAGATGGAGGTCGGGCTTTTTTGCGATTATTCTGCTATGAAATCAAAATCATCTGCTTTTATCAGAACTCAAAGGGCTTTGTCTCACCGCAGCCGCAGGTTCCTACATAGTCAGGCATTACCTTGCCGCAGTTCGGGCAGGTCCAGGTGCCGCTGTTGGGGACATCCTTGCGGTTCTGAACAGCCTCCTGAGCTTTGCGGAAGGCTTCCTCCTCCTTTGCCTTCTTTCCAAAGGCGCGCTTCTTATCATCCTTGGTTTTTTTGGAAGGATTAACAGAGGCAAAGTCGTCTACAGGAGGACGCTTATACTCCGGCGGCTTATAGGGCTTGGGATCATTATTGCCTCCGCCGAAATCGCTGAAACGCATCGGAGCGGCCGGGATATCATTGCTGAAATCGAAGGGGTCAATGGGATCATCAAGATTCTGATTGCCGCCTATGTTGTTGGTGGCTCCGTTGTTAAAACCGTTGTTTTTATTGTTGATATAGGAGAGATCAGGAGCCTTGTAATTGGGATCAGTTTTGCCGATTCTGTCATTCTGAATGTAGGAATACTGATTGCCCTGAGCTGTCGGAATATCCTTATTCAGCTGAGGATTGTAGCTCTGGATGGATGGAGCGGTCTTGTTGATCTCGTTGACCTGCTCCGGGCTCATTTTGTTTTTGGGCGGCGTGGAAGGCATTATGTCAGGCAAAGCCTCCTCTTTGGCAGGTGCTGAGTCAAAGCCAAAGTCGAAAGGTTTAGTCTCGCCGCAACCACAAGTTCCAACATAGTTTGGCATTATTTTACCGCAATTCGGACAGGTCCATGTGTCTGAACGCTGATCGAGAGGTGTTACCTCAACATCAATCTTCTTCTTGCCGAATGCGTTAGTTTTTTCTACAACCTTGGAGTGTTCAGTAGAAACAGGATTAACCTGAGCATTTGCGGGAGTAGCTCTCGGTGTGGGTGCCGGTGCTGCTTTCGGAGCCGGTACTGCCTTAGGAACCGGAGCAG
>CACXMR010000030.1 GCA_902768825.1 uncultured Ruminococcus sp.
ATATTGTTACCTCCGGTTATGTTGGTTTTGTCGCTTAACATTTTACCATAGGTTTCAATATGGGTCTATTTTTTTTGCCATTTTATTTTACAACTTAGCTCAGCACCAAAGAATGATCCACCACCGGCAGTGACAGGATGTCGCCTGCCGGTGATCTTTTTGTCGGATCAGTCAATTACAGCAAAGTCGTGTACACGATGGAGATACTGATACTCACAGGTCTTAAAATTATGTTCAGGCTTTGTACCATACCAGTAATACAATACCTCTCCGTCATAGCCCAAGTTGTTATTCTCGATCTGGGCGTCAAAGGAATAGTGCTTGTCTCCGAGAGTCACGTCTGTCCAGAAGTGACCGCCCTTGCCGCCATTGCGCATACCGGTGAGGCCTTCCACCACGTCAGCCTGATAGCCGAGTCTGCGCAACAATATGGTCAGAGCGCAGGAAAAATTCTCGCAGGTGCCATAATGGTTCTTCAGGATGGAATAGCCGTCACACACAATAAACAGGTCACTGTTATACTTGTAATAGTTGTTGAGATAAGGCGTTCCTATCGGGCCGCCGTAGGTACTGTTCTTTGCAAGATACTCATAGCAGGCTCTCACCTTCTGAGCATTGGTCATGCCGGGCTTGATGATCTTTGCCATGATGGAATCCACCAGTGCGTCAAGCTCCTGACAATTAGTTTTCATGGGTGCGCCGGGCTTTTCCTTGTTGAGAAGCTCATCTGTCTCCGATGCTATCGGGAAGGTAGTGCTGTATCTGTCTCCTGTAACGATGACAGCAACCTTTGAAGCCTTGCCTGAGCCGCTGTATACCGTAATGTCCGTAGTACCCACGCCCACAGCCTTGATAATTCCGCTTGCTGAGACTGTAGCAACGCTTTTGTCGGCTGTTGAATATGACAGTGCTTCATCGGTGCTGTAGGCAGGTGTAATCCGGAAGGTCTCGCCCATATCCAGCACTGCTAAATCATCCTCAAGGTCAAGATAGTTTTTGGCAGTCACTTCCGGAGGTGTCTGAGGCTTAGGCGGCTCCGGATTTGCAACAGTGACGGTGCATTTTGCAGAAACTCCGTTGAAGAGCGTAGCTGTGATGACCGCTTTTCCGGGAGCCACGGCAACGACGGTTCCGTTCTGATCGACAGTGGCAACCTTTGTGTCACTGCTGGCAAACGTCTTTGAATAGGCTGCGCTGGATGAATCCAACAGACAATACACGGTGCATTTCGTGGCAGGTGCCAGTCTGAGATTTTTTGCGCTGAGCTTCAGGGTCTGAGGCGCCTTTTTGACGGTCACGGTGCATGAGGCCTTCAAACCGTTATAGAGTCTGACGCTCACCGTTGCAGTGCCGGGAGAAAGTGCGGTGATCCTTCCTCTTTGGTCACAGGACAACACCTTCGTGTTGCTGCTGCGGAATATCATTGAGTGCGAAGCAGTAAGAGACGGAAGCCTGACATCCAGCGCAAAGCTCTCGCCGGCACCGAGACAAAGATTTGATGAATTTAGAGATACTGAGGTCGGCTCGCCTGTTACTCTGATCTTGCAGGAGGCAGTCTTGCCGTTAAAGGTCTTTACTCTGAGTATCGTCGAACCTCTTTTGCGTCCCGTGATAACGCCTGTTTTGCTGTCGCAGGTAGCGATGCGGGGGTTATCCACCGAAAAAACGATAGCCGAGGACGCCGTGTTTGCAGGAAGAATTGCCTTGAATCCCAGGCTCTCACCCTTGCCGACAACGACGGAGCTGCTGTTCAGACTGACCCTGGAGGGAGCCGCCTTGACACTGACGGTGCAGGAGGCAATTCCGCCCTTAGCCGTCCTGACCCGGATAACCGCCCTGCCGGTCCTGCGGGCAGTGATCACTCCGTCCTTGACCGTTGCCACAGATGAGTTGCTTGTTTCCCATTTGGTCACTTTATCCTTGCTTTTGAGGAGATTCACCTTGAGTGCAGCGGTCTCACCCACACCAAGAGTCATCACGGTGCTGTTCAGGCTCACAATCCTTTTGGTGGCTGTTGCCGAAACCGTAGTGATCTCCGCCGCCTGAGCCTGAGGAACCGCAGCAAACGACACCCCGACCGCAGTAGTCAGTGACAGGATAACTGCAATGATTTTCTTTGTCAGCTTCATTTCATACTTCCTTTCTATTACATTTTACCTCATTATGATTATTTCGCTTATTAAAGTGGCACGGTAAACCCTTGTTAAGGGGTCTATCGTGCCTTTTAATCGCCTGATTAATGATAACCCTACAGATTATCAGTCAGCATACTTGTTCTCGGTCTTGCTCCAAGCATACATCTTGCGGATCTCCTTGCCGACCTGCTCAAGCTGATGCTCTGCGCCAAGAGCTCTCATAGCATTGAAGTGAGCTCTGCCGTTCTTGTTCTCTGCGATCCACTTTGTTGCAAAGGAACCGTCCTGGATCTCTGCAAGGACCTTCTTCATCTCAGCCTTGGTCTCGTCGGTGATGATCCTCTTGCCTGTCTCATAATCACCAAACTCAGCTGTATCGGAGATGGAGTATCTCATAAGTGAGAAGCCGCCTGCATAGATAAGGTCAACGATGAGCTTCATCTCGTGGATGCACTCAAAGTAAGCGTTCTCAGGAGCATAGCCAGCCTCAACGAGAGTCTCAAAGCCAGCCTTCATCAGAGCTGTTACGCCGCCGCAGAGCACAGCCTGCTCACCAAAGAGGTCAGTCTCTGTCTCAATGCGGAAGGTTGTCTCCATAAGAGCTGCACGAGCAGCGCCGATGCCTGCGCCATAAGCAAGAGCAGTATCAAGGCAGTGGCCTGTAGCGTCCTGATATACAGCAACGAGAGCGGGTGTGCCCTTGCCCTCTACATACTCTGAACGTACTGTGTGACCGGGAGCCTTGGGTGCGATCATAAATACGTCAACGTTTGCAGGAGGAACGATCTGCTTGAAGTGGATGTTGAAGCCGTGTGCAAAAGCGATAGCCTTGCCCTCTGTGAGGTTGGGAGCGATATCGTTTCTGAAGATGTCAGCCTGCTTCTCATCGGGTGTGAGGATCATGATGACGTCTGCCTTCTGTGTAGCCTCTGCGGTTGTATAAACCTCAAAGCCCAGCTCCTTTACGTGGTCCCAGCGCTTGCTGCCCTTGTAGAGACCGATGATTACGTTTACGCCGCTGTCACGAAGGTTGAGAGCGTGAGCGTGTCCCTGGCTGCCGTAGCCGATGATGGCAACGGTCTTGCCCTTGAGCTGGTTGATGTCGCAGTCTGCATCATAATAGATTTTTGGCATTGTAAATTACCTCCAAAGTAATTATTTCTGGCAGCTCATTACTTGTCCAGAGGGCAGTTCCTCTATCCGCCCCGAAAGAGCCGCCTGTTGAATATGAATATTTATGAAATTCGTTAGACCGTCATTTGCGTGACACAGCGGAATCCTTTTCTATTGCCACTGTACCTGTTCTGACGATCTCACGGATGCCATACGGTTTAAGAAGATCTATCAGCGTTTCAAAGCGCTCCTGGGTGTCTGCAAACTGCAGAGTCATGGTGTTTAACGAAACGTCAACAATCCTTGCCTCCATAAGCTCGGAGATCTTCATGATGTCAAGGCGCTGCTTTGCAGGACAGCTCACCTTGATGAGCGAAAGCTCTCTGCTGATGAATTCATCCTTTGCAAAGGTCCTGACCTTGATAACGGGGATAACCTTATTGAGCTGCTTTTCGAGCTGCTCGATAATATATTCGTCACCATCGGCTACAATGGTGATCTTTGAGAACCTGGGGTCCTCGGTGATGCCCACCGCAAGACTGTCTATGTTGAAGCCACGTCTTGAAAAAAGTCCTGATACCTTGGAGAGCACGCCGGGATGGTTCTCTACGAGTACGGAAAGTGTATATTTCATGCTCTGCCTCCTTATCTCGACGGTGTGCCGGGGTGTACGTTGCATACAAGCAGGAAGGGCTTATCGCTTTCGAGCATCCTCTTTGCACACACCTCAGCCTCGTCATTGTCGGAAACAAATGCAGCCTCTATGCCATAGGCCTCTGCTATGCGCCTGAAGTCCGGTATATCATCAAGCTCTGTGACGGCGTAGCGGCTATTGTAATGAACGTCCTGCAGCTCATGCACCATGCCCAGGACGGTGTTGCGCATTACGATGATCTTCACGTTCAGGCCGTTTTGCACTATGGTAGCAAGCTCATTAAACATCATCTGGAAGGAACCGTCGCCGCACACTGCCACCACGTCCCTGTCAGGACGGGCAAACTTGGCTCCGATAGCCGCAGGCACGGAATAGCCCATAGTGCCCATTCCACCTGAGGTAAAGAAGCGGCCGTCAGACATTTTGTAGCTGTTGGCGCACCATATCTGGTTCTGCCCCACGTCGGCAATAAGAATAGCCTTTGAGCGAAGCATTCCGGAAAGCTTTTCCAGGAAGCTCTTTGGCTCCACATAGCCCTCAAATCTCTTATAAGGCAATGCAAATTCCTTTTTCCAGCCCTCAACGCTGTCAAGCCATTCCTGGGGAGCGGTATAATCCACATCCTTCAGCATGGCGGTCATTACGTTATTGATATCGCCCACAATAGGGATATTCGTTTTCATGTTCTTGCCTATTTCGGCAGGGTCTATATCTATATGAATTACAGTAGTGTGCTCAATGACCTGATCCGGAGATGACACTGCCCTGTCTCCCACACGAGCGCCGCATACGATGATAAGGTCGGAATCGTGTATGACCTTGTTGGCGGCCTTTTTGCCGTGAGAACCGATCATACCCACATAAAGGGGATCATCCGTAGCCATGGCGCCTATGCCCATCATGGTGGAAATAACGGGAATGCTGGTCTTTTTGACAAACTCCCGGAATTTCAGCTTTGCTCCTGAGGTCAGCACACCGCCGCCTGCGACTATTACAGGGCGCTGTGCCTTGGAGAGTATGTCAAGAGCTCTCTTTATCTGCATGGGATGGCCTGAAACACTGGGCTTGTAGCCAATTATGTTAACCTTTTCGGGATAGACAAATTCCTCCACCTCTCCCTGCTGCACATCCACCGGCACGTCGATCAGCACAGGGCCCGGTCTGCCGGTAGAAGCGATATGGAATGCCTCCTTGAAAACCGTAGGCAGGTCGGCGGGATCCTTTACAAGATAGCTGTGCTTGACAAAGGACTCGCAGGCACCGGTGATGTCCGCCTCCTGAAAAACGTCACGGCCCAGCTGGTCGCTCTTGACCTGACCTGTGATGGCCACAAGAGGGATAGAATCCATATAAGCGGTGGCAATGCCTGTTATCATATTAAGGGCGCCGGGGCCCGAGGTGGCAACACATACGCCCACCTTAGAAAGAGCTCTTGCATAGCCGCTGGCGGCATGGGCTGCGTTCTGCTCCTGACGGACAAGGATCGCTCTGATATCCGTGTCATAAAGCTTATCAAAAAACGGGCAGATAACCGCTCCGGGATAGCCAAAGACGATCTCAACACCTTCCTCCTGAAGGCATTTTACCATGATCTCAGCTCCACTTATCATAGAACTCCTCCTTTCATATAACACCAATTATATCATCACGGAAAAAGGGTGTCAAGACAAAATGGCCGGAAATTCCCCAAAGAACAGCGCATTTTTTCCAAAAAGTGCAGCAAGTCATATCCGGAAACCACCAGCGGAGTGACAGGAGATATACCCCATGGCTCCCTGCGGGCTGTTTATATCGCACAAAAAAAACAACATAAAATTATAAGCTTTGAGGTCAATGTTATGCAAAATATCGATTGACAATTCGGCATGATATTTTATAATTATAGTGTGGTATTGCAAGTATGTGTGTCTGAAATCGGAGAAAATTCTACACTTTTCACAGCTTTCCGGCCGCTTGCATAAATTTCCGGCGGAGGAAAGTGAGAGCATGAGGGTGATTACGGGAGCTTGCAGGGGACGCAGGCTCATATCTCCTACAGGTGATGATGTACGTCCCACTACCGACAATGTGAAGGAGTCGGTTTTCAGTATAATACAGTTTTCCGTAGAAGGCAGAAGCTTCCTTGATGCCTTTGCAGGTTCTGGGCAGATGGGCATAGAAGCTCTCAGCAGGGGTGCCGCCTCTGCTGTTTTTGTTGACAACAGCCGCAGATCTCTGGAGGTCGTCAGAAAAAACCTTGACCTGACAGGTCTGCAGTCTCGTGCAGAGGTGATATGTGCCGACACAGTGGCATTTCTGTCCTCGTGCCGCAAGAGGTTTGACATCGCATTCCTGGATCCCCCTTACAGTCAGGGGCTTTTGCAGGATGCACTGAGAGTCCTGCCGGCAGTGATGAACGAAGGCGGATATATCATCTGTGAGCATCCAGCCGAGGAGGTCCTGCCCCAGAAAGCAGGGAATTTTATAATAAAGAAAAGCTACAGATACGGTAAGATAATGATAACCGTATACTCTGGCGAGAACGTGGAGGGCTTATGACAACAGCTATATACCCCGGAAGCTTTGATCCTGTAACGGTGGGACACCTTGATATAATAAAACGTGCCTCAAAGCTCTTTGACAGAGTTATTGTGGCAGTGCTGGTGAATATGGAAAAAAAACCCTGGTTCACTATAGAAGAAAGAACGGAGCTGCTCAAAAAAGCCACAGAGGGTATGCCGGATGTGGAGATCACCGGATTTGACGGTCTGCTGGTGGATTTTGCGGCACAGCAGAATGCTTCAGCCATCGTCAGAGGGCTGAGAGCTGTTTCCGACTTTGAATATGAGTTTCAGATGGCGCTCACTAACCGCAAGCTGGATGATACCATCGAGACGGTCTTTTTGACAAGCAGCGCCGAAAATATGTTTCTTAGCTCAAGCACCGTAAAGCAGGTGGGCGTGCTTGGCGGAGATATTTCCGCTTTTGTGCCCGACTGCATCAAGGATGAGATACTCCTGAGGATAAAGCAACGAGCGAAAAAATGAGATTTTGCCCCGCTGCGGGGATAACAGCATGGCTCTGAGGAATAATGAAAGGGAGTAAAGTGAAATGAAACTGGAAATGCTTATTGACGAGCTTCAGGAGATCCTTGACAACTCGTTCAAGATGCCGCTCAGCGGAGGTAAAAGAGTGGTAAATACCGAGCGTATGCAGGAGATCGTGGAGGAGCTGCGCACCAACACACCCCAGGAGGTACGCCAGGCAAAGATCGTTCATGCGGAGAGGAGCAGCATCCTTGCCAAGTCAAAGCAGGAGGCCGAGACCATAGTTCAGCAGGCTGAGGAGAGAGCCAAGGCTATGGTGGAGCGCAGTGAGATCACAAGACAGGCTCAGATAAGAGCAAACGAGATCATTACAAAAGCAAACGAAGAGGCTGCAAAGATCAAGCAGGCAGCCAATCAGTATATTGACGGAATGATGAAAAAGGCCGATGACGAGCTTTCTGCAAATCTTGCGGCACTCAAAAAGACGAGACAAAACCTCAAGGCATATCAGGCAAAGAGCAATCCTTCCACAAAAGCTCTGCCCGTAAAAAAGCAGGCTCATAAAAACGACAACTGATAAACGTGTTAATTAATTGACCGGACGCCGATCCGGATAATTGCGAAGCCTCATTAAAGGGGGACCGGGATGAAAAAGATAGTTTCCAACACGCTGTATGTTTTGTTTGTAGGGTTTGCGCTTACGCTGGTGATAGCCTGCGTGATGCTTATCATCAATATTTCCAAGGGTGAGGGCGAAAGCTTCAATGATATCGAGGCGGTAAAGCTTAACACCACCGCCGAAGAGGATATCGCCTTTGCTCACATCACGACTGAGGTGCTCAGCGAGTCCTCGGGTAATTATCAGCAGGTATCGGTGCAATTCGGATATGACTCACTTAAAAACGAAAAAAAGGAATACCTTTACGACCACCTGATGACAGGGATATACACCGTTTCAAACGAAGCCGATGTCAACGGCAAATACCGCCTGTCGAGGATCAAGGTGCACAACTATAAGCTCTCGGAGTTTGATATCCGCCAGGTGGTAAACGCTTTTATTTTCGACAACCCTCAGTATTTCTGGATAGAGAATCTTTTTGGTTATGCCTATGTAGATGACGACACCATCGTTGAGTTTTATTCTGTGCTTTCGGCAAGCGAGTGCGACAAGTATATCAAGCTCTTCAACGAAAGAGTCGCTGAGCTGCTCTCAAAGATCGAAAAGGGCAAGACCGCCTATCAGCGTGAAAAGCTCATACATGACATGATACTCAAGGATTGCAGCTACAAGTCCGGTGTAAAAAGCTCTGCTGACGGCTGGGAGTATTTTACCGCCTACGGTGCACTGGTTTCAGGCGAGGCTGTGTGCGAAGGCTATGCAAAGTCCATGCAGGTGCTTCTCACAAAGGTGGGAGTGCAGTGCAGCATGGTCAGAGGAGACGCAGGCGGCGTGTCACATATGTGGAACGTGGTCGAGCTGAACGGCGAATGGTATCACATTGATCCCACCTGGGACGACACGGAAAACGATGCTGTGCCGGGATATGAATACTTCAACCTGACCACTGAGCAGATCACAAAGAACCATACTGTATGTGAGGACGTATACACGATCACTGCCGGAGAGAACAGCGAGGAGATCGATCCCCTTGTAAAGTATAACTTCTATGTGCCCATGTGCACCGCAAAAGAGATGAATTACTATCAGGTTGAGGGTGTGCTTATCCGCAGGCTTGACAAGTCAGCAGAGGAAGCCCTGACTGCCGCAATCAAGGAAAGAGCCGAAAGCGGAGATATCTATATTCCCCTGCGCTTCGGCACGGAGCTGTCCTATAGTGAGTTTGTCAACAAGCTTTTCCACGAATCACCCTATTTATTCTATTATTGTCTTGAGAATGTAAACAAGAACTTAAGCCCTGACAAGCAGATAGACGCAGGCAGCGTATTCCTTCTCAAAAATGAGGAATATCGCACCCTCAGGGTCCGTCTGAGCTATTCTGCCACATAATTCCTTCATGCAGGAGGGCAAAGCCCTCACCGCCATTCTAAAGTCACAAGCAGTGCCTGTCCGCCGGAAGTGGTCAGGCGCTCTTTTTATGAAATTTTGCTTGACACATAGCGGGGTTTGTGGTAGTATAATATAGCCGCATGCTATGGGCAGAAAGCGGGCAGTAAGGTGCTCCGCCCTGTGCAGCGAGTTTATAAGACAGGTAGGTGCGGGTATGTACGCAGTAATTGAAACAGGCGGAAAGCAGTACAAGGTCGCTAACGGTGACGTTGTGTTTGTTGAGAAGCTGGACGCCGAGAACGACGCAACTGTTGATTTCAAGGTTGTTGCAGTCAGCACGGACGACGGGTTCAAGGTAGGTGCTCCTTATGTAGACGGAGCAAAGGTAACAGGCAAGGTTATCAAGACCGGCAGAGGTCAGAAGATCACAGTCTTTACCTATAAGCCTAAGAAGGGCGAGAAGCGCAAGATGGGCCACAGACAGTACTATACAAAGGTACAGATCGAGTCTATCGAGGCATAATGATAAGGGCGGAATTTTTTGCGGATAGGGACGGCTTGCTGACAGGCTACCATATATCGGGTCATTCGGGCTTTGCCGAGAGCGGACAGGACATAATATGTGCCTTTGTGTCGTCGGCGGCCTATATGACAGCCAATACTATCACCGATGTGATGGGGATTGATGCCGAGGCTCAGGTCTCGGATGGCGATATGAGGTTTATGGTAGCAAAAAAGGATGCGGCCCGCTGCAGAGATGCTCTTGAAGGACTAAGGCTCCATCTGCTGAGCACAGAGGAGCAATACCCGGAGTTTTTAAAAGTAATTAATACGGAGGTGCAGTGTAATGCTTAGAATCAATGTTCAGTTGTTCGCTCATAAAAAGGGAGGCGGTTCTACAAAGAACGGCCGTGACTCAGAGTCAAAGCGCCTTGGCACAAAGCGTGCTGACGGTCAGTTTGTACTTGCAGGCAACATCCTCGTAAAGCAGCGTGGAACACACATTCATCCCGGCAACAATGTAGGCCGTGGCTCTGATGACAGCCTGTTTGCAAAGATCGATGGTACAGTAAAGTTTGAGCGTGTAGGCCGTGACCGCAAGCAGGTCTCTGTTTATGCGTCTGAGCAGTAATACAGCATGACTACGGAGTCTCGGCGAGAGTCGGGACTCTTTTTTTAGGCAAGATAGCGCTGTGTTTATACGGCGTTGACAGTAACGGAAGGAGGATGTACGGTGTTTGTTGATATTGCTAAAATATTCATCAAAGCGGGTGACGGCGGCGACGGTGCTGTGACCTTCCACAGAGAAAAATATGTGGCTTCCGGAGGACCTGACGGCGGTGACGGAGGCAGGGGCGGAAATATCGTCTTTGCGGCTGACACCAATCTGTCTACTCTGGCGGATTTCAGATACAAGAGAAAATATATTGCGCAAAAGGGTGAAAACGGCAAAGGCGGGCGCTGCAACGGCAAAAAAGCCGAGGATCTTATCATCAGGGTGCCAAAGGGTACGGTGGTAAAGGAAGCCGAAACCGGAAGAGTGCTGGCGGACCTTTCCGACAATGAGCCTGTAGTAGTCGCAAAAGGCGGCAAAGGCGGTTTTGGAAATACACACTTTGCCACTCCCACACGACAGACTCCGAGATTTGCAAAGCCCGGCATGCCCGGTGAAAACTTTGAGGTGCAGCTTGAGCTAAAGCTCCTTGCTGACGTGGGCATCGTGGGCTATCCGAATGTGGGAAAATCCACACTCATTTCGGTAGTGAGCGAGGCTAAACCCATAATAGCAAACTATCATTTCACGACGATCACTCCCGTGCTGGGCGTGGTGCGCATGGGCCCGGAATCTTCCTTTGTCATGGCGGATATCCCCGGTCTTATCGAGGGCGCCCACGAAGGTCTGGGACTTGGACATCAGTTTTTGCGCCATGTTGAGCGCTGTCGTATGCTGCTGCACATCGTGGATGTTTCAGGCAGCGAGGGCAGGGACCCGAAAAAGGATTTTGAGACGATAAACGAGGAGCTGCGGAAATTTGATCCGGAGCTTGCACAAAGACCCATGATCGTTGCCGGCAACAAATGCGACCTTACAGATGACGACAAGGTGGAGGACTTCCGCAGATACATCGAGGGGCAGGGCTACAGCTTCTTCCCCATCATGGCGGCGATAAATTATCAGACTGAACCTCTCCTCAAGGAGATACAGGAGATGCTCTCAAAGCTTCCGCCGATTGTCAAATATGAAAGAGAGGAAGCGCCGGTCATTGCCGAGGATGAGGTCACAAAGCAGGAGGTCACCGTCACTAAGCAGGACGGCATATTCGTTGTGGAATGCGACTGGCTCCTCCGTGTGCTGAGAACCATAAACTTTGATGACAGCGAGTCTCTGCAATATTTCCAGAGGGTGCTTATCAATTCCGGAGTCATCTCTGCTCTGAAGGACGCAGGGGTCAAGGAAGGCGACACGGTGAGCATTTACGATATCGAGTTTGACTTTGTAGATTAACGGCGCACAGGAGGAATGATGTTGAGCAGACTTACAAATTATGACTGCGACCCGAAGCAGCTCAGTCCCCTGACTCTTGCCTTTGTAGGCGACGGGGTATTTGATCTGTTTGTACGGGAGGAGATCGTTTGCAGTGCCAACAGACCTGTCGGGGAGCTTAACAAGCTGAAGGTTGAGCGTGTGCGCTGCGAAGCTCAGGCAAGGCTCTATGACAGGATAGCCGGTGATCTGACCGAGGAGGAAGCCGAGATATTCCGCAGGGGGAGGAACGCTCACACGAGCCACACTCCCAAAAACGCAAGCAATGCAGAATACCACACTGCCACAGGGCTTGAAGCCTTGTTCGGATATTTATATCTGTCAGGCAGGACCGAGAGGATCCGAGAGCTTGCCCTCATGTGGGAAAAGGAATGACCTCAGGCAGCCTGATCTGCCTATGCACTTTGCAGATCTTCCAGGGACGACAACACAAAAGGACTGATTTCACATCCGGAGATCAGTCCTTTTTTATATTTGCGCCCTACAAACTGTGAAATCAGTCATTCTGACATCGCCAACACGGGAACAAAGATGCGTGCTTCCTTTCGTCAGCAGGAAGAATAATTCAGGGACGTAACAAGGGGACGCCCTCTTTCCCATGGCGTCACCCCTTGCGGAGGGATTCTCATGCAAAAGATTTCGCTCTCTGCGGAGAGCGACCAAAGGCTCTGCCTTTGGAAACCGCAAGCTTTTTCAAAAGCTTGAGCAAAACTTTTCTGTTGTCGTTTTGGGAACAATTGTCAGCCGTGAACACTCTTGTCATCTGCAAATCAGATACCCCGGAATGACCACTATTGCAAAGAACAACAGACTTATACCTGTAAACACCAGAATAAACCATTTTCCCTTTCCGGGATATTCACGCACATAAATCCTGTAGTTTATTACCGACGCAAGTGAACCTATCAGACTGCACAGCCCCGCTGTATCCAGACCGTAAAGCAGCGCTTTTGTATTCACCGCAAAGGGGTAGAGCACTATCCCCGCAGGTACATTTGAGATAAGCTGGCTTAGCAGTATTCCCCACCAGTATTCGTTGTTGGCAACAGCCCCCTTTAGATATCCTGAAATGCTCTCATTGGAGGCTATAGAGGAGGAAAAGATGAAAAAGCACAAAAACGTCAGCAGCAGCACATAATCCGTTTTTATCAATATCTTCCTGTCAATGATGAACACCGCCGCCGCAACTGCAACGGCTATATACATCCACCAGTCCGTCCTGCTCACGATAGTGACCAGCACTACACAGAATACCACAAGATAGGCGATCCTGCGCTTCTTGCCCTCCTTTGTCCACTCTCCGGCAAAGTCGCTGTTGTTGAGGGCAGTCCTTTCCCTGATGTTCTTCCTGTACAGGAACAGGATGAAGACTATCAGCAGTCCGGCAGACATTATCCATATCGGAAACATATACTCGATAAATTCCCAGGCTGTTATGCCCGACTTTGCAAAGATAAAAAGATTCTGCGGGCTGCCGAAGGGAGTAAGCAGCGAGCCTCTGATAGCCGCAATATTTTCCATGGTAATTACAGGCAATATGTATTTTTCCTTGTCACCGGCCCTGAATAGAATGATTGTCAGCGGCACAAAAATGATCAGAGAAATATCGTTAGTAACAAACATCGATGTAAAAAAGACCGAAAAAACCAGGAAGCAGGAAAGACCTACCAGCGACCCTATCCTGCCCGCCAGTCTGAGAAGCGGTCTGAAGATGTTTTCCTTCTTAAATCCCTCCAGCACCGTCAGCATCATAAACAGAGTGCCCAGCGTCCTCCAGTCAATATAGGAAAAAAGCTCCGTTGTCGGCGGCGTGATAAACAGTGAAACTATCGCTGCGAGGGCTGCCACCGTGAGCATCAGCTCCTTTTTCAGAAAACCCAGAATAACTTTCATTGCTTTTCCCTCATTTGTTATCTCATTTATTTTTCATATCCTGCCCTCTGCCATTTACATGGTCAGTCCGATTTCTTGTGAAAGCTTCTGTATACTGCCTTGGCAGCAGGCCTTGTCATACCCTTTACCTGCAAAAGCTCCTCCAGCTCAGCATTGCTGATCCTGTCGATGGTCTTGAAATGCGTCAGCAGTGCCTTTGCTCTTTCCTCGCCTATGCCCTCTATTCCGGTCAGGGTAGTGGAAAGAGCCTTCTTTTTTCGCTTTGCCCTGTGATAACCGATAGCAAAGCGGTGCACCTCATCCTGTATGGTAGAAACAAGAGTAAAGGCCTGCCGCTTTGAAGTAATGCTTATCTCCCTGCCCTCGTCGGTGATGGCTCTTGTTCTGTGGCTTCCGTCCTTCACCATGCCAAACAGGGGAATATCCAGCCCGAATCGCTCCAGCACCGGTCTGACAGCCGAAACCTGTCCCTTGCCGCCGTCCAGCAGTATCAGATCCGGCAGACAGCCAAAGCCCTCGCCGCTGTCCTTTTCCTTCATATATTCCTCAAACCTTCTTGTCAGCACCTCGTTCATGGAGGCATAATCATCCTGCCCCTCAAAGCCCTTTATCGAGAATCTCCTGTAGGCACTCTTAAAGGGTCTGCCGTTTTTAAACACAACCATACCGGCCACGTTTTCGCTGCCCATGAGGTTAGAGATATCGTAGGATTCAATGTAAACGGGAGGTGCGCTGAGTCCCAGCAGGCCGGCAAGCTCATCAATAGCCGTCAGCTCCTGACCCAGATGTCCCCTGCTCTGAGCCAGCTTTTCGGCGGCATTCCGGCGGCACATCTCAAGGATTTTCTGCTGCTCGCCCCTCTGAGGATAGGTCAGCCTTACTCTCTTGCCCTTCAGCTCACTGAGCCAGCTCGCAATAAGCTCCTCGTCCTCCGGCGCACTGTCCAGGGCAAGCACCGGCGGGATCCCGCTCCTCATGCTGTAGTACCTTTTGATGAATTCAGCCCTCTCAGCAGCGCCGTCACTGTCGCTCCCGATATCCTTCAGCAGGAAATCCTCCTTATCATACAGCCTTCCGCCGGAGAATCTCAGCACCGCAAAGCAGGCATCATTGCCCTCCGTCATCATGGCGATGACATCCTGCTCCGGAACAGACGCAGCTACCACCTGCTGCTTTTCGGTAATCCTTTTCACCGCACTTATCCTGTCCCTCAGCTTGGCGGCAAGCTCAAAGTCAAGTCTCTCCGCTGCCATGTTCATCTGCTCGGTCATAATTTTTACAGAGTCACTGTCCCCTTTTTTCAGGAACTCCACGGCAGCCTCCACCCGTTCCGAATACTCCTTCAGCGACACCTTGCCGCCGCAGGGAGCACAGCACTGCTTGATATAATAATTCAGGCACGGTCTGCCCTTTTTCAAATCCCGTGGAAACACCTTGCTGCAGGACGGCAGACCAAAGACCTTGAGGGCGCAGTCAACCGCATTCCTTGAATACCAGGCGCTCATATATGGTCCGAGATATTCCGCTCCGTCATCGGCCTTCTGCATGACATGGCTTATCCTTTTCCATTCGCCTGAGGAAATGCGTATATAGCTGTAGCCCTTGTCGTCCTTCAAAAGGATATTATACTTGGGCTTGTGCTGCTTAATCAGGCTGCACTCCAACACAAGTGCCTCAAATTCACTTCCGCAAAGAATGTAATCAAAATGATCCACATTGAGGACCATCTGCTTTACCTTTTCCGGATGATTGTTTTGGGAGCCAAAATACTGGCTGACCCTGTTTTTGAGCGCCTTTGCCTTGCCGATGTATATTATCTCGTCCCTCTTGTTCTTCATGATATATACTCCCGGACTAAGGGGAAGCCTCATTGCCTTTTCCCGCAGCTCTCTGATATCCATGATCTCCCCTCCTTGCTCATCCGTCCGGCTCACAGCGGAAGCGCCATAAAACGCTCCCGCCCGTTACGGTTCAATATTCTACGCTCAGGATACACCCCGAAGTGGACACGGAGTATGATACTCCTCTCTCAACAAAATCAAGCTCAAATATTCTCTGACCCTCGATAAGATCCTCCACAGCCCGCTGTAGCTGGTCCGGATCGGAAAACTTCACCATCACACTGCCGGTATCCTTCATCCTGACAGCTGCATCACAGACGCTGCCAAAATTGTATTCATCGAAGTACAGCCCGTTGTAGTAGAAGAAATTATAGCGTGTGCCGCTGCACACCGGCTGCGGGAGAGTCCTGTCGCTGACATGAGTGAACGCAATATCACGATCACTTATCAGGAAGTAATCATAGGTCCTGCTGTCCTGACCGTCATCCTTTATCGGATCGTCCCAGGTCAGATCCATGAAATAATACTCACCGTCAAGGCAGACATAATTCCACTGGTGAGCACCCGACTCTGTGACCCTCGTGCCGTTTATCCTTCCGCACTCGGCGCCCAGCCGCTGCATGATAAGCTGGAATGCCGCCGAATAGCCTGAGCATACCGCCTTGTGCTGTACAAGGCAGCCATAGGCAGTGGACGCTATGATAAGGCCTTCGTTGTCACCCTGGGAGGCATAAAAGCTCTCCATGTCATACACCGTATTGTCAATGATATAATCATGCACATACTTTACCATATAATAAGGGTCCGGCTGAGCCTTTGCTGTATTGACAATTTGGTTGACCACCTCTTCCAGCTCCTGCTCGGCCTTGTCCATGACCTCAGGGTCATCGCTGAACAGTGCAGGATCAGCGTGGAACAGAGTGTAGTCTCCCGTAGTCCTGACTGAATAGGTATAGTTATAGCCTGTGCGTATATACTCCGGATGATCGTACAACAGGGCATAATACGCACTCTTAAAATCATCGTTGGTAATATTCTCAAAATCAAAGGCCGTCATCTTTTCGTCAAGCATATTTTTCAGCCTGTTGTAAAGCTCCGTCTGGCTCTCTGAAAGAGTGTTTTTAAGGGAATAGTCATACCTCTCCATATCGTCGTTGACAACATAGGACGAGGAGCCGCTCCAGGACGGAGAACTGAACACACCTGTCTGGGATTGGGTCTTATCCTCGCCGAAGGAAAGCTTTATGTTAAAGCTGCATCCGGAAAGGGAATATATGCTCAGAGCCGAGCAGACCGCCAAAGCGATCAGCCTGCGTTTTTTCAATTAGATCGACCTCCTGAAGTTTCCTCCGTGGGAGGAGTGTCAAATGAGGTTCCTGCCCTCGCAGTATCTGCAAAGCAGCATATCGCCACCTAAGGGACGGAAAATACGGGGAAGGTACTCCTCTGTATAGCTGATACAATTCGGGTTGCTGCACCTGACGCTGTGAGTGTCAGCCACCCTGGGCATAGGCTTTCTGTCGGCGTTTTCAAGCATCTTCATTATGAGAGCCATTCTCGCATACATACCATATACCGTCTGATCGAAATATTTTGCACGGTCGTCATAGTCCACGTCCTCTGCGATCTCATCCACACGGGGCAGTGGGTGAAGTATCTTCATATCCCTGCGGGCAAGACACATCTTTTCACGGTCAAGCACAAAAACGCCTCTCTGCTTTTCATACTCCTCAAAGCTTCTGAACCTCTCCCGCTGTATCCTTGTCATATACAGCACATCAAGGGAAGGTATGGCCTCCGCAAGGCTCCTTACCTCTGTATAGCGGCAGCCTGAGGCGTTCATTATGTCCTTGATATACTGGGGCACAGTAAGCTCCGGAGTGGATATCAGCACAAACCTGTTGCCCTTGAAGTGGGACATGGTTTTGATGAGAGAATGAACTGTTCTGCCGTTTTTAAGGTCGCCGCAAAGACCTATGGTCATATTGTCAAGGGTGCCCTTCTCGTTATAAAGGGTCACCACATCCGTAAGCGTCTGTGTCGGGTGCAGATGCCCTCCGTCACCTGCATTGATAACCGGTGCGGCGGAATAGAGCGAGGCAGCCTTGGCAGCCCCCTCAAGGGAATGTCTGATGGCTATGATGTCAGCATAGCCGCCCACCACAGTAACGGTATCCTTGAGACTCTCGCCCTTTGACACAGAGGAATTCTGAGGATTGTCAAAGCCGATGATATTACCTCCGAGCCTGAGCATAGCCGTCTTGAAGGACATCTGCGTCCTGGTGCTGGGCTCATAAAAAAGCGTCGCCAGTATTTTTCCCTTACATACATCTGAATATTCCTGCGGAGCCTGTCTTATGTCATTGGCCAACTCAATGATCTCCATAAGCTCCTCTGTGGACAGACTGTCAAGATCAATTACGTGCTTGGTTTTCATAAACCTTCCTCCTTTTTATGCTCTCTGCCGATCACATCTCATAGAGACACTCCATTCTTTCCTCGTCAGAGCTGCGGTTCCTTCTTCCTCCATAGGTTTCAACAAGCCTCATGCCCAGCTTTTCCATAGCACGGCGGGATGCGGTATTTTCGGAGTCAGCATGGGCAATGAACCTGGTAATGCCGTATTTTTCACGGACAAACTCCATGAATACGGACGCACTCTCCACTGCGTAGCCATGACCCCAATACTGCTTGTTGATTATCCACCCAAGCTCTCCCACAGTGCCGCCCTCAAGGAACTCAATGCTCACAGCTCCTATGTGCACACCGCCAAGCAGGATGGCTGCATCCAGATATTCCGGCTCTTCCTTCCTCCACTGCTCCTCACATTTGAGAAGGTAGTCCATTACCTCCCTTTCATCGTCGCAGGGCAAAAAGCACATCATCTTGGTATTCTCAGGGTCGAGAGAATAAATCCTTGCCCCTTCAAGATGTGCTGTTCCAAGGGGAACAAGGGTGAGCCGTTTGGTTTTAAGGATCATTTCCATATATCGAAGAGATCTCCCTGTTATTCTTTCTTGCAAAAAAGCCTGTCGTAGAAACGGCAGGCTTATAGCAGCAAAATCACTTATTGTTATTGAATATCTTCATAATATCCATATATGAATCATCAGAGTCGCTGCTCTGAGGTGCACCCTGCATAGGCTTCTGAGCGGGCATTCCGTTCTTTGTGGCTGCGTTGGGATAGATAGGTGCATTGGGGACCTGATTATCCATCGGAGCACCGTTTCTGCCATAGCCGGGCTGCTGGTACATATTCTGAGGATTTCTCTGAACGGGCTTATCCTGAGGTCTCTGAGCCGTTCCGAAGCGGTTGGAATCAGGCCTGGAAGCTACCTGGGAGCCGAACTGAAAAGGGAATTTCTTCTCCTCCTTCTTAATAGGCATAACAGGAAGGATATTGTTATCTGTAGTAGGGAAGCCCGTAGCGATAACGATAACGCTGATGGTGTCCTCCATCTCCTCATCAAGGGCAGCACCCCAGATGATTACTGCATCCTCGTCAGCCTGCTCTGAGATCATTGTGGAAGCATCCTGGATCTCGTCCAGACCGATATCGGGAGAAGCCTTGATATTGACGATAAGACCCTTTGCGCCCTGGATAGAGGTTCCAAGCAGCGGGCTTGAAATAGCGTTCTGAGCTGCGATCTTTGCCTTGTCCTTGCCGGAAGCGACGCCTACGCCCATGAGTGCATAGCCTGCATCCCTCATTACTGATGTAACGTCTGCAAAGTCGAGATTTACAAGACCGGGTATAACGATAAGGTCCGTAATGCTCTGTACGCCCTGACGGAGCACGTCGTCAGCTGCAAAGAATGCGTTCTTGAGAGTGATCCTCTCCTCGCTGATGTGCTTGAGTCTTTCATTGGGGATAACGATCAGTGAGTCAACGTGCTGCTGGAGCTTCTGGATACCGCCCTGAGCCTGCTCCATCCTGCGCTTGCCCTCAAAGAGGAAGGGGGTGGTAACAATGCCTACAGTAAGGATACCCATTTCCTTAGCGACCTGAGCAACCACAGGAGCAGCTCCTGTACCAGTGCCGCCGCCCATACCTGCAGTGATAAACACCATGTCTGTGTCCTTGAGAAGCTCGGCGATGACCTCTCTGCTCTCCTCAGCGGCCTTCTCGCCCACCTCCGGCTTTGAGCCTGCGCCCTTGCCGTGAGTGATCTTTTCACCTATCTGTATCTTCTGTGAAGCCTTTGAACGGTTCAGTGCCTGCTTATCAGTATTTACAGAAATAAACTCAACTCCGGTCACATACTCAACCATGCGGTCAACAGCGTTGCCGCCGCCTCCGCCGACACCAATAACCTTGATATGTACTATGCTTTCTACCTCGTTCTCAAATTCATAAGGCATTTGTAATACTCCCTCCATGTATTTATACATCTGACAGAACTCATCTTTTTAATTCTGACATTGCCGTTATAATATAATACAACTGATACTAATTTACCACTTTTGCGGCAAAATTTCAATATCTCCAACCTTTTTTTGCGCAGATTTATTATTCTTCAAATAAAACCCCGCAAGATCACCTGTTTTTTTGTTCAATATGCCATACATTGACCATAATCCTGTTACCTACAAACAAGATTTATTACGACCAACCCTTACATCGCTATTCCCTCGGAAAGCTACTCAAAATCCTGATCCGTGTCGTCCCCGTTGCCATAGTCCGGAGTGTAGTCATTGTCGTCTCCGGTATCGTAGTCCGGAGTGTAATCGTTATCGTCTCCGGTATCATAATCCGGGGTGTAGTCATTGTCGTCTCCGGTATCGTAGTCCGGGGTGTAATCGTTGTCATCTCCGGTATCATAGTCAAGGGTGTAGTCATTGTCGTCTCCGGTATCGTAGTCCGGGGTGTAGTCGTTGTCGTCTCCGGTATCATAGTCCGGGGTGTAGTCGTTGTCGTCTCCGGTATCATTGTCCGGGATGTAACTGCTTTCGCCGCCGTCATTGTCAACAGTGCTTTCCGCAGTTACCTCGGATGATGTCTCAGGCTGTGACACCGATGAAGTCTCGGAAACCTGAGACTCCTGCTCTGAAGTCTTAGGCTTTTCGGCTGCGGAGCTTTGCTGTGCCGGCTGCGGCTTTGCCGAAGACTCCTCAGGTTTTTTCTTTGAGCTGAAAAATGATTTTCCGCCATCCGCCGAGCTGAGAGAAACATCAAGTGTTCCCACGTCGTCAGAGTGGATATCCTTGTCTATGATCTTCTTAGCCGTTTTCAGCTTATAATCAATATTTTCAGGAGTACCGATCACTATATGCAGCCCTGTTTTTATCTCAATGACTATCTTTGACAGGTTACTGATATCTATGACCCTGAGGGGGCTGAACTTATACTCATCGGCCGAGGCAAGTATTTCGCTGATATATTCCTCCACCTTCGGATCCTTGTATTTCACAGAGGATGACAGCTTTGGCGTCATCAGCTTTGCGCCCATGACGATAGGCACGTCACCCTGCTTCTTATCGGAAATATCGATTATCTTCCCGCTCTCGCTGAGAAGAACATATTTTCCGTCACTTTCGATCATAGATGTGGGCACAGCCTCTTTAACGCTGATAATTATTTTGTTAAACAGCTTTTTCCTGATGTCCACCGACTCGATATAGGGAAACTTCTTCCAAATCTCCGTTTCGCCCGGAGAGGTGTTGCATAATATCAGGTTGTCGCCGGTATTTATCTGACAGGCGCTTATGATATCCTCGGCAGGATACCTGGTTTCCCCTTCCACCTCTATCTCGTCTATCTTAAAGAAAACGGTGATGGACAGCACAAAGCATACGGACACCAGCACCAGCACCGTCAGGGTATAAAACAGCAGCCTTTTCAGCATCCGCTTAAAGGGACTGCTGGGCGCCTTTGCCTTTGGCAGCGGCTTGAGGTAATGCAGATAGCTTTCCGGTCTTTCCTTTTTCAAGACATTCTCGGCATCAAGCATTTCCGACCCGTTAAAGGCATCACCATAGTTTCTGTCGCCTTCAACCGAGCTGTGGCTCTTACCCTTATGCTTCTTGCTTCCCTTATATATCCTTTTGGCTCCTGGGCTCTTCCTATAGGGATTCTTTGCAAGACTCTTCTCCCATTCAGCCTTCTTTTTATCCTGCACTGCCCCGGACTCAGCGGCTGTTACGCTTCCCTTTGCAGACTTGCTCTGCATCTTGCCGGAAGCACCCTTTTTGCCCGTGCTGCCACTCTTATCCTTAGTTCCTGAAGGCGTCGGCTTTCCGGCGCTCTTTTTTCTTCCGGTATTATCCGTCCTTTTGTTGCTCATATCCTGCTTTTTCATCTTCCCTCCTGTACAATGCCGCAGCATCCCTGTTGTGTCACTGCATTATTTCTTTTGGGAGGAGGCCGTGGATAGGACCTCGATCATCACCGAATAGATACGCTTTGCAGCGTCGTCGATGGCCATTTTGCGGGCGTTTTCCGAATATTGCGCAAGACGGACAGGGTCGGAAGCAAGCTTGTCAATTTCCTCAGTCAGTCTTTCCGGAGTAAGATCCTTTTCCTCCACCATAACTGCAGCATCATGGCTCACAAGAGACATTGCGTTGTGGAACTGGTGGTTCTCGGCTACATTAGGCGAGGGAATGAGGATAGACGGCTTGCCCTTGACCTGTATCTCGCTGAGAGTGATAGCTCCCGCCCTGGCGATAACAAGATCCGCCGCCGCAAGACAAACAGGCATATCGTTAATATACTCACGAATATCCAGATTCTTTGCGTTTTCGAGATCGGCACCCTTTTCCCTCAGCAGGTCGGGGAACCATTTTCCATACTGGCCATAGGCATGGATGTGCTGATACTTTCCGTCCTTTGCGCTCCTTGCTATTATATCCGCAAGAGAGCGGTTGATCTTCTCGGCACCAAGACTTCCGCCAAAGGAAAGTATGACCGGTCTTTCGTCAAGTCCAAGATTTTTTCTTGATTCGGCCTTATCCGCCCTGAGTATCTCTCCCCTTACAGGATTGCCCGTATCCACAAAGCGGCAGCTTTCCTTAAAGTGCTTCCTTGCGTCCGGCATAGCAAGCATCACACGGGTAGCCTTTCCTGACAGCATCTTGTTGGTCACACCCGGATATGCATTCTGCTCATGTATAAGCGTAGGAATACCCAGCTTTGCTGCAGCCCTCAGTACCGGACCGCTTACATATCCGCCGGTGCCGATGCAGATATCAGGCCCGAATTCCTCAATTATCTTTTTTGCCGCCTTGCCTGCGGAAATAGCCTTTTTGACCGTAACGATGTTTTCTCCAAAGGCCTTGATGGACACCTTTCTGCGAAAGCCCTGGACGCTGATGCTGCGAAACTCAAAGCCTGCCTGAGGCACCAGCCTTTCCTCCATGCCGCCCTTGTTGCCCACATACAGAATCTCCGCATCGGGCTGACGTTCTTTCAAATATCCGGCAATGGCAAGAGCAGGATTGATATGTCCCGCCGTGCCTCCGCCTGCAAACAATACTCTCATAAAAACACCTCATATCATCTGTCAATGCAAAGCCTTATCTGTCCTGCTAATTATTATTGATAACCGACGTTCGTGATATCGACAGCACTATACCCATCTGGGCAAGAAGGGTTATCAGCGAAGATCCTCCATAGCTGAAGAACGGCAGACTGATACCCGTATTGGGCAGCCAGTCAGTGATAACCATAATGTTGAGTATGACCTGTAGGCCTATCTGTGCGGAAAGTCCGATTCCCAGGAGAGAACCAAACTTATCCTTTGCCCTCATGGAAATGGTGATTCCCCTGAGCACCAGAAGCGCAAAGATGCAGAGTATCACAGCAGCACCTATAAAGCCCAGCTCCTCGCAAACTACGGAGAACACAAAGTCGTTCTGCACCTCAGGGATGTAAAGGAACTTCTGCCTTGACTGACCGAAGCCCAGTCCCCAGAAGCCGCCGGAGCCGATAGCATAAAGGGAATTCCTTGTCTGATAGGTGTCCCAATAAAGGTCGTCCGGAGGATTTAGAGCAAGCCCCCAGCCGTGCATTCGCTCCATAGCATAGCCCAGCTTGTCAGTCACGGCAAGCGCCAACACTCCAAGGGCGATTACCGCTCCTCCTATCACAAACCACCTTAGCTTTACGCCGCTTATAAACATCATCAGCGCAATAAGCAGCAGCATGATGACGATTCCGGAATAGTGGGGCTCCAGTATCAGCAGACCGGAAAAGACCACGAGAATTATCAGCGGCGGAAGCACCCCATATTTGAAGGTATCCATCTTTTTGAAATGTATGGACCCCCAGTGCGCCAAAAACAGTATCGCCGCAAATTTTGCGATTTCAGATGCTTGAATAGTAAATGAACCAATATATATCCACCTGCGCACACCCCTTGCCGGCAGCACCAGCACTGCGACAAGTGCAAATATAGCGGCTATCAGCACAAAGTAAGTAAGCTTGTGGAAATGGTGATAGTCAAAATACGACAGGCCTATCATCACAAACACACCAATCGCCGCGTACCGGCTCTGCTTCATTAAATAGTTATAGCTGTCACCGGTATTCGCATAGGCCGATGGGTAGCTCGCAGAAAACATCATTATCAGTCCCAGAATGACAATCCATTCCCTGTCTGACGGAAAAAAGCTTGAGCTTTTTCTTGACCTTCTGAGGAAAGGTGATCCTCTGACCGCCCTGTCTGTTAGGACTGTTGCTTTGTCGAGAATCAGGATTCGGCAGCTTTCTTGCCGGTGAGGAATCTTTTATCAACCGCTGACACTTCCTTTCTCATAGATTATGCAGCAAAAGCCCCTATCAGGCGCCAATGCTGAAGGCCGGCACACGATAATTGCCGTAAACAACGATAATGAACGAGAGAGCGCCGCAGATAACAGCAAAGATACTGAAGGTTATGACGATCTTTACCTCTGACCAGCCGCTCATCTCAAAATGATGATGTATCGGGCTCATCTTGAAAAGGCGCTTTCCGTGGGTAGCCTTG
The DNA here is from genome assembly GCA_902768825.1 of uncultured Ruminococcus sp. Taxonomy (GTDB): domain Bacteria; phylum Bacillota; class Clostridia; order Oscillospirales; family Acutalibacteraceae; genus UBA1213. Next base: position 24,183 of record CACXMR010000030.1, read on the forward strand.
AAATAAAGCACCTGCAGGATAACGGAGAACATCTCCAGAATATAAACAAGACCCATGAGCACCAGCATGATGGGCATATCCAGAGCAAAGGCTATGGCGCACACATATCCGCCGAGATAAAGGGAGCCTGTATCTCCCATGAATACCTTTGCCGGATGGAAATTCCACACAAGGAAGCCAAGGCAGCCGCCGGCAAGGGCAGCAGACATGATAGAAACTCCCATTCTGCTGACATAGCTTGCGATGAGCATGAAGAAAATAGCGATAAAGAATGTAACCGAGCCGTCGAGTCCGTCAATACCGTCAGTAAGATTTGCGGCATTGACCACGCCCACGATGAGTATGGCAGCCAGCGGGTAGTAGAGTATCCCAAGATCCAGCATACCATAGAAGGGGATGAAGGTTTCGGTGCTGCCTCCGAAAAGCTGAATTGTCACCAGATATGCGATAGCCACGACAAACTGCAGAATAAGCTTCTGCCAGGCAGTAAGACCGAGATTCCTCTTCTTCACTGCCTTGATATAGTCGTCGATAAAGCCGATAGCTCCGAAAGCCGCCGCCATAAACATACCCGCAAAAATCTTTGCGTTCATCAGCGGAAGCTCGGCAACACCAAAGGCGTGATACAGCAGCACACAGGCTACTCCCGCCACTATGCTGGCAATAATGAACATGAAGCCTCCCATTATGGGAGTGCCCTGTTTTGAGTTGTGCCATGAGGGACCCTCCTCACGGATGGTCTGTCCGAAATGAATCTTTTTGAGGAAGGGAACCAGCCATATACCAAGCACCGCAGCCACAGCAAAAGCAGCCACCGCAGCTATCACAGTCCATAATCCAGTCATTATTAATATCCACCTTTCATGTACCCGCCGCACTGCGGCAATTTTTCAGAAAGCCAGCCGCCATTCACGTTTTCCCGCCTGACGCCCCCGGCTCCTTCTCCTCTTTCCTTCTCCCGAAGCAGCCCACTATGGATGCAATGGGAATTCCCGCATTGATGAGCACCGCACTGCAAAGCAGCACATCTCTCACGGAAACATCATTCCTTTTTACACGCACCCTGCTGAGGATCCCGGCACTGAGGATATCGAATACCGGCAGACCGTCCTGAGCACTGACGTTGCGGCAGGTGAGATCGGCGCCGTACTGATCCTCAGAAAAGGTAAAAACATTACCGCAGACGCCCTGCCACACCTGTGCGTTTGCATAGTCGGTCACAACGACACCTGACATCTCAGCAGTGTTGGGGTCAACACAGCTCTCATCACAAACGATTATGTCGGGGCACTCCTGTTCCGGAGCACCCTCTCTCCCCTGACAGCTCATAAAAACATATGCAACATTGTCCCCCTCCGTCCTGAGGCCTGCATCAAAACCACATTCAACAAGGGCATCGCACACTATACGGGAATATCTGCAGGCATCCCTGCATCTGAACCCGATTGTTCCGGAAAAACCATTCATACACTCATCTCCTATGCTGCAGAGTACCCGCAGGCCTGATGCTACAGGATGCTGTTATCCTGGTTAAAGGTCACCTTTACCACAGTAAAGGGCGGGACCTCGGTATCAGGCGCAATATCCTGTGTTTTTGCGTAGCTGCTGCCCTCTGAGGACAGTGAACCGCTTATGCTGATATTCAGATTCAGGTCAGCGGCAAGACGATTGACCTCCGTGAGGGTCATGTTGGAGAAATCAGGCACCTTTACCATGCTGTCCTGAGCATACTCCTCGCCCTCCTTAGGCTCCTCTGTATAAAGTATCACCGTGCCCTGCTTGGGTATGGTGGTATAGGCAGGAGGATTCTGTGCAAGGACAGTATTGCCTGACCCGACCACCTTATATTTAAGATGAGCGTTGACTACAAAGGATGCCGCATCCTTGACGCTCTCGCCAACATAATCGCTTGTTATAGTATCAAGATTATCAAGCTCCTCAGGAGAGTAGACCTTTTCTACGCCAAGATAGGGCAGCACGTCACCGAGGATATTCCTGAAGCAAGGTCCTGCCACCGCCGAGCCGTAATAGTTGATCTCCGGGTCTGGGGTATCAAAATAGCATATCAGCGCTATCTCAGGATCATCCGCCGGAGCGAAGCCGCAGAAGGAGCCGATATAATCATCCGTCTCGTTTCCGTTCTCGTCAACGATCTTCTGGGAGGTACCTGTCTTTGCTGCTATACGATAGCCGGCGATATAGCCGTTGGTGCCGCCGCCGCTTATTACGTTGTTCTGCAGCATCTTGCACACCTGCTTTGCCACATCCTCAGAGATAGCCTGGTGTCTCTCCTTGACCTCCGTTGTCTTTACCACGTTTCCGTTGCTGTCGGAAATGCTCTGCACCACATAGGGAGTAAGCAGCTTTCCCTTGTTGGCGATGGCAGAGCAAGCGCAAAGCATCTGAATGGGTGTGATCTTGAAGTTCTGACCGAAGGATGCAACCGCCAGGTCAGTCAGATCCATTCCGCACACGCCGTCGTGCTGGAAGAAATAGTCCTCGCTTTCGCCCGGCAGGTCGATGCCTGTTTTTTCCGAAAAACCGAATGCCACATAGTATTCATAAAACTTCTCTCTGCCCAGCATAAAGCCCATCTGCATAAATGCCGGGTTACAGGAATTACACAAAGCCTGCTCAAGGTTCTGATCCCCGTGGCCTCCATGGAGCCAGCAGGTGATAGGTCCTGACCCCTCAAAGGGAACATAGCTTCCCGTACATTCATATACGGTATCCTTCTTGTTAAGTCCCTCTGACAGCACCGCCGATGCCGTCACCATCTTGAATACCGAGCCGGGAACATAGGTGTCACTGACGCCCTTATTCCTCCACTGGCTTGTCTGGGCCTTGGCATAGGCTGCGTCCTGCTGATCCTCCGGCAGCTTGTCCAGCTCAGCCTTCAGGGTCTCGTTGGCTATCTTGAAGGGCTCATTCGGATTGAAGGAGCCTTCACAGGCAAAGCCCAGGATAGCGCCTGTCTTTACGTTCATCATTATTGCGCAGCCACGGTTTTTGACCTTAAACTCATCTATTGTCTCACGGACATACTTTTCCATGACGCTCTGGATATACTCATCAATGGTAAGCGTCAGGTTATAGCCGTCCACTGCATCGATCTTCTGCTCGTTGTCAAAGGGCATCTCTCCGCCCACTGCGTTACGGGCACTGATAAGCCGTCCTGTCTTGCCGGTGAGATATTCGTCATACTGATATTCGACTCCCGCAAGACCCTGGCTGTCTGAGCCTACAAATCCCAGCACGTCGGCAAGGAAATTATCATTTGTATAGTAGCGCTTATAGTTTTCTATGGTATCCACCATACCTGACACGCCGTCTTCCCTCAGCTTCTGGCAAAAGTCCAGCACCCTGTCCTTTACATCCGTATCCACCTTGGTCTTTACCACTGAGTAGAAGTTATTTTCATGGGTCTGCTCCAGCAGCTTGTTATAATCCACCTTTAAGATCTCGGACAATCCCCTGGCGATTATCTCACGGTCCTCGTCGGTCTTGATGCTGGCAGGCTCCAGAACAATATCCCACACCGTAACGCTCTGTGCAAGGACATTGCCGTTGCGATCATAAATGCTTCCCCTTTTTGCCGGCAGCAGAGTATCCGAAAGCTGCTGATCTACCGCCCTGTGCTGCAGATCCTCCGCCTGGACGGTCTGCAGATAGAGCAAACGTCCTGATACGAGACCGAAGCCAAGCACTATTATCAGAACCATAATCCAGATAGACCGGTTCCAGAGCTTTGCTGAAGCTCCTCTTTTCGACATAAGCACACCCCTTTGGCTCTTTATTGACAAATAAAATAATATCCGTGTTAGACAAAATCGGGTGTCTGTGCAAAAAGAGGAGCTTAGCTCTCTCCTTTTTTACATCCACCCTTGAAGAATCAGGACTGTTTCACAGTGTGGAGCAGCCCTCCGTATATGTTTATTTTCAGATCGTCAGCCTTATGATTACTCAGTGATCAGATATGGAACGCACGTGCAAAGCGGCTCAGGAATGACTCCTTTCCGTCACCTCTTACTACCTCGCCCTTGTCTCCATCGGTAAGGGATACAAATTCCTTCTGAGCAGAGCTTGCCTTTGTCATGCCAAGCTTTGTCTCCGCATACTGCTGGACAAACTCATCAGTAAGCTTTCTGTCGATCCTGAGCTGATACTGTGCTTCAAGGTTCTCCTGATTTGCCAGGAGCACATTTGCCTCATGGATCTGCTCATTCAGCTCGTTTATCACTACGTTGTTGCGAAGTACAACTATACCCACAGCGGCACCTATGGAAAGAATAAGACCCATCGCAAGGATCCTTGGATAATTTCTTTCCTTCTTCTTAGGTCTGTCAAGATGATCCGTATCCAGTCTGATTATCTTGGCCTTTTCCGGCTCAGCTGCCTTAACAGCGTCATCATTCCTGTGCTCCGGCTTTCTTACCGGCTCCGGATCAAACAATGAAAGATCATAAGCAAGTCCGCTCTGTTTATTGAAAGACATATATATTACTCCCTTCCGAAATAACACACATCATATAGTGTGGAAATAGTGTGGAAATTTTATATCAGCTTCTCGCAGCACCTGAGCTTTGCGCTTCTGCTGCGTGGATTCTCCGCAAGCTCACTCTCAGCGGCTTCACGGGGCTTTTTGAATACAAGTGCGGCCTTTGGCTTATTGCCGCATACGCACACCGGAAAATCCTTTGGGCAAATACATCCGGTGCACCAGGCTGCCATCCTTTGCTTTACAAGTCTGTCCTCCAGTGAATGGAAGGTTATGACCGAAAGTCTGCCGCCTCTGCTCAGTCTCTCAAAGGCTCTGTCCAATCCCAGCGAAAGCCTGTCCAGCTCGCCGTTGACTGCGATCCTGAGGGCCTGAAAGGTCTTGCGGGCAGGGTGCTTGTCGTGCCTCTTTGCAGGGGGATAAGCCGATTTGACTATCTCCGCAAGCTGCACTGTCGTAGTGATGGGTGCCTTTTCCCTTTCCCTTTCTATTGCTCTTGCAATATTCTTTGCAAGCTTCTCCTCGCCGTAGGCAAAGAGTATGTGAACAAGCTCCTGATATGACAGGGTGTTCACCAGATCAGCGGCAGTTGCACCGCTCTGACTCATTCGCATATCAAGCGGAGCGTCATTATGATAAGAAAACCCCCGGCCTGCACTGTCAAGCTGGTGGGATGACACTCCTATATCAAGCAAAACACCGTCAAGCTCCTGAACCCCGACCTCCGAAAGGATGGACGGCATCTCCGAGAAGTTGGACTGAACTATCCTTACATTATCTCGCCCTGCAAAGCGTTCTCTGAGGACCTCTATGGCGTCCGGGTCCTGATCCACACAGATCAGCATTCCCCCATCCAGCCTTTTGAGTATCTCTGCGGAATGTCCTCCACCGCCTGCCGTGCCGTCAAGATATACACCGTCCGGACGGATATTCAGTGATGCAATGGTTTCCTCAAGCAAAACAGGTCTGTGTGAAAACTCCATAGCGCACCGTCCTAAATATCGTACATACTCATGATCTCAAGCACTTGACTTTCCGAGATATCACTATTATACTTATTCCAGCGGTCAAGATCCCATATCTCGACTCTTGTTCCGGTACCGATTATCATAACGTCCTTATCAAGATGCGCATAATCCCTGAGAAGCTGAGGAATGAGCACTCTGCCCTGCTTATCAGGCTCCAGCTCTGCTGCGCTTGAAAAGAAAAACCTTCTCAGATCCTTAGCCTGGCCGGATGGCAATGAGCATATCTTTTTTCCCAGCTCGTCCCAGCCTTCTGCCGACAGGACCATTATACATTCATCTGTACCCTTAGTGGCATAGAAAACTTCACCAAGCACCTCACGGTACTTGGCCGGCATGATGACACGTCCCTTTGTGTCGATATTATGCTGATATGATCCCATCAACATATTCGTTACCGTTTTGGGAAGTCGGTGCATTTTTCTCCATTCAGCACCACTTCCAACCACCTTTCACCACTTCATGTAAACCATTATATGATATTCTTTTAAAAAATTCAAGTTATATATGAGAAATAATCCGGGATTTTATGAATTTTTAAGAGAATTTTATTCACTTGTTACTGTCGTTCGATAAATCAAAACTATTGTTCGACAGTTATTCTCCGGTCTTGACGATAATATACTTTTGGTATAATAGTATGCAGTTATTGTACTTTTTGTATTGCCGTCCTGATAACAAAAAAAGCTCCCTTTGACAAGTATTATCCGTCCGCCGACGGAAATGCTAATCAAAAGGAGTGATTTCTCTTATGCAATATTTATATTCATTTATAGTGGGCGGTCTGCTGTGCGCCATCGCCCAGATACTCATCGACAAAACCAAGCTCACACCGGCAAGAATACTTACCGGCTATGTTTGTGCCGGTGTACTGCTGACTGCCCTTGGGCTGTACGGTCCCCTTGTGGATTTTGCAGGCTCCGGCGCCGCCGTCCCCCTCACCGGCTTCGGCTATGCTCTTGCCAAGGGCGTTGAAGAATCGGTCGCCGAAAGCGGCTGGTTAGGTGCCTTCAGCGGCGGTCTGAAAGCCTGTTCTGCAGGAATAGCCGCCGCCATATTCTTTGGTGTGATCTTCTCTCTCCTTCGCATGGTGGTGGGCAGTCTCCGCAAAAGGAAACCCTGACCCGCACCCGTGTTCTCGGCTGATAATTGTTCCCAAAACGACAACAGAAAAGTTTCGCCAGCCTGACCAAAGGCTCTGCCTTTGGAATCCGGTCAGTGGGACTTTTGCGAAAAAGTCCCCCCGACACCCCCGAAAACGTTGTCATCGCTTTTCGGAACAACTACCAGCCGCTGAAACTTCTGTGTTGGCGCTTCCTGTCAGATCCTTGCGCTGCCACTCTTTCTTGCAGCCTCGATGACTGCGTCGGATACCGTCTTGCCTATCCTCTTGTCAAACGCATAGGGGATTATGTAATCCTCGTTCAGCTCTTCGTCGCTGACAAGTGATGCAATGGCGTATGATGCGGCTATCTTCATCTCTTCGTTTATCTCCTTTGCACGGCAGTCAAGCGCACCACGGAATATACCCGGGAAACAAAGCACATTGTTTATCTGGTTCGGGAAATCGGAACGTCCTGTGCCGATGATGCGGGCACCTGCCTTCTTTGCGAGGTCAGGCATGATCTCAGGAGTCGGATTTGACATTGCCAAAACAATGGCGTCCTTGTTCATAGAAGCCACCATCTCTTCGCTCACTATGCCCGGAGCGGATACACCGATAAATACGTCTGTACCCTTCATGGCATCGGCAAGCTTGCCCGTAAGGTGCTCCCTGTTGGTTATCTTTGACATGGCAGCCTTCTCGCTGTTGAGCCTTTCGTCACCCTCGCAGATAATGCCCACACTGTCGCACAATACAAGATTCTTCACCCCAAGATTCATTATGTGCTTTGCTATGGCTATGCCTGCAGAACCTGCACCGTTGATGACTACCTTAATGTCTCCGATATCCTTCTTGACTATCCTGAGAGCGTTGATAAGTGCCGCTGCCACCACTACGGCAGTACCGTGCTGGTCATCGTGAAATACTGGTATGTCGCAAATCTCCTTCAGCCTGCGCTCTATCTCAAAGCAGCGGGGAGCGGCGATATCCTCCAGATTGATTCCGCCGAAGCTGCCGGAAATAAGATAGACAGTCCTGACGATCTCATCCACGTCCTTTGAACGTATGCAGATAGGAAAAGCATCCACATCGCCAAATTCCTTAAAGAGGGCGCACTTTCCCTCCATTACGGGCATACCGGCCTCAGGGCCTATGTCTCCGAGACCCAGCACTGCGGTTCCGTCTGTCACCACAGCCACAAGGTTGCTTCTTCTGGTAAGCTTGAAGGACTTGTCATAGTCCCTGTTGATCTCCATGCACGGCTCCGCAACTCCGGGGGTATATGCCAGAGAAAGCTCCTCAGAGTTAGTAATGGGCGCTCTCGAAATAACCTCGATCTTGCCCTGCCATTCGTAATGCTTTTTCAGCGATTCCTGTCTGATATCCATTTTCGGTTTTCCTTTCTTTCTTGAATTGTATAGAAACGTCCCTTGCCAGAGCTCAGGACGGTCCCTGTCTTTATCAACACTGCTTTATGCCTCCTAAAGTAGGAAGCCCAGGCTATGCGCTTGCCGTAATCACTCATCGCTGCCGATGATAAGTTCCCTGGCATAGGGCAGGCCTTTTATAAAATCACAGAAAACGTGCCATTCATCAAGCTTGTGGTTTTTGCGGGCATGATAAATGTTTATCAGGTTTTCATAGTTCATGGTGCAGGTGCGCATCTGGTCATAGCTTGAGGGCAAAAGCTGTATTATGTCATACCAATACTGCTTGTCCTTAGTCTCAAGGAACTTCTGTCTGAGTACCTCAAGCCGTTCTATGATATATTTCATCACCGCCAGAGTCTCTTCGTCCATCCTGTCGCAGCTGAACTGGGAAAGCTCAAAGGGTGCCGAGGTGATCTTGTGCATGGTGCTGGTAGAGTTTGCCACAGTGCCCACCTTATAGGTATCAAACTCCTTCCACCAGTACATGGGAGCGGTTATATCCACTGTCACAAAAACCTGACGAAGATATTTTCTATGGTCGGTGCCTGCATTTCTCAGACGCACCGCCAGAGACAGATCGTTTTCACCCAGCACAAAGCTTCCCTCGTCATCGTAATAGCTGTCCGACTTTGCCCAGCTGTTCATAGGATTGCGGGCGCCTCTTATAGCGTTATGCAGGTTCATCACCTCATAATTCTTTACCGACAACATAATCTCACCAACCTTACTGTTTATTCTTCTGAAACCTGTAGCACAGCCTTGTGACAAGGCCTTCCGGTGCCAGCCGCTTTGAGAGCTTCAGAAGCTTTATCTTAGCCGAGGGCACAATATACCTTTTGCCCCTGAGCACCCCATCAATGCCCTGCACTGCCGCCAAACGGCTTGAAATGGGCTTTGATGAAAACCTCACCCCTGCCACACTGTTAAACTCCGTATCCACAGGTCCGGGACACAGAGCGCTGACCCTGACATTGCTGTGTCGCTGTTTGAGTTCCTCTCTTACAGCCGCCGTAAGGCTGACCACATAATTCTTGGTGGCATAGTAAGTCGCCATATACGGGCCTGCAAAAAATCCGGCTATTGACGCCACATTCAGAATGTAGCCGCTGTTTTTCCTGATGAAGTCCCTGAGAAAAAGCTTTGTAAGCACATGGACTGCCACCACATTTGTATTTATCATTTCAAGCTCCATATCAAGCCCTGTCTCGTCAAAGAAACCGCAGCCCCCAAAGCCGGCACAGTTTACCAGCATATCAATATTCTGAGGCTGCATGACCTCATAGAGCTTTTTGCACTCCTCTATGTGGGACAGATCGCACCTGACGCATTTTGCCCGCTTTCCCAGCTCGCTTCTCAGCTCCTGCAGTCTGTCGGCACGGCGAGCCACAAGGATAACATCCCATCCTCTTGCCACCAGTTCCCTTGCGATATCCCTTCCTATGCCGGAGCTTGCCCCGGTAACAAGTGCCAGCATCACTACCCCTCCTGCTTCAGACGTTCAACTGATATACCCTGCGGGCATTTTGTGCGGTTATGCGCAGAAGCTCCTCCGTATCCATGCCCTTTATCTCAGCTATCCTCTCAGCGCAGAAGCGTATCATAGAGGAATCGTTTCTCTTTCCCCTATAGGGCACCGGCGCCAGATAAGGGCAATCCGTTTCCAGCACAAGAGACTCTATTGGCACGGCTTCGATTACCTCCACGGACTTACGGGCATTTTTAAAGGTAATAACACCGCCCATACCTATATACATTCCAAGCCTGACCACTTCCATGGCCATTTCCCTGCTGCCGGAGAAGCAATGGACTATACCCTTAGGTCTGTATTTCTTTATATAGTCAAGCACATCTCCATGAGCCTCCCTGTCGTGTATGACCACCGGAAGGGAAAGCTCCTCAGCAAGCCTGAGCTGAGCCTCAAAGACCCTGCGCTGCAGTTCCTTTGGCACATCGTAGTAATAATCAAGGCCTATCTCACCCACCGCAACCACCTTGGGATCACGGCAAAGCTCCCTTATGACGTTCAGTTGCTCCATACTATTCTCGTCAGCGCATTCCGGATGAATGCCTGCCGCCGCATACATATTATCATACTTGTGGGCAAGCTCCAGGCTGAATTTTGATGTCTCCACGGTAGTGCCCTGATTGACGATACCGCAGACCTCGCCCTCAAAGAGTTTATCTATCAGCTCATACCTATCCTCATCAAACGCCCTGTCATCATAATGAGCGTGTGTATCAAAAATATTTCCCATGAAAACATTCCTTTATCTTTTCAATAAGCTGTGTCGCCCCTATATTATAAGTCAAATATATCCTCTTGTCAATCAGTCGGCGCCAGCGTGACGCCAGCGTGACGCCAGCGTGACGCTGGACCCCTGTTCGCGGGGTGCGCTGCACTGCGTTCCGCTTTGTGTACGGACTCAAACTGTACCCTCGCGGTTGATAGTTTCATCGTGCGGATAGTAGAGTGTATTGTCAGAGTGATGATAGTATCAGCCGCGAGCAGCCAACTAAGAAGTCAGATGCTCTGCCCCCGCGAACACGGGAGCGCAGGCGCAGTGAAACAAGTGCCCTTTGGGTGCTCTGCGCCGCTTTGTGTACGGACTCAAACTGCATCGGTCGCGGTTGATAGTTTCATCGTGCGATAGTAAAGTGTATTGTCAGAGTGATGGTAGTATCAGCCGCGAGCAGCCAACTAAGAAATCAGATGCTCTGCCCCCGCGAAATCGGGAGCGCAGGCGCAGTGAAACAAGTGCCCTTGGGGTGCTCTGCGCCGCTTTGTGTACGGACTCAAACTGCATCGGTCGCGGTTGATAATTGTTCCCAAAAACGACAACACAAAAGTTTTGGCGGCGGGGCTTTTATATCGTGAAAGAATGTGTTATAATATAGTATTATACACAATCATCCGGCAGAAACAGTCTGAGAGATACGTGCCGGGAATCGTGGAAGGAGAAACCATAATGTCCGATTTTATAAAAAGAGAAATCTGTGAGGGTGTTGATTTTTGCAACATCCGGGATGACAGATTCAAGGCGGGACGGATAAGTGTGAACCTTATCACTCCGCTTGACCGCTCAACTGCCGCTGCCAACGCCCTGCTGTCATGGGTGCTCACCAGGTCCTGCAAGAAATATCCTGATATCACCTCTTTGTCAAGGAAGCTTAATGACCTTTACGGCGCAGCTCTTTACCCTTCTGTCCTCAGATCGGGAGATTATCAGCTTATCTCAATAACAGCCTCCGGTCTTGATGACAGATATTCCATGGACGGAGAGTCAGTATCCTCCGAGCTTGCCGACCTGCTGTGCTCCATAATATTCGACCCGAAGCTTGTGGACGGGCATTTTGACGACGAGGACGTGGAGCAGGAGCGCAGACAGCTCCTTGAAGATATCGATGCAGAATATAATGACAAACGGCTTTATTCTATCAAGAGATGCCTTGAGATCATGTGCCGTGACGAGCTTTATTCCATAGGCAGATGCGGCAGCCGGGAAGATGTGGAGGCACTCAGCCACGGCAGCATAGTTGCAGCATGGAAAAGGCTTCTTGACAATTCAAAGGTGCGCATAACAATGCTTGGCAGTGCAGACCCGGATAAGGCTTTTGAACGCTTTTCAGCCTTCTTCGCTGACAAGCCGAGGAAGTTCAGAGTTTCTCCGGTAGTCGTGCCTGAGGTGCGTGAGGTAAAGCGTATCGTGGAGACGGATGAGATTTCCCAGTCAAAGTTAGTTATGGGCTACCGCTGCAAATATCCGGAAAACAACCGTGAGAGAATAGCAAGCACCCTCATGTCCACAGTGCTTGGCGGCACACCCACCTCAAAGCTCTTTGAAAACGTCCGTGAAAAGCAGAGCCTTTGCTACTACTGCTCCTCAATGGTAGAGAACAAAAAAGGCCTGATGCTCATAAGCAGCGGCGTTGAGACAGAAAATATAGAAAAGACGGAAAAAGCCATCACCGATCAGGTGGAGCTGCTTATGCGAGGCGTCATCTCCGATGATGAGTTTGATTCCGCAAAGCTTGCCCTTAAAAACGCTTTCATTTCAGTGATGGACAACCTTGCAGCCATGGAATCCTTCTATCTCAACTATATCCTCAGCGATCAGACCCTGTCTCCTGCCGAATCCGTACAGCTGCTGGAGACCATCACCAAAGAGGACGTCACCGCACTGGCTTCTCACATCAAGCTTGATACGGTATTCTCCCTGGTGGGTAACTGATGAAAGGAGACAGCCCAATGGAATTTGAAATCATAAAAAACGAACGGCTCTCAGAGGAATACTTCACCCTGAAGCACCCCTCCGGCCTTAAAATATTGGTTTATCCCAAGGAAGGCTCCCACTCGACCTATGCTATGATAGGCACTCATTTCGGGTCGATAAACAGAGAGTTCATCCACAACGGAAAGAAAATCACCGTACCTGACGGCACGGCACACTACCTTGAGCACAAGCTCTTTGAGAGCGAGGAGGGTGACGCCTTCAAGCAATATGCAAAGACAGGTGCCTCAGCCAACGCCTATACTTCCTTTGACACCACCTGCTATCTTTTCAGCTGTTCTGAAAAGTTTGATGAATCACTGGAAATACTCTTTGACCTGATACAGTCCCCCTACTTCACCCCCGAAACGGTAGCAAAGGAACAGGGCATTATCGGTCAGGAGATCAAAATGTATGACGACAGCCCGGAATGGCGGGTCAACATGAATCTCCTGCAGGCAATGTATCAGGAGCACACCATAAACAAGGACATCGCAGGCACAGTAGAGACCATAGCTGAGATCAATCCTGAGATACTCTACGAGTGCTACAACAGCTACTATAACCTGAACAATATGGTTCTCTCGGTAGCCGGCAACGCAGATCCCCAAAAGGTCCTTGAGGTAGCCGACCGCAAGCTGAAAATGAACGCCCCCGTACAGACGGAAAGTCTTTTTCCTGAGGAGCCCTACAGTGTAGGCAAGGACTATGTAGAGCAGATACTTCCCGTTGCAGTGCCCCTTTTCGCCCTGGGCTTCAAGGAAAACGCAGGCAAGGGCTTTGCCACCACCAAGGAGCTTCTGTGCACCAGCATCATCCAGGAAGCCTTTGCCGGTGAGGGATCGGCGCTTTACCGTGACCTGCTGGATAAAAAGCTTATCAACTCCTCATTCTATACGGAGTATAGTGAAGGCAACGGCTACCGCTATCTTGCCTTCCAGGGAGAGACAAGATACCCCTCAGAGGTAAGCAAGGCGATAAAGGAAGCAGTTATAAAGCTCCACGAAACAGGCATTTCTGCAGAGGACTTTGAAAACGCAAAGCGTTGTGTCTACGGAAGGATAATAAGAGGCTTTGACCGTCCCTCGTCCATCTCAGCAGAGCTGATAAACGGAGAGTTTACCGGCAGAGACATCTTTGAGGGCGCCGAGCTTATCTCCGGCATAACCCTTGAGGATGTAAACACACGCCTTGCCTCTCAGCTTGACCCTGACAACTGCTGTCTTTCCGTGATAAAGGCAATCACGGAGGTCACCTGACGACGCCTCTTGAAGGGAGGCTTGCCGGAATGTATAATGTTCAGTTCCCCGGAATGGGGATATCTATGACCATAGACCCTGTGGCATTCTCCATCGGAGATTTCAAGGTCTACTGGTACGGTATCGTTATCGGGATAGGCTTTGCCCTGGCTCTCTTCTTCGCCCTGAAGAACCTCAGGCGCTTCGGCATAAAATCAGACGGCTTTATCGACTGTGTTCTCACAGGTCTGATCTTCGGCATCATCGGTGCCCGCCTGTTTTACGTCATTTTCAAATGGGACTATTACTCCGTCCACCTGGATGAGCTGTTTGCCATACACAACGGCGGCCTTGCCATCTACGGCGGTGTTATCGGTGCTCTGATAAGCGCCTGCATAGTGGCAAAAATAAAAAAACTGCCTATTCCCGCTCTTCTTGACATAGCTATGATGGGCTTTCTCATCGGTCAGGGAATAGGTCGCTGGGGCAATTTCTTCAACCAGGAGGCCTTTGGCACACCTACCGACCTTCCCTGGAGAATGGTCAGCGAAAACACAGGAGGCGTGGGCGTGCACCCCTGCTTCCTGTACGAATCCCTTTGGTGCCTGCTGGGCTTCTTCCTGCTGTGGCTGTTCAGCCGCAAATTCAGGAAATATGACGGACAGATCTTCCTGCTTTATCTCGTATGGTACGGTCTTGAACGCATGGTCGTCGAGGGGCTCAGGACGGACAGCCTTTACACACCGATATTCGGACTGAGGGTGTCTCAGATAATAGCCGCAGTCACCGCCCTGACAGGCATCGTGCTGCTGATAGTTTTCCGCAAGAGAACGTACAAGGCAGCGGATCACTTCACCGAAGGAGAAACCGGCGCAGCAGCATCCGACACC
>CACXMR010000031.1:0-19935 GCA_902768825.1 uncultured Ruminococcus sp.
TTAAGGAAACACTGAATAAAACAATGTATTCCTAATTCAAATCACTATAACGCAGATTTTTATCACTAAATCCATACAAAACAGAGCAAAAACAGCATTTACAAACCATTTTTGAGGGTTCTTTCCCTCAAAAGGGTGCACTTATCCCACCACTTGTACGGAATGCTTTTTTGCATAAGCGTACATCAGCAAATTTGTACAAGCAAACAGGACATTCAGCTTATGAAGATTTTTTTGCAATACCACGATATCGAACTTTTGTAAATTTGAAACGAACCTTGATGTAATGAAATGCATGTTCTACCTTGCAACGAATAGAGGATTTACGATGATCTATCTCTTTTTCCCAGTTGATAGCATTATCTGAAACAGCTTTGATACTTCTGGGTCTGCGTACTATGCGAAAGTCAATTTTACTGAAATGCTTATCGTTTATGATTTCATCACGCTTTTCCAGTCCGATATAACCGGAATCACCGTAGGCTACTTCATCGTCTTCACGAAGCAGCTTGTGTGCTTCCGTAATATCATGAACATTTGCCGGTGTTGCTGTAATCGTGTGAACATAACCTGTTCCGGCATCTGCTCCGATATGACATTTCATTCCGAAACGCCATTCGTAACCCTTCTTTGTCTGGTGCATTTCAGGATCTCTGGTTTTCTCTTGATTCTTTGTTGAACTTGGTGCATTGATAATTGTTGCGTCTACAATCGTACCGCCTTTCATCATTGCTCCACCTTGTTCCAGAACATAATTGATAGCCCTGAACATCTGCTCGCCCAGATGATTCTTTTCCAGAAGATGTCTGAATTTCAAAAGTGTTGTTGCATCCGGAACCTGTTCTTCGTTGAAATCTATACCCATGAATTTTCTGAATGCATAGCTGTCATATATGGCATCTTCAATGCCTTCATCTGAAAGATTAAACCATACCTGAAGAAGGTACATTCTCAACATCTTTTCGATTCCCTTTGTGGGTCTGCCTCGCTTTCCGTTTGGATAGTAAGGTCTTACAAATTCTACCCACTCATCCCACGGAATAATATCTTCCATTACATCGAGAAATTCTTCTCTTTTGGTTTTCTTCTTTCTTTTGCTGTATTCATAATCGCTCAATGTCATCTGGCTCATTTTGCTCGCTCCTATGCTTTTGGTCTATATCATTATTTTAGCATAGTCATTATCTATTATAATTCATTATTCTAATATAGAATTATATTTTTGATTAAATCAGTGTTTCCTTAACTCTATTGATGAGGGCGAAGCCTATTTTATTGTGCAGGACTCAAAAAAGGTAGGCGGTGTTGTGATAAAGGTTGGCGATAATCACGGGAGTCTTGAGCTGCTATTTGTTTCTCCTGCGGAACATAGTAAGGGCATAGGCTATAAGGCTTGGTGCGCAATAGAAAAACTGCATCCAGAGGTGGAAATTTGGGAAACTGTAACGCCTTACTTTGAAAAGAGAAATATTCACTTCTATGTTAATCGCTGCGGTTTCCACATTGTGGAATTTTTCAACAGCCATCACCCAGACCCTAATGATAATGAGGTGTCCGATAACGGGAACGATGAACAATTTCCGGATGGAATGTTCCGGTTTGAAAAAAGAATGATTTGATTATGGGAAGTCTTTCATAAAACGAATGATCAAAAGGGCTTATTGCTGGTTTCATTACGACCTGCCTTTTTCAATATACGCCTTGATCAACAGCAGTGTTTTGTATTCCCTCTGATTCCATGCAAGCTCACCCAAACGATTAAGCATAGCCCTATTTTTAGCAATCGCTTCATCGAGGGTATAGGTCTTGAACTGCATACCGTAACTCTTTTCATTTTCACTCATTGCAGTTTCCCCACGCATGTCAGACACTTCACAAAAATACAGTCTGCTGAACTGATGGAAAATTGTATCCTTGTGGAAGTCCTTTCGCTTTTCTTCGATATAACCGAAGGGGCTGAAGGTTTCAGGTTTCACAACACAGCCGGTCTCCGATTAAAATGATACTGCACACTGCTACTCTCACAATTTCGTCCATGTTTTCATCGTAGTTTTTTTGCATTCAATAACAGCAGTTGTTCCATGTTTTCCTCCAAAAAAGTCAATCAATTTTGCTTTATCTATTATAAAAGACTTTATCCCCTAAAATCAATCGGATAAACAGAAAAGCCTGATTCCACAAGGAGATCAGGCTTTTTTCTATTGGAATAAATCACGTCTAACGTCTCAGCCTGAAACATTGCCACGGCTACCGGCATAACCTGAAAAATAATAACCGGCAGAGCATCCCACCAAAACGGTGGCGAAAATCTGCCGGTTGTTTTTGTGTTTATTCAGATCATCAAGTAACCTTGACTGCAACTGACTTAGCTATAATTGCTCCCTGTGCATCCATGACCTTGACCTTGAATATCCAGGTGCCCTTTTTGCTTACCTTGAAGGTCTTTTGTGAGCCTGCTGTAAAGCTACCCAATGATGTGTATGAGCTGGAATCGGGAGCCTTATAGCTCAATGTGAATTTATACGGGGCAGTTCCTCCCTTAGCGGCAAACTTTGTGGTCACTGTTCCCGAACCGCTGATGCTTATGGGGGTCACGGTGCTGTTATTAGTCATTGTGGACTCAAAAGACACGTTAAAATCCTTACTGACAGTATTTCCGGTCTGATCCTTGACTCTGACCCTGATGGTATAATCTCCTCTGTTATAGAGGGTAAACTTAGTTGATGTGGTTGTGGAATAGCTCTTTATGAGTGTGAAGCTTGTCGCCTTAGCCGGCTTGTAGAAATATGCGTACTGATAGCCGGACTTTCCTCCTGAAGCGGAGCCTGTAATGGTAATGCTCTTTCCAGGAAGAGTCTTTGTCGTTGAGACCCTGGAGTTGTTTTTGAGAGTGCTGTAAACCTTCACACTGAAGAACTTTGAGCTGACGTTTCCGGCAGAGTCCTTGACCTTGACACCGATTCCGTATGTTCCGGAGACAGTGGGCGTAAAGGTATAGCTTGTTTGAGTGGAATATCCCTTGAGCACCTTGTAGGTAGTCTCGTTAGGCTTCCTATAAACGTAAGCATAGGTATAGGGAGTCTTTCCTCCGGTGGCGGCTGCACTTATAACAAGCTTCGTTCCTAAATCCAGCTCAGTCTTGGATACGGTGGATTTGTTAGCAAGAGCGGATGAGCTTACCTTTACGGTTTTTACGAGATTTGCAGTTTCATCGGTAGCACTTGTTACAGTGACCTTAAACTGATAAATTCCCACAAGATTCGGAGTGTAGGTGGTCTTATTGTCCGTGCTGTCCTTCCTGAATACAGTAAATCCGCTGTCACCCGGCTTTTTCACGCTGAACTGATACTTTACAGGATCAGTACCGCCGGTCTTGCCGGCTGTGAGTGTAAGCTTCTTTCCTGTGATGCTGTTGTAGCTGCTGATCTCAAGACTTGCGTTAAGGCGTGGAGTCACCATAAGCTCCTCGGTCTTTGACGCACTTTTACCCATGTAGTCCTTTGCCGAAATCCTGACATTGTAGGTCGTGGCGGCAGGAGGTGTAAAGAGACAGGAATTTGAGGTCGTGTCAGATGTTATTGTTTTCCAATTCGATGACCCCTTGGGAGCATAGGAATAGGTGAATTTCACCGGGTATGTTCCTCCGGTGGTAACTGCCGTAACCTTTATGGATTCTCCGAGAGAAACGGTAGACTTTGACAGCTTGACAGAAACGCCGAAAAACGTATCCTGAGATCCCCCGGGCGAAACAATATTGAAGTGGATATCCTTTGACTCCCCAATATAGGCACCTTTACCCTTGATGTGAGCAGTGGCGGTGCCTACCTTAATATTGTTCTCATAGGTAACCTCGTAATCAACGGAATTGACCAGAACATCTCCGTCATAGGTGGTGACCTTTACTGTGGGTGTGATGGGCTTGCCTGTATAGACCTGATCCGGTATCGTTGCAAATGTGCATTCACTGAAGGGCTTGCCTACAGCCTTAAGCATAACCCTTGCAGAGAGATCAGATGAACCGTTAATGGTTATGGTCATTGTGCATGAGCCGGGGCTCCTTGCATAAACCCTGCCATTCTGATACTCAAACACAGAGGAATCCGACAGATTTACCGTTGTGTTATACGATTCAATAGCTACCGTATGAACCGGATAGCCCTTATTCTTTACCTTGACATTTGCAGCAAGGCTGCTGCCGCAGTAAACGCTCTGACCGTCGGAATACGCCGGTGAAATGCCGGAAAGGTAGCTGTAAAGTGTCTCTACCTCTTGCGAAACGGTAACCGTCCCCTGGGAATAGGTCTCGGAGGGTGCCTCTACCGGAGCCTTTGAGGACAAGAGCACACTGAAAAATTTACGTCCGTTGACAGAGACGATGCCCACACCGGCTGATTTAAAATTGCCCTTCAGCAGCAGAGAGCTGTCGCTGTTTTTCATATTGTCAAAAGCATAATTCAGTCCCGGCATATCTATGCTTATGATCTCGGCGCCGTCAGTCGCACCGGTTGCATAGCTTGATCCGGAATTGCCTGCAGGGGTCTGTCCCGATGCAAAAAGTGATATTTCCGCAGCCCTGATCATGGCATTTTCAAGATAGGTCTTATCCATGGTCAACGGGCTTCTGCCGTTAGTAACACGATACTGGTTTATCATGTCAAGATAGCTTTTGGCATCACGGTACATTCTCTTGACATTGGCGATCCTCACCCTGACCGTAGAAGCTGCCGCACTAACGCTTACAGACCCGGCAAATGCCGCCCCCATAATCATCAATGCCGCAAGTAATATGCTGAGAGTTTTTCTGACTAATCGTTTTTTTGTATTCATAATTCCACCTCTCCCTTCATCCTCTATTCTACCACACGGAAAAGTATTATTCAATACATTCGCTGGTGTGAAGTCACACTTTATTATTTCACGCATAAGAACTTTTGTGAAGTTTTTAACACATGATCGATTATGCCTTATGCCCTATAAGTCATCTTATCTTTGATTGAAAGTGCCCCGCTGCAATCTTACCACCGCTCAGACGATAAAAGCGACCCCTCCCCGGAGGGAGAGGCCGCTCTTCAGATCATCCGATATTGACCGATCAGATCATCAGCTTACTTTAAGAGTAAATGACTTGGGAACTACTGTGCTATTCTTGTCCTTTACCTTAATCTGTACTGTATATGTACCCTTTGAAGCAGGTGTCC
This sequence comes from uncultured Ruminococcus sp., assembly GCA_902768825.1. Lineage (GTDB taxonomy): Bacteria > Bacillota > Clostridia > Oscillospirales > Acutalibacteraceae > UBA1213. The sequence continues at coordinate 5,199 of CACXMR010000031.1, forward strand.
ATGAATGAGTAGTAGATGTGCTGTAATCCTTGATGATCTTCCACTCACCGGCAGGAGTCTTTGCTACGTATGCATACTGATAGGGGCTTGTGCCGCCTGAAGCTGCGCCGGTAAGCTTGATTGTTGTGCCCTTTGTGATGCTTGTTGCTGAGATCTTGGAATTGTTAGCAAGAGCTGCTGCTGAAACCTTGAGAGTGAAGGACTTGACAACTACTGTGTTCTTAGCGTCCTTGACCTTGATCTGGACTGTGTAGGTGCCAACTGAAGCAGGTGTCCAGGAGTGGGTAGTGGATGTGCTGTAATCCTTGATAACCTTCCACTCACCAGCAGGAGTCTTTGCTACATAAGCAAACTTATAGGGTGTGGTGCCGCCGGAAGCAGCGCCTGTGAGCTTGAGAGTTGTGCCCTTTGTGATGCTTGTTGCTGAGATCTTGGAGTTATTTACAAGTGCTGTGCTTACTTTGAGGGTGAAGGACTTGATCTTAATTGTGCCGACGCTATCCTTTACCTTCACCTGCACTGTATAGGTACCTGTTGAAGCAGGTGTCCAGGTGTGAGTAGCTGTTGTGCTGTAGTTTCTAAGAACCTTCCACTCGCCTGCGGGAGTCTTAGCTACATAAGCATACTGATAGAAGCCTGTGCTGCCTGTTGCAGAACCTGTGATCTTAACGCTGCTGCCCTTTGTAATGCTTGTTGCGGAGATCTTGGAGGTGTTAACAAGCTCAGTATTGACAGTGAGTGTAAACTCCTTGACCTTAACATTGTTCTTGTTATCCTTTACCTTGATCTGAACTGTGTACTTGCCGGTTGATGAGGGCTTGAAGGTATAGGTAGCAGTTGTGCTGTAGTCCTGAAGAACATACCAGTTACCGTTGGGAGCCTTTGTTACAAAAGCATACTGATAGTAGCCTGTGCTGCCTGTTGCAGAGCCTGTGAGCTTAACGCTGCTGCCCTTTGAAATGGTTGTTGCGGACATCTTTGAGGTATTTGTAAGAGGAGTCAGAACCTCAAGGTTAAAGGACTTGACAACTATGGTATTCTTAGCGTCCTTGACCTTGACCTGAACTGTGTACTTGCCTGTTGAAGCAGGTGTCCAGGAGTGTGATGTAGATGTGCTGTAATCCTTGATAACCTTCCACTCGCCGGCAGGAGTCTTTGCTACATAAGCATACTTGTAAGGAGTTGTGCCGCCGGAAGCTGCGCCTGTGAGCTTGATGGTTGTGCCCTTTGTGATGCTTGTTGCGGAAATCTTGGAGTTGTTTACAAGTGCAGCGGATACTGTGAGAGTGAAGGACTTGACAACTACTGTGTTCTTAGCGTCCTTAACCTTGACCTGAACTGTGTACTTGCCTGTTGAAGCAGGTGTCCATGTATGGGTGGTTGCTGTGCTGTAGTCCTTGAGAACTGTCCAGTTGCCGTTAGGAGCCTGAACAACATAAGCATACTTATAGGGGGTTGTGCCGCCGGAAGCCGCACCTGTTATCTTGACTGCTGTGCCCTTTGTGATGCTTGTTGCAGAGATCTTGGAGTTATTTACAAGTGTTGCTGACACCTTGAGAGTGAAGGACTTGACAACTACGGTGTTCTTAGCGTCCTTGACCTTGATCTGTACTGTGTAGGTGCCAACTGAAGCAGGTGTCCAGGAGTGTGAAGTAGATGTGCTGTAATCCTTGATAACCTTCCACTCGCCTGCGGGAGTCTTAGCTACATAAGCATACTTGTAGGGGGTTGTGCCGCCGGAAGCTGCGCCTGTGAGCTTGAGAGTTGTGCCCTTTGTGATGCTTGTTGCGGAAATCTTGGAATTGTTTACAAGTGCGTTACTTACAGTAAGAGTATATGACTTAACTACTACTGTGTTCTTAGCGTCCTTAACCTTGATCTGGACTGTGTATTTGCCTGTTGAAGCAGGTGTCCAGGTGTGGGTGGTCGCTGTGCTGTAGTCTTTGAGAACCGTCCAGTTGCCGTTGGGAGCCTGAACGACATAAGCATACTTATAGGGAGTTGTGCCGCCGGAAGCAGCGCCTGTCATCTTGACTGCTGTACCCTTTGCGATGGTGGTTGCGGAGATCTTTGAGTTATTGGTAAGTGCTGCTGTAGAATTAACCTTGAGGGTAAAGGAGCTTACCTCTACCTGACCTGCACTGTCCTTAGCCTTGATCTGAACAGTATAAGTGCCTGTTGAAGCAGGTGTCCAGGTATGGCTCGTAGCTGTGCTGTAGTCCTTGAGAACAGTCCATGAGCCGCTGGGAGACTTAACCACATAAGCAAACTGATAGGGAGTTGTGCCGCCGGAAGCTGCACCTGTAAGCTTAACGCTTGCACCCTTGTTGATGGTTGTAGCTGAAATCTTGGAGTTGTTAACAAGTGCTGTAGGTGTCGGGATGGGAGAATCCGTGCCCTCTGCGGTAAATGTCTTGGATGACTCAGCTGTTGCGCCTGTAGAGTCTGTTACGATGCACTTGATGGTGTGCTGCTTAGCTGTGCCGGGCGTCCATGTGTAGGTGTCGGTGGTGCTTGAAGCCTGAACCTTTGTGCCGTCTACATAGAACTCATACTTGTAGGGAGATGTGCCGCCAATGCCTATACCCTTCAGGGTAAGTGCTGTAGTGGTAAGCTGGGGAGCAGATCTGTCTGCACCGAAGTTCACCTGGAGGGGAGTGCCGGGTGTAGGTGTGGGTGTGGGAGTAGGTGTGGGTGATGAACCTGCGCCTATTCTTGCAAAGCCTACTGTGATGTTATCTGCGTCGCTCTTCTCAAAGGAGTTGTTCTCAAGAGAGCCTGCGGAGTCATCGAGGTCAGCCTGATCGTTCATTGACAGGTCATAGGGCAGGCAGTCCATACCGGACTTACCGCTGGTCATGATAACCATTACGCCAACGCCTGAAGAAGCAACATCGCTGGATGTTACGCCAAGCTCTGAGAGCGGAATAGACATCTCATAGTGGAAGTCCATTGTGGTTGTCTTGTGGCCCTTAGCATTAAAGTCAACCCATGCTGCGCTTTCGCCGCACATATCGCCGACTACACGGTTGTTGTTAACACCGTAAGCACCGTCGATACCGTTAACCTTTGAGCTGAGGATGCCGAGACCGTAATTGAACTGAATGCCTGACTTTTCGGTGTTTGTCTTAGCTGATGCTACGGGGCCATAGACCTCAACAGCGTTGAGACCTGAGCTGTCGCCCTTATATACATAAGGTCCGTTTGCACCGTTTGTAGAAATTGCGATAAGTCTGTTAACTCCGTCGGAGTTGCTGAAGGTAATACCGGAATCCCAGAGGGTGCCGCCTGCAGCTGTCTGGCACTTGTTGCCGATAGTATCAGACTTGCCGGTATTAACTGCGATAAAGAAGGGGATATTCATTGTCTGATAGAGGATGCCCTGAGTAAGCGGATAGTCGTCATTAGGAGCAACTATATCCTGAACGTTGGTCATTTCCCACATCAGATAGATATTGTTGTCATCGTGTGCGCCATAGAGGGTGTAAAGGTCGAGAGGAAGCTCGAACATTGAGTTGGGACGATAAACACGGGGATCATCATTTGCTGCGCCCTGAGCGATTATCATTGAGCTGTCCCAATCAGAGATATCACCGTCAACAGTGATGGTCTTCTTTGCGCCCTTGCCGGCTGCGTTTGTTGAATAGTAGCTGGAGAGTGTGCCTGCGGATGAAGAAGAAGTCTTTACTGTATACTTCTTCTCATAGGAGAAGGAATAGGACTTCTTTGTACCGTCTGAGCCAACTGCTGTAGTATCGACTTTGATGGTGGAATCGCCGATCTTGCCTTCGCCGATGACTACGCTTGCAGTACCTGTAAATTCCTTTTCAGGACCGTTATCAACCTTGTATGTACCCTTTGTTCCGTTTGAAAGAGTAAGCTTAATGGTCTGAGTCTCTGAGGTAAAGCTTGAACCGCTTGCCTTGTCAACGGTTACTGTGGGAACATCAGGTACGGGAATGGGATCGGAGGGAAGCTCTTCCCACTTGTTGGGCATAGTAAAGAGCTTAGAGCTGCCGCCGATGCTGAGTCCCTGCGCACCTTCTGCAGGATATCTCTTTGAAGCATCATCATTGCCGTCGCTGAATATTGCATAGCCCTGCTCAAAGCCTGTAACATCAAGTGTATAATACTTGCTGCCCTTGGTCATCTCTATGCCGGGCCACTTGGCATTCTGGTTGCCTTCACCGCCTGCGCCCTTATAGACGTATGCGTATACCTTGCTCCAGTTGCCTACTGAGTTATCTACGTTTACTGTGACTGTAGCACTGGGATCCTTCTTGGTGTAGGTGCCCGTTGCCGTCACTTCTTTGCCTTCAGAGTTGGTGCCCTTGACTGTAAGTGTCACTGAGCCGCCGACTGCTGTGCTGGAACCGAGGGAGATAGTCTTTGATCCGGAGAAGGTTCCGGATGTGCCGTCTGTTGCTGAGTAAGAAGCGTTGCTGATGCCTGTAGAAGCAGTAACTGTAACGCTCATTGTGTCTGTGAAGCTTCCGCTTGTGGGAGATACGGAAACGCTTCCGCTGGGTGTGGGCAGGTCTCCGCCCTTATAGAATACAGCGATACCTGTGTCGCCGATGGAGCCGCTCATGGTAGTGGATGTTACTGTCCATGTGCCGCCGCCTACGGCGTCTGTATATGTTCCTTCGGGAACGAGGCCGCCGCCGTTGGGAACTGTTACCTGCTTGCCGCCGCCGCTTGCATTTACTACGACTGCGCCCTTTCCACGGCAGATAACATAGCAGTTTTCAGCTGTGGTCAGATATTCATTTGTGCCTACGTTTGCATTCTTGAACTTGTTTACCTCAGAGACCTGCTTCTCTGTGAAGTGAGTGGAGCCCTTTCTGTTGTAGCATATCTTCTCATGCTCCTTCTCAAAGGGTCTTGAGAGGTAAAGGGTCTGGGAGTTAGCTCTTGCACCTGTTACTGCATAAGCTCTGTCCATAACATTCTCGCTCAGGCCGTTTGTCCAGCCGTTGTTGCAGTAGGTATCATGGCTCTCAGGCCAATAGACTATCTTGCTGGCGCTGACGCCACGGTTTGCCCATTTGCCTGTATTCTGAGTAGCGCTGCCGTCTCTGATGGAGCCGGTGATCTCGCCGCTGTAGTTATCGTCCGTGACGCCGATGTAATTGGTATATTCTACCATCTTTTCGTCGCCGCCGCTGTTGGTAGGACCGTCGAGGATCTCGCCGTAGTTGTAAAGACCTGCCGCCGTTACTGCGGGCCAGAAGTTACAATCCTCAGAGGGAAGACCGATATGCTTTGCAGCGTCCCAACGGATACCGTCAACGCCGCAGGCCTTCAGATCATTGACAAAGCTTGCAACCTTTGACTGAACTGTAGCGTGCTCGGAGTTAAGGTCAGGCATACCGATGTTACAGTGAGTAACCTGCCAGCGGTTGCTCCAGTCAACGTTTTTGGCGTCTGTGTTAAACTCTGTGTTGTGATAATACTCGTCAGCAGCGAGGCTGCTGTCAACGTTTGCATTTCTTCTGCCGTCTGCCCAGCCTGCAAGGTGGTTAGCAACAACGTCAACTATGACCTTTACGCCATACTCATGTGCTTTAGCGCAAAGAGCCTTGATGTCCTCAGCTGAACCGATGTCGTTACCAACGGAGAAACCAAGGGGCTGATAGAGCCAGTACCAGATGCCCTGTCCGTCATGAGGCTGAACAGGTGAGGTCTGAACGCTGGTGAAGCCTGCCTCTGCGATCTCAGGGATAGCGGCGGTGATGTCGCTGATGCTCCAGTTGAAGCAGTGCAGGATGTTGCCGTCCTCGATCCTGTCGGCAAGACCGTAGGAGCCGGCGGCGTAGACCTCAGTGGATGTTGCGGGAATGAGCGAGCTTCCAAGACCAGTGAAGCTTGTGGCAAGAAGTGCGCCAGTCAGGATAACGCTGGCTATCTTGCTTCCGATCCTGAAGCGGCTCTGTTTCGTTTCATTGTTCACTAAAATCACACTCCTCTTTTTCAGTTTTGTGGTTTTTCGTTCGTACAGAGAACTCCCTCAGGGCTTGCGGCATATCCCTTCTATAAAGAACAGGCACGCACACCTGCTCATTATATACACCGTAAATCCTTTGTTTACAATATTTTAACATTTATTTAACGTATTTGTAAAGCAATTCTGATTCACAATTATTCCCGGTGGGTACTTTTTTGGTATTATTTTTTCGGTTACAAAAAATTTTTTTGGAATATGCAACAAATATTCAGTCCCTGTTCTCTCCGTATTGTCCAAAGAAAGAATATCCTTTTATATAAATTATATAATCATCCCGCATTGTAATTAGCTATTTCTGACAAGAAAAAAATTTAGCAAGATGCACAATTTTTTCATTTCTGTTAAAAAACTGTTACTATTTTTGACGTATGATTTCTTTGCCGGAATATTACCTTTATCCTTATTTTTCCGCATATTTACAGGGATTTATATTAATTTCTCTCTTTTGCCGCAGCTTTAGCCCTGCAGAGCTTTTTATCCCTCTGAACCGGGCTTGCTTTCAGGGATCGGAATTTTTTGTGACTATCTCTTTCCGAGCGCAGCCCTTCTGACAGCATTGGCAAAATCTCTTGTATTGCCCTTTCCGATATAGTATAATTAGCTTAAACAGTATGCTTTCACGGCCTGAAGGGAACAAACTGAGAGGCTCCTTGCCGGTTCATGAAAATGAAAGGTGTGTGTTTTTCTTGAAAAATAAGACAAGCTGGCTCAAAAAAAGCCCAAAAGAAAGGGTCGTTCAGCTATGGCACCTGGTGTGCATCGGGGGCGGCGTGATAGTATGTCTTGCGGCGGTCTTGATGTGGTCGGGTTATTTTACTGCAAAGCATAAATATCAGACTGAGGCAACCCTCACTGACATAAAGGTCACATCTCACAAGCGTCTTAAAAGTAAGGAGGAGCGAAGCAGGGACCCCTTCCATCAGTATGAAACATATTACAAATACACTCTGACATGGCAGTTTATGGATCCCGACACCGAAAAGAAATACACCTTTGTAAGAGATGATGAAGCCAACAACCCCCACGCCCACAAATACGGAGAAAAGATCACCCTATTCATCTACTACAATGACAATCCGGATGAATTTGAGACGATAGATCCTTTTATCTCGGTGATAGTCGGCATTGCAGGGCTTGCAATAATCATCTTCCCTGTGGTGGATATTATTCGTGCATACATCAAAAGAAGAAGAATAATTCTGCGTGACCAGAAAGCCGCTGCCGCAAGGGCTGCCAACGGCGGCAATATGAAAGGAAGCTGAGAATATGGAGATACTTGCACCAGCAGGGGGACCTGACACTATTATTCCCGCCGTGAGAACGGGGGCGGACGCTGTTTATCTCGGCGCAAAGGAGCTGAGCGCACGGGCATCCGCTAAGAATTTTGACAAGGAAGAGCTGAAAAGTGCGGTCGAGTATTGCCACGCAAGAGGTGTGAGGGTCTATCTCGCCTGCAACACCCTGGTGCGGGACGATGAGCTGAAAAATGCCCTTGACATAATAAGCTATGCCTGCAGTCTGCCTGTAGATGCACTGATTATGCAGGATCTGGGGCTTATTTCGCTCGTGCGGGAGATGGCCCCCGATATGCGCATCCACGCCTCTACACAGATGTCAGTGCACACGCCAATGGGTGTGGAGCTTCTGCACCGTATGGGCATCAAACGGGCGGTGCTGTCAAGAGAGCTCAGCCGTGATGAGATCGCCGAAATCGCCAAGGACAGCCCCATTGAGCTTGAAGTGTTTGTCCACGGAGCATTGTGCATGAGTGTTTCCGGTCAATGCTATTTCAGTGCTATGCTGGGCGGCAGAAGCGGCAACCGAGGTGCCTGCGCACAGCCCTGCCGTCTGCCCTTTTTCGTGGAGGGGGGCACAGGGCACGACCTCAGCCTGAAGGATTGCTCCATCATTCCCCATCTGCGAGAGCTTGAGGAAATGGGCATTGCCTCAGCCAAAATAGAGGGCAGGATGAAGCGTCCTGAATACACTGCAGCCGCCGTAGCAGCCTGCCGCCAGAGCCTTGATACCGGCGTGGCTGACCCGGAGCTGATGAAGAGGCTTGAGGCTGTATTTTCCCGCTCAGGCTTTACTGACGGCTACTACACCGGCAAAAGAGGCGTCTCCATGTTTGGAATACGCTCAAAGGAAGATGTTGTTTCTGCCACGAATAAGGTATTCGGCACGATACATACAATGTATAAGGACGAAAGGCAATCTGTGCCCCTACAGGCTGAGCTTGAAATCCGCAAAGGGGTCATCAGCAGGCTCAGTGTAAGAGACAACGATGGCAACAGTGCAAGCGTTGAGGGAGCCGTCCCTGAGAAGGCGCTGAAGGTTCCTCTGACCGAGGAGCGCTGTGCTTCATATATATGCAAGACCGGCGGTACACCCTTCAGAATAGACAAACTCACTACAAAACTTGATGACGGTCTGTCTATGCCTGCCCTTGAGCTTAATTCTCTGCGCAGGAACGCACTGGACATACTATTGAACAAGCGCTCCCAAAGGCCCGGCGTTCCCTTCAGAGATAAATCCCTGCCGCAATCCGGCAATCGTCCCGGAACATTACCCGAATACTACCGGGCACGCTTTACAGGCGGTGACATCCCCGACGATTTTCTTGACAGCGAGCTTATATATGTTCCCTATGACCTCAGCGACAGCAAGCTCAACGAGCTTCTGGACAGAGGCTTTGCGCTGGCTGTGGAGATTCCCCGGGGTATGTTTGGAATTGAAAACAGGATTTACGAAAGGCTCCGGCAGGTGCAGGCTCTGGGAATAAATGAGGTACTGGCTTCAAACCTCGGCGCCGTGGAGATGGCAAAGACTCTCGGCATGGACATACACGGAGGCTTTGGTCTGAACATAGCCAACACCGCCTCCATCGAATGGGCAGAAAGAGAGGGCCTGCTTGACGTGGAGGTATCCTTTGAGCTGACTCTGGAGCAGATCTCACGGCTTGGAGGAAGGCTGCCCATCGGCATTATCAGCAGCGGAAGACTGCCCCTCATGCTCGCAAGGAACTGCCCGGGAAACAACTCGTCACTGCGCCCCGCCCCCATGCTTCTTAAGGACAGAAAGGGCATGGAGTTTCCTCTGCAAAGCTCCGGCACCTGCACCGAAGTGCTTAACAGCGTTCCGCTTTATCTTGCCGACAGGAGGAGAGAACTGAAAGGGATAGATTTTGAGGTTTTGCGGTTTACTGTTGAAAACTCAGTTGAAAATGGGGAAACTTTACAGCTTTTCAACAGCGAAAAAAGTCAAAAAGGCTCTTATACACGGGGATTATACTATCGTGGTGTTGAATAGTTGAATGTTGAATGTGAAATGTTGAAAGATTGTTTTAATCTGTAATATTTATATTTTAGAAATTAAGGAGAAAAAACATCATGGAATCAATCGTCAAGGTAAAAAAACTGAGAGAAAACGCTATTGTACCAAAGAGAGCTACCGCAGGATCTGCCGGTGCTGATCTTTACGCCTGCATCGATGAGCCTGTCGTACTTGCCCCGGGCAAGCTTGTCAAGATACCGACAGGCATAGCCATAGAACTTGCCGACAGTGGGCTTGCCGCATTCCTTTTTGCAAGGAGCGGCCTTGGGGTGAAGCACGGCATTACCCTTGCCAACAGCGTGGGGGTGGTTGACAGTGATTACCGAGGAGAGGTCTGCGTGGGGCTGTGCAACGTCTCTGACGAGCCCTACACTATAGAGCCGGGCGAACGTGTGGCTCAGATGGTGATAATGCCCGTGGCCTGTGCCGAGTTTATGGAGGTATCAGAGCTTGGGGACACCGAACGTGGTGCCGGCGGCTTTGGTTCAAGCGGCAGGCGTTGAACGCAAATTCAATCAGATACACAAAACGGACAAGCTCCTGCTGTGAGCCTGTCCTTTTTTGTGTACAAAAGAAAAGAGGATAAGCCCCTTCGGACTCATCCTCCTGAAAATGCTTATTTAGCTGTCAAAAATTCGCTTTTTTTGGAAGGGGGTGCGGGTGTCCGGTGGACACCTCTCAGCCGTAGGCTAAGAAGCACCGACCGAGCCGACAGGCGAGACGGGGGATAACCTTTTTTCTCGTGAAAAAAGGTTTCCACCAAATTACTCGCCGAAATATCTCTTCAGCAGACCAGCAAAGCCTGCGCCGTGACGAGCCTCGTCCTTAGCCATTTCGTGAACGGTGTCATGGATAGCGTCAAGATTCTGAGCCTTGGCCTTCTTTGCCAGCTCAAACTTGCCTGCACATGCGCCTGTCTCAGCGTCTACACGCATCTGAAGGTTCTTCTTGGTGTCAGCATAGAGCACCTCGCCCACAAGCTCTGCAAACTTGGCAGCGTGCTCAGCCTCTTCAAAAGCATACTTTGTGAATGCTGCTGCGATCTCGGGATAACCCTCTCTGTCAGCCTGTCTTGCCATAGCAAGATACATTCCTACCTCGCTGCACTCACCGTTGAAGTTAGCGATAAGCTCCTTGTAGATCTCAGGGTCAACACCCTTTGCCACACCTACCTCGTGAACGGTAGCGTAGGAGCCTGTAGAAGTCATTTCCTTAAACTTCTCTGCAGGAGCCTTACATACGGGACATTTCTCGGGAGCAGCCTCTCCCTCATACACATAACCACAAACAGAACATACGAATTTTTTCATTTTGCTTTCCTCCAATTTTTTTTATTTTCTATGGCACCCTCGGCGCCGAACTGACTGTTATCGCTGGTCCTTAATAATGCACTTTTTGCATTTGCCAAAAAACACAATGCTGTGACCCTCTACATGCACACCGCATTCCCTCTCGATGTAGCGATAGGTATTCCGCTCAAAGAAGCTCACACCTCCGGGAATATCTATGATCTCATAGCAGCATTCACACACAAAATGCGAATGAGGTGATGTGTCATAGTCAAAGCGTTCCTGACCGTTAAAGACCCCCAGGGACTTTATTTTTCCGTTTTGCTTAAAAACACTGAGATTCCGGTACACCGTACCAAGGCTGAGATCGGGTATTTCCTGCCTGAGCTGATCATATATCCACTCCGCAGAGGGATGAGTATTAGTGGAAGAGATAACCTTGTAAATAGCCTCACGCTTTGCACTGAAATTTCTCTTAGTCTCCACTATAATCACCTCAAAACAGTAACAATTCTTGTTTATATACCATATGATAACATAATTTTATTTCGATGTAAATAGATTTGATCCATTTATTATAATTTCCTTGTATATTCACAAAACACTGACAAAATCTCTGCTGACATAACCCCTGACGCCATTGTAGACAGTGAGATACCAGCTGCCAGTTGACGACAGCAGAGGAATCACCGTGCCGTCAGGAATCCTCCCTTTTATGGCTGAGTTGACAGTCGGCTCAGTCCTTATGTTCAGGTTTGAGCCGTTGGTGTTCACTTTTCCTCTGCCTGAGATGTCAGGCATGATTATCTCCGTTCCCAGGAAATCCCCTGCTGAAAACGCAAGGTTTTCTGCAATAATTCCTATATTATCCCTTATCCAGTCGGCATCCTGGTCATTGTCGTGAAAGGCAAGCTCTATCAGTATGGCAGGCGCTCTGGTTTTTGCTATTTCCCCCAGGGCCGTAGTTGGCACTGTCTCCACCCTGTCCGGCAGGGGATAGATCTCCTTGAGTCCGTTTGCAAAGATATCCGCAGCACGTTTGCCCTCTTTACTGCCGGGATAGTAATAGACCTGACTGCCTCTGACCCTGCCGGCATTCATACCCGCGGCTGCGTTGGAATGCAGCGCCAGATGCAGCTGATAGCTGTCGCTGTTTGAGGCTCTTACAGAGTCAATGAAGCTGCCCCTTGGGTCGTTCCTTCCATAGCTGATACCGCTTGCTTCGAGGTAAGGTATCATAGCGTCAATGATTACGTTCATATAATACTCCTCGTTGCCTCCTCCTGCATAAGGGTTATATTCCTGGGTAGACGGACTAAGAAAAATCTGTGGCATAATACTCCTCCCATAATTATCTGATAGAAAATAAGCTTCCGGCTTACGGTCAGCCGTTCTCCCACCGGGAAAGGGGAAAAACACTGTCTGCGCCGTCCCTGAGAAAACGATGGATAGAATAGAGATCCTCTGACGAGCTGAGCAGGTTAACCTTTGCTTCACAGTCCATGGCACAGGTGAAGCCCTCGTTTCTCACGATTTCCTCGGTGCAGGCGCTCTTTGCCCCGAAGGGATAGGTGAAGCACTTAACCTCCCCTACACCTGCGCCCTTTAACCATTCCCTGAAACAGCGGATGTCCTCCTTCAGGCGGCTGGTGTAGTCTGCGGCACTCTCACCGGGTCTTTTCTGGACTCCCTGCACTCCGTTTTCGGCGGTATGAAGCCCATAGGTATGATATGCCAGCTCCATCACTCCCGATGAGCTCATCTCCGCAAGCTGAGAAATAGTGCACTGTGAGTAGAACTCGTTCTGCTTCTTTTCCTCTGCCGCCTTGCTGCAGGCATTTCCGATGGGTGACAGTACAGCCCGGCAGCCGTATTTTTTAAGCAGCGGATAAGCATAGAGATAATTACTGTAGTAGCCGTCGTCAAAGGTCAGCATAATTGGTTTTTCCGACAAAGGGGTACCCTTGCTGAAATGCTCCGTCAGCTCCTTTGTCACTATCGTGTGATAACCGTTCTCAGTCAGATACTGAAGGTCATTTTCAAGTAAACTTGGGTCTATCATATACTTGTTTTGCTTTGACCTGTCCTTGGTAAAGCCGTGATACATTACCACCGTCAGCCTTACCGGCTCGCTGTCCTCTGAAGCCGCAGCAGACACGGTTTTTATCGCTGCCGCACCGTTTTTTTCATCCGATGCCGGGCTGTCGCCTGACCTTGCCCCGGCTGCTCCCCCAAGCACCGCCATGACAATGCCCATAGTACACATAATTATCGATGCTATCAGCACCGACAGCCACAGCCTGCGTCCCGACAAAACTACTTTCATATAATAATCACCACCCAAAAATTCTTTGATCAAACTATATACAAAATATTGCTAAGTTTGTTTTTTTATGTTATAATAATACATAATTATTTTTTCTCTGAAAGCATTATCTTAGCCGATAAAGTGAGCGTGATTCCAATGGCTGAAAAAGAAAAAAAGACCTGGTTTTCTGATTTTTTCGTAGGCACTCCCGCATATAACAACGACAAAGACTATGCTGCCTACGCTGCTCTGACAGCCCCTCTTAATATGTTTTTTTTGATATGCCTTGTTCTTCACACGGGATATCTGATTCTTTTCTCATTTAACAGCATCCTTATCCTGCAGGTATTCGACTTTGTGTCGGTAATTCTCTATGCTACCTTTGTTATCCTGCTGAAATACTTCAAGGGGTCCTGGTTTCCCTGCACCCTGCTGACGGTTGGAGAGCTGTTTCTGCACCAGGTGTGCGCCGTAGCTTTGTTCGGGCTTGAGCCGGGCTTCCAGTACCTTATGATACCGCTGATGTTCCTGATGGTGTTCATAAGCAAAAAAGGACGAATGATAAAATTCCTCAGAAGATCGGTGATGCTTCTTTCCGCCTTTGTATTTATATTCCTTGTGGTCTATTTTAATGACTATTCCGCACCCTATGAGCTGACGGCATATACTAATATCACCCTGCTGATCGTAAACTGCATAACAAGCTTTCTTGCCACAGGCATATATGCAGGCCGGGTATTTATTTCCACCGACACCAAGCGCAGCCAGCTTGATGTAAGCGTAGATGAAAAGATAGCAAGAATAGAGCGTATGCAAAACCAGATCATAATCAGCTTTGCAAACATCATAGAAGCCCGTGACGGCAGCACCGGCAAGCACGTTTTGCGCACCAGCGAATATGTGCAGGAGCTTGTTTTTGAGCTGCAGCGCCGCGGCAATTACGCCGAGACTCTCACCGACAAGTATGCAAAGAACACTATTCTGTCGGCTCCTCTGCACGACATCGGAAAGATCACCGTTCCCGACTCCATACTTTTAAAGCCCGGCAAGCTGACTGACGAGGAGTTCAACGCAATAAAGAGCCACACCATCAACGGGAAGAAGATCATCGAGGAAGCCATGTCCACCATAGAAAACGAGGATTTCCTTGATGTTGCCAAGGCTGTTGCGCTTTATCATCACGAGTGCTGGAACGGCGCAGGGTATCCTTATGGCATCAAGGGTTTTGACATTCCCCTTTGTGCAAGGATAATGACCATTGCCGATGTATTTGACGCCTTAGCCGCAAAACGTGTATACAAAAAAGCCATGCCGATTTCGGAAGTATTTGACATCATCCGATCAGAGCGTGGCAAGAAGTTTGATCCTGTTGTTACCGACGCTTTTCTGGGCATACAGGACAAGATCACCTCAATAGCCCAGTCCAACGCCGACTAACTTCGTCGCAGACCCTCGTTGGGGGGACTTTTACGAAAAAGTCCCCCCAACACCCCCGAAAACGCTGTTCGCGGGGGCAGAATGTCTGATTTCTTAGTTGGCTGCTCGCGGCTGATAGTCTATCAAAAAACGACAACACAAAAGTTTCGGCGCAGAGCCTGCGCTCCCGATTTGCGTGGTGCGCTTCACTGCGTTTCGCTTTGTGTACGAGCCGAAAATGCACCCTCGCGGCTGATAATTGTTCCGAAAGACGACAACACAAAAGTTTCGGCGCAGAGCCTGCGCTCCCGATTCGCAGGGTGCGCTTCACTGCGTTTCGCTTTGTGTACGAGCCGAAAATGCACCCTCGCGGCTGATAATTGT
>CACXMR010000031.1:19972-65005 GCA_902768825.1 uncultured Ruminococcus sp.
CGGGGTGCGCTTCACTGCGTTTCGCTTTGTGTACGAGCCGAAAATGCACCCTCGCGGCTGATAATTGTTCCGAAAGACGACAGCACAAAAGTTTCGGCGGCAAGCTTGCCACCTGATTCCGAATGGTATCAGCCCGTTTTTGTTGCACTTCAAAAGGAAGCTGAAGCTTGCAGGAAGAAGATGTTAGTCTATCCATTAGCAAAGCTTTACTTATAAAAAAACAGAGTCGATGAAGCATAACGCTCCATCGGCTCTTTTTTGTGAACATCATACGGTCATCAAAGCTCGCTTATCAGTGCCTTGATCTTCTCCTCAGCAGCAACGGCGTCGGCCTTGCCACGGCTGTTCTTCATTACGAAGCCCACTATGGACTTGATAGCCTTTTCCTTGCCGTTCTTGAAGTCAGCAACGGCCTTCGGGTTTGCCTCAACCGCCTGTCTGCACAGATCGTTAAAGGTGTTTTCGTCAAGCCCTGCCATGTCGCTGTCAGAAATCAGCTCCTTCACCTTTTTGCCTGTTTCAAGCATCTGGTCAAGGGTGGTCTTGGCAAGGTTCATCCTTATCTTGCCGCTGTCAATCAGCTTGATGAGTTCATTAAGATCCTCAGCTGTAACCTTGATATCAAAGTTTTCCTTCTCGCTCTCGTTTTCAACAGACCTGAATATCTGACCGATGATAAAGTTAGATGCGGTCTTGGGGGTCTTGGTGCCTTCAATGGCCTTTTCAAAAAATTCAGCCACTTTACGATACTTGACGATAAGGGAAGCATCCTTCTCCGGCAAACCAAGCTCCTCCACATATCTTTTCTGCTTTGCAAAGGGCAGCTCAGGCAATGAAGCCTTTATCTCCTCTACCCTTTCCCTGGGCACGTTGATGGTAACAAGGTCAGGGTCACGGAAATAACGGTAATCGTTGGCGTCCTCCTTACCTCTCATACCCGAGGTGGTATTGGTAACGTCGTCGTATCTTAGTGTTTCCTGGATGACCTTTTCGCCGCTCTCGATGAGATCCACCTGACGGCCAAACTCATACTCCATAGCCTTGGCTATAAAGTTGATGGAGTTCATGTTCTTGATCTCGGTTCTGGTGCCAAGTTTTTCGCTGCCCTCAGGACGAACGGATATATTTACATCGCAGCGCATGGAGCCCTCCTGCATCTTACAGTCGGAAACGCCGATATATCTCATGATAAGCTGGAGCTTTTCAACATACTCCTTCGCCTCTTCAACGCTGCGGATATCCGGCTCGGAGACGATTTCAATAAGCGGAACGCCGCCGCGGTTGTAGTCCACCATTGTGCTGCCTCTGCTGTGTACCAGCTTGCCGGCGTCCTCTTCTATGTGTATGCGCAGAATGCGTATCTTCCTGCCGTTGGAAAGCTCTATATAGCCGTGGTTGCAAAGGGGCATATCATACTGTGATATCTGATAAGCCTTGGGCAGATCGGGATAGCAATAATTCTTTCTGTCCATCTTTGAAATCTCTGCAATTTCGCAGTTGGTGGCGAGTCCCGCACGGATTGCATACTCAACGACCTTCTTGTTGAGCTTTGGCAGAGTGCCGGGAAGTCCTATGCAGATAGGACAGCAATGCGTGTTGGGTTCTCCCCCGAACTTAGTGGTACAAGAGCAGAATATCTTTGTGTCTGTGGAAAGCTCCACGTGAGTCTCGAAGCCTGCTACAAGTTCATATTTCATTTCAGCCTAACTCCTTCCTCACTCAGATCTTCACGCCGAAGTCGGCGGCTCTGTAGATATTTGCAGCATTCTCATACTGCCATGCGGCATTGAGTATCTTAGCCTCACAGAAGCTGTTGCCGATAAGCTGCATACCAATTGGCATACCCTTTGCATTATAGCCGCAGGGCACTGAAACTCCCGGCAGACCTGCGATATTCACAGGCACGGTGCAGATATCGGTAAGATATGTTTCAACCGGGTCGCTGACCGCATGACCATTTTCAAAGGCGGTCATAGGCACTGTGGGGGCAAGTATCACGTCGCAGGACTCAAAGGCCTTTTTAAAGGCGTTTACGATGGTACCTCTCAGATTCTGAGCCTTTTTGTAGTAAGCGTCATAGTAGCCCGAGCTGAGAACGTATGTGCCGAGAAGGATTCTTCTCTTTACCTCTTCGCCAAAGCCCGTACTCCTGGTCTTTTTGATCATATCGTTTACATCTGTATAGCGTTCAGCCTTATAGCCATATCTGATACCGTCATATCTGCCCAGGTTTGATGAAGCCTCGGCACAGGCAAGGATATAATAAACCGGAAGCGCATACTTGAGTGCAGGCAGGTCAAAATAAACTATCTCCGCACCCAGAGACCTGTAAATCTCTGCTGCGTTTTCCACGGCCTGTCTTACGTCATCCCTCACGCCGTCCATATATTCACTGGCAATGCCTATTTTCATGCCCTTAATGTCCTTTTTGAGGGTATCGCACACCGGAGCGCCCTTTCTGCCCTGGGATGTGGAATCCATGGGGTCATACTCAGACACTGCGTCATAGACTATAGCCGTATCCTCTACGCTGGTAGTTATCGGACCTATCTGGTCAAAGCTTGACGCATAGGCTATAAGACCAAATCTTGAAACAGCGCCGTAAGTAGGCTTCATACCCACTATGCCGCAGAAGCTGGCAGGCTGACGTATCGAACCGCCTGTGTCAGAGCCAAGGCCGTAAACAGCGATATTTCCTCCCACTGCGCTGGCAACGCCGCCTGAGCTGCCGCCTGCCACATGGCCCAGGTTATGGGGATTTTTAGCCCCTCCGAAATATGAAGTCTCGCAGGACGAGCCCATAGCAAACTCATCCATGTTAGTCTTGCCCAGAAGAACAGCATTCTGCGCCTTCAGCAGCTTCCATACAGTAGCGTCATAAATGGGCACATAGTCCTCCAGAATCTTTGAGCAGCAGGTAGTTCTTATATTCTCTGTAGAAATATTATCCTTGAGGGTCATAGGAATACCCTCCAGCAGGCCGATGCTCTCGCCGGCTGCTATTTTTTTGTCAACGGCCTTTGCCGTTTCCAGAGCTGTCTCAGGGGTCAGGGTAACATAGGCATTAAGCTTTTCGTTATCCCTTCCTGCAGCCTCGATATAGGACTTTGTCAGCTCCACACAGGATATCTCCCTGGCTTCCAGCATGGAGTGGAGCTTTCCTATCATACTTTCACTCATTATTTCAACCTCCGGCGGTATTATTTCATTATGTTCTTCACGAGGAAGCAGCCCTCATCGCTGTCCTTTGCGTTTTTGAGTATCTTCTCCCTGTCGCAGGATGGCTTTACCTCATCCTCTCGCAGCACGTTGCACAGGTTGTTGATATTATCAAACTCTACGCCCTCGTCAGCCGCATTATTGATCGTATCCGCAAAGGAAATTATCCTCGACATATCCTCAGTCAGCTTCTCGATCTCGTCATCCGCCACAAAAAGCTTAGACAATATCGCTATCTTCATTATTTCTTCTTTTTCCACCATTGTTTTCACCCCTTTGTTATGTCAGAGGGCGTTGCCCTCCGAACCTCCTACGAGGGACTCTGTCCCTCGACCCTGCAAGCCTTTGAAAAGGCTTGAGCGAAACTTGCGGCAAGCTGCCGCTCCCTTGTTCGCGCTGTAGGAGTATCTGATTTGTTACTTTACTGGTTGCGGTTCTTACTTTCTTCCATCCCGCGGACATTGAGGTATAGCGCCTCAATGACATTCATTGCGAACAGGGGTCCAGCGTCACGCTGGCCGGCGGCACGAGAAACAGGCCGGGGGACTTTTTCGCAAAAGTCCCCACGACCAGTATTATCGCTCAATTAATCACGCTTTATATAAAAGGAAGGATCATCGCCGTTGTTGATGCTGTAATTGCTTTGATCTGCGCTTGCATTGGGGTCATAACCACCCATGCCGAAGCCCTGCTGGTTGTACCGTTGGGGTCATAGCCGCCCATGCCGAAGCCCTGCTGATTATATCCGGTGTTCTGATCGTAGCCGCTGTCCTCTTCGTTATCGTCTTCATACTGATCGTCAAGGCCGTGATCCTCGTAGACATCATCATCCTCGCCGAACTCGTCATAGTCCTCCTCTTCGGGAAGCTTGTCGGTACCTACGGCAAAGGTATTGTCAGGGCCCTTCTTGACAAGCTTTTCAAGAGCCTCATCGGTCTTGTAATCGTCTGCGTTAGCTGCAAAGGCCTCTTCAGGACCCTTCTTAATAAGGTTTTCTATAGCGTCATGCTCTACAAGCTCATAATTTACCAGATCAGGATCCTTTGCCTCAGGCATGACAATGGGTTTCTCAGGCACATAGGGCTGCTTGGGAGCTTCCTTCTCCGGCACAGGCTCCTCAAACTTCACCTCGCCGCCCAGAGCCTTCTCAGGAATCTTTGAGCGAATGATCGATATGATAATCACAACACCGATACCCATAGCTATGACAATAGCTATTATCATTACAGTGAACCATGCGTTGCCGCTGTCCTCAGGAATGCTATAGGTCTGGTCGCCCATGTAGCCATCGCCCAGCTTGACCTTACCCAGATATTCCTCAGTGTACTGACCGGTATTCACCATCGTGTTAGTATATTCGCTTATGGGAAGGATAGAATAGATGTCCCCGATAGTTTCCCTCTTGAATTTAGAGTTTTCAACAGTACTCTTTATCTCGGCCTTTGCTGTATCATCCACGAGCCATTCCACATAATACTTTCCGTCCTCGTCAGAGGGCACCATGGTAAGTGTGGTCATCTTACCGTTTTCCTTTGCGATGGTAGCAGCAATGTTAAGCGTTTTGAGGAGATTCTTGTCGGTAACGATACCGTCCTGATCCCTTACGGTAGTTTCAATGCGGACCTTTGCACCCTTAGGAAGGTAATCCGTTACAGTGATGCCTTCCTCTCCTGAAGCCAGTATCTCTCTGATCTGCTGCTCAAGATAGACTGAGTAATAGTCCATTCTTGTTACCTTGACAGGGCTGCTGTCTGCGCCGTTTATCTTCAGGGTCCACTCACCCTCCTGGGGCTTGGTAATCTTGAGCATTGTGTAGTTGCCGGTGGATGACAGGGAAACGCCGTCTGCGTCCTTGAGGGAAATCGTCTCACCATTGGGGTTTACCAGCACCAGATCCAGCTGATCCAGTGAAAGCGCAGACTGGATGATAAGGTTAATATCAGAAACGGTGCTGTCGGTAACATCCACAGACACCTTGCCGTCCTTGACAGTCTCTTCCTCACCCGTAATCTGATTTACCTTGCCGAATATCTCGGAGAATATCTGCAAAAGCTCCTCAGAGCTGTGGGTCTCATACCATGCGCCCTCAGTCTCATCAGATATATGCTGCAGTTCCTCAGCCTTCATCTTGCCGTTGTAGTTAAGACCTACAGAATATACAGGGATCTGGCGGTCATGGAGAGCAAGGAGCGTCTTATCCAGCTCATCGTTTGATTCCTCCAGCGACCTGCCGTCCTTGGGGAGAGCGGTGTTACCGTCAGTCAGAAGAATGACCAGCTTTTCTCTGTGGTCTGTCTCGATCTCCTGGGTGGTCAGCATATCCTTTGCCTTTGTAAGACCAAGAGCGATATCCGTAAAGCCCTGAAGATCATACTTTACTGCAGCCATCTTTTTCTTTGTGGCCTCCAGCGCCTCTGTCTCGCTGGTATCAACTATTTCGCCGGTGTCCAGCAGCTCATGGGAGAATACCACATAGCCGATGCCGCAGGTATTGTCCAGCATTTCTACAAACATTCTGTAGGCGTCGATTGCTATTTTCTTCGGGTCTGATTTTGTCATGGAACCGCTGGCGTCAAGCACAAACACCACGTCGAGATTCATCTGTCCGTTATTTTTTACAGACTCGCTTGCAGTGCCGGAGCTTTGCTCTGGTTTGCTCTGGTCAGCAAAAGCCTGAAGGAACAGACAGCTGAAGGCAATCATTGCAGCAAGCAGCCCGATAGCTGTCCTTTTCAGAATACGTTTCATTATTACAGACCCCCTTGTATTATTTCTCCGCAAAGCCGGAGATTCTTCCTTGTTTTATCTGATCTTTATATGAACCTCACGGAGCTGCTGCTCAGTGACCTCTGTGGGTGAACCCAAAAGAAGATCCTGCGCATTGCTGTTCATGGGGAAGGCTATGACCTCACGGATATTTTCCTCCTCAGCAAGAAGCATGAGCATTCTGTCAACACCGGGAGCCATGCCGGCATGAGGCGGAGCGCCGTATTTGAAAGCATTGTAAAGTGACTTAAACTTGGTTTTCAGATCATCTTCGGTGTAGCCTGCTATTTCAAAGGCCTTTATCATTATATCCAGGTCATGGTTTCTTACTGCGCCGGATGAAAGCTCTACGCCGTTGCACACTATGTCATACTGATATGCCAGCACCTCTGTAGGCTCCTTGTTAAGCAGAGCCTCCATGCCGCCCTGGGGCATAGAGAAGGGGTTGTGAGTAAATATAACCTTGCCGGTTTCCTCGTCTATCTCATACATGGGGAAGTCTGTGATGAAGCACATCTCAAAGCGGCTGGTATCTATCATATCAAGACGCTTTGCCACCTCTGTCCTGATCTGTCCTGCCAGCTTTGGCGCCATGTCCTTGGAGTCTGCAATGAAGTAGATCACGTCTCCTGCCTTGGAGCCGTTGATCTCGATGAGCTTTTCCCTGTCGCCCTCCTTGAGGAACTTGTCAATGGGACCATCGAAGGTCAGGTCATCCCTTACCTTCACATAGCCCAGGCCCTTCATGCCGATGGAAAGAGCGAACTCCTCCATATTCTTAAACCACTTTTTGGACTGTGCTGCCGCTCCTGGCACATTGATGCTGCGCACCGTCTTTTTTCTGAAGGGTGCGAAATCCGTCTCCTCAAACATGGGGCTGATATCCTTAATGAGCAGCGGGTTTCTGAGGTCAGGCTTGTCAGTGCCGTAGGTAAGCATTGCCTCTGCAAAGGGTATCCTGCGGAAGGGCGGCTTTGAGACATCTTTTTTAGAGAACTTTGTGAATGCGGCGTAGAGGATATCCTCGGCTGCTGCAAACACATCCTCCTGCTCAGAGAATGCCATCTCAAAGTCAAGCTGATAAAACTCACCGGGTGAACGGTCAGCCCTTGCGTCCTCATCACGGAAGCAGGGAGCTATCTGGAAATACTTATCAAAACCGGAAACCATCAGCAGCTGCTTGAATATCTGGGGAGCCTGAGGCAGTGCATAAAACATACCCTTGTGCTTTCTGCTGGGGATGAGGTAATCTCTCGCACCCTCAGGAGATGAGCAGGAAAGGATAGGCGTCTGTATCTCAAGGAATCCCATCTCTGACATCTTGCTGCGAAGGAAGGAGATAAGCTGTGAACGCATCACAATATTCTCATGGACCTTCTTGTTCCTCAGGTCAAGGAAGCGATATCTCAGCCTTATGTCCTCCTTGACATCGGTGGAATTCTGTACCTCGAAGGGAAGATTCTGCGGAGCCTTGCCAAGAACCAGAATATTATCGGAATGAATCTCCACTGTACCTGTAGCTATCTTGGGATTTATGGTATCCTCGTCACGCTTTGTGACCTTGCCGCTGACAGTCACGGAGCACTCCCTGTTGATGCTGTCAAGTATCCTGTCATCATGGACAACCACCTGCACTACTCCATAGTGGTCACGGATATCAAGGAACATTACGCCGCCGTGGTCACGGATATTTTCTACCCAGCCTGCGACTCTCACATCCTTGCCGATATCGGACTCTCTCAGTTCACCGCAGTAGTGTGTGCGGTACTTGTTTTCTTTTCTCATATAAGATCTTCCCCTTCTCAGAATTTGCATATTTCTATCATACAATCATCATCGTATCATAAAAAAACATAATACTCTAACTGTAACATTATACCATCAAAGACACAAGGTTGCAAGTAAAATTCAATAATAATTACGGTTCACCAAAGCAAAAAGCCCCTTCAAGACTCAAAGAAGACCTGAAGGGGACTTTGTATCATGTTTTGTATACCGCAGTGCGTCAAAAGCCGCTCAGTCATAGTCCTTGAAAAACTCCATCAGCTCATGGAAGCTCTCCTCGGACTGCTCGTCCGTAGAATTGTAGTAAAGCAGAAGGCTGCCGTTATCATCGGGATCACGAAGGTTTTCAGGCACGTTAAAGTTAAGAGAAGCGAGATACTCATCCCAGTGCTCAAGCTTCCACACATCTCTGTCTGAATTCCTGTTTATCATTCTCTGGTGGCAAACCTCCGGGTCGGTAACTATCCAGATCACCGTGAGCTTTGCTCCTGCCTCGGCAAGCTTCTCCCTGAGTGCCTTGATATAGTCGTTATCCCTGATCTCCCTTGTGAAGGGGGCATTCACCATCACCAGATCGGCATATTTCAGTGCTTCAAAGGCAAGGTCCAGGATGACCTCATACTCATAGTCACGGATCTCCCTCTCAAAGAACTTTGAGCTTCTATTATATTCCTCCCCTGCGATCTTAAAGATCTGCTTAGACAGGGGTATAAGTGTATCCTTATCAAGATAGACGATGTGTTTCAGCTCTGTTGCAAGCTTTTTTGCAAGTCTTGTCTTTCCGCAGGCCGGCGGAGAAGTCACAAATATAAGTCTCTTTTCCATTAAAAAAACTCCCTCTTACGAATATTATATTCCATAGCCCCCTACGGAGCCGATATTAAATTACAAACCCTGTCGGAACAATAATTATCCCTATGAGCCTAATATATAATAACATATCTCTTCCAAAAAATCCATACATTTTTTTAATTTCGTAAACAAAATAATTCTTTTCTAATTCTTTACACTGTCTGACTGCCATTCTCCGGCCCAAGCAAGGATATCCTGCTCTCTGACCCTCCCTGTCCGGAAGGGATTACCCAGAGTCTGCACTGCCATTTTGTGTATTGAAAAAACCAACTCAAAATGTTAGAATAATACTTGACAGGTAATAATGAATAAGGGAGCTGTAAAATGGCTAAGGATAATAAAACTAACGCTATGCGAAAGCTTGACAGCATGGGAATAAGCTACAAGGAACATTACTATACCGAAACAGGAGCCGTCAGCGGACTGGAAACTGCCAGAGCACTGGGAGAGGACCCGGAGCAGGTGTTCAAGACCCTGGTAACTACGGGCAAATCAGGGGAGCACTATGTTTTTCTCGTGCCTGTGGCCCATGAGCTTGACCTCAAAAAGGCTGCCGCTGCAGTGGGAGAAAAATCTATCGTCATGCTCAAGTCAAAGGAGCTTCTTCCCCTTACAGGATATATCCACGGTGGCTGCTCACCCATCGGGATGAAAAAGCTTTTCACTACAGTCATAAACGAAACAGCGGAGCTTTTTGATACGGTCTTTTTCAGCGGCGGAAAAATAGGCTTCCAGATTGAGATGAGCCTTGACGATCTGCAAAGAGTCATACCCTTTACTTTGCACGACATCACAGTAGACGGATAGATTATGCAGGGCTTTGCCCTCAGGCAACACACGACCTTGAAAGGAAGGAAAACAAATGGGAACAGAATTGGTTGAAAGAGCACATCAGGTGCTCAGGGAGGTCGATAAGGTGATCCTCGGCAAACAGACGGAAACTGCCGAGATACTCACCGCATTTCTGGCAAACGGTCATGTTTTGCTGGAGGATATTCCCGGAGTGGGCAAAACCACCCTTGCCACAGCGTTTTCAAAGGCAATGGGCCTTGAGTGCCGGAGAGTACAGTTCACTCCGGACGTAATGCCCTCTGATCTCACAGGCTTCTCTGTCTACCGCAGGGATCAGGACAAGTTTGTATATCAGGAGGGCAGCATATTCTGCAATATACTGCTTGCCGACGAGATAAACCGTACATCCCCAAAAACCCAGTCTGCTCTGCTTGAGGTAATGGAAGAGAGAAAGGTCTCGGTTGACGGAGTTACAAGGGATGCACCTGTCCCGTTCCTGGTCATCGCCACCCAGAACCCTTCGGGAGCCGCAGGAACCCAGCTTTTGCCTGAGGCACAGATCGACCGTTTTATGATAACCCTGTCTCTGGGATATCCTGATTACCTCAGCGAGCTGGAGATAGCCCGCACCACAGGCAAAAAAGCAAGGACGGACGATACCTCTCCCGTCATCACCAGAGAAGAGTTTATCTCCATGCAGGAGCAGATCCATGAGGTATACATCAAGGATATAGTATATGATTATATTATAAAGCTGATAACCGCCACAAGAAATCATCCTTACATTGAAAGGGGCGCAAGCCCCAGAGCCACCATCGCCCTTGTAAAAAGCTCCAAGGCATACGCATGGCTCCAGGGCAGGGACTATGTTATCCCGATGGACGTGATTACCCAGCTTCCTTATGTCCTGATGCACAGGCTGACCCTTAACATGGCGGCAAGGATGAACGGCAGCAGCAGGAATGACATTATAGCTGATCTGCTTAAAACCACACCCCAGCCCTATCTTGGTGGCACGAAATGAAGGGGCTGACAACAATACTCACGATGCTTGCTATATGGTACTTTGCGGGCATGTTCAGGCAGACATGGATGATGGTGCTCGCTGTGACCATAGGCGTCATCACCATTCTGATGACAGCCGCAGCCATCTATCAGCAAAGAAAGCTCACCATAGAGCTGCAAAAAAAGCGCTCCATAGCCTTTAAGAAGCTTGAAAAGGATATATCCATATCAGCCATAAACAAAAGCCGGCTGCCTGTCAACAGGTATAGAGTAAAGATGAAATTGCATTACTCCACCGACAAGGACGGCTCCAGGCGCACCCTCAGCGGCTGTGCAAACGGCAAGGGCTCCAAAGAGGATAATCTGTCGGAGTTTTATATCACCGCCCCATACTGCGGTGTGATAAACATTGAGCTGAAAAAGGTCAGAGTCTATGATCCGCTTACGCTGTTTTCATCCACCCGCAGGCTGAGAGAATCCGGAGAGATAATTGTGTTCCCGGTAGAGAAGCGCATGAACATCATCATGCCCGCAGTGGGCAGCTATGACGACATTCCCCTGACTGAGACCCGCACCCCGAAAAAGGGCGATGATCACAGTGAGGTGCATCTTATCCGTGAGTACATCCCCGGCGACCTGACAAGACATATCCATCACAACTTCAGTGCTAAGACCGATTCCATCTGGGTAAAGGAATTTACAAAGGACAACGACCTGATATTTGACCTGTTCCTGGACACATCAGGCTCTGACACGCTGCAAACCGATGAGTGGGACGCATTCTATGAGATAGTATTCTCTGTGCTCATAGCTCTGGTCCGCAAGGAAGTCGCCCTTAACGTGCATTATTTCGACAGGGCAAGGGGCGGTATCGTGCAGTTCACCGCAGACACAGAGGAGCTCTGTGCCGAGCTTCTTGCAAAGCTCTACCTTGCCGACAAAAGCTGCAGACCGGAGGAGCTTTTCAGCGGCACAGACACCCGTTCTCCCGGCAGAATGGTCATCACCACCGGTCTTGAGTGGTACTTTTCGGGCCGTCCGGTCTATCGCTTTCACAAGGAAAAGACAGAGGCGGAGCTGTCGGCTCTTGCCTTCCGGCTATGAAGGCAGGTGATGCGCTATAAAGAATAAAACAAAAAACAAACCCCAAAAAATTATAATCACCACGGTCCACAACTATAAGGACAAGCGTGAGCGCCGCAAAGAGGAACAGGAACGGCGCATGATCGACAGATCTCCCTTGCTGCCGGCAGTCTACATCCTTGGCATTGTAAGCATGATCCTGAGCATCGGTGATCTGCTGGGTCTGAGCTTCAGGTATTATTTGATGATCTTTACCTCGACCACGCTGCTGACCATGGTATTCTGGTATCTCTACACAAGGCACAAAAGGATTTTTATCTATGCTACCGGCATCATCACCGTGACTGCAGGGTTGATAATGATCCCACAGGTCTATTCTGTGACCTCAAGGATAAAATATCTTGTCACACACAACTATCCCCTGAGCGGACTATCCCTTGATACCGTTTTCCTGCTGACCACTTTGGTGCTGCTGACCTTTTTCCTGTTCTGTCTGGAATTTGTCATCCGCAGCCATGCCCTGATGTTTGCCATAGGCATCGTGCTGATGATACTGACGCCCATCTTCGGACACACCATGGCTATCCCCAATATGGTTATGCTTGTGCTCTTTGAGACAGGTTTTGCCGTCATCAACATGACAGAGCGCCGCAGCATCAAGAACGTCATGAAAATGAAAAGACGTTCCCGCATAAACGTGCTGAGTATGGTGCTGGTTTTTGCAATAGCGGTCATTGCCCTGGTCCCTGCCCTCATAATAGAGCGCAGCAACGAAAACGAGCTTTTCAGCCTTGCCTATCAGACAGACAACCTCATCAAGGAGGGCATCACAAGGCTCATGGGCGACACCATCTCCGGCGACCTGAACGGAGGAAGCATCAACCGTGGAAACCTCTATCAGTCCGGCGCAGAACAGCTATCCGTCACAGTGAACAAGATACCCACCGAAACCTTCTATATCAAAGGCTTTGTGGGCAAAAACTATTCCGACAGCAACTGGAGCAACGCCTATGTCATGGGAAGCTCCGGCTCGGACGGCAGTGCCTATATGGAACCGTTTATGGATGATGTTTTTGAATTTGCCCTCGAAAGGTATCTCCGTTCCTCTGCCGAACCTCTGCCCTATCCCTATTATTATCTCCACTCCGACCTGTCCGACCCGATCTCGGAGTTGCACTACCTATTAGCCAAGGATACCACCCTGAACGACAAATACTACAGCGAGGTGGAAATAGACGGCTCAAGGTATCTCAAATTGGAGAGTGAACAGCAGTCTGTGGGCTTCTTTCTCAACGAAAAGGCTACCGACGTAACCTTTGGCAGCCTTAGTCCCGCCACTCAAAAGACGCTTTTTGTGCCATATTACGGCAAATACAGCCCGTCAAGGTCAATCACCACAGCGGATTATTCTATCGAGGCATATCCAAACAGCTTTTTGTCGGTCAATGATATCAAGCGGTCAGATGACGATGATGAGCTGACCATTTACAAGTGCATCGAGGATGAATATGAAAGTGTTCTTCCGTCTCATTACACAAGCTATCCTGGCGGGACCTTCAAAAGGCTTGAAGAGCTTTGCAAGGAGACTCCCCTGACCGACCTGAACTCCATCACTACCTTTATCCTTGTGACCCTGCAAAACCGTGCCGTTTATACCACCACCCCAGGCACCACTCCCTATAACAAGGATGTCATTGATTATTTCCTTTTTGAAAACGGAAAGGGCTACTGTGTGCACTTTGCCTCAGCCGCCACCCTCATGTACCGGATGTACGGCATACCCGCACGATATGTAACCGGATACACCGCAAGCCCCACCGACTTTCGTTATAACCGCATAAACAGGGGGTATTTCACGGCAACACTGACCGACAAGTCCGCCCATGCCTGGGTCGAGATATATCTCAAGGACTACGGCTGGGTACCCGTAGAGGTGACCCCTGCCACTGACGGACTGATGCACGCTTCCTATCCCGGTTATAACGAGTCTGTCATGCGATTCATCATGGACCGCTACGGCTGGAAGTTCAACGGCGACTCCAATGCCACAACCACCACGGTTGACGATAACGGCGATGACGTCGCAGCGGAAGCGTCATCCGGCATGATATCCGGTTTTGCTCTGCTCATAATTGCCGCAGCAGCCGGCGTTGTTGCCTTCTTGCTGATACGCAGACACCGGATAATACGCAGTCTGTCATCAATGAGCTGCATAAATCTCTTTGACCGCATAATGAGGATGCTGCACTATTCAAAGGAGCTGACCGACAAGACCGGTTCCGAAAAGGATTTCCCAAAGCTTCTGAGCGAAAGTATATCCTCACTGAGCTACGAGGACTGCGAGCGGCTCATAAACACCCTGCTCACAGCTAACTATTCCAACCGTGAGGTGACTCCTGAGGACAGAGATCACGTTGAAGATTGCTGCAGGAGAATTTCCCTTGAGCTTTACGGCAGATGCAATTTCCTTAAGAAGCTGTCCTTCAGGTTTATCCGGGCCTTCATATAGCAGTAACATTTTGCCGATGCAGGTTTATACAAATATTCAAAAGAAAATAAAGTTTTTATGCGTCTGAGAAATCAGGGGCTTTCAGCCCCTTACCCCTGACCAAAGGCTCTGTCTTGGGATTCCGCAAGCTTTTGATTTTGTAATTTTTCAAGCGACAATAGTAAAGTCCTGACTCCGTAAAGGAATCAGGACTGTTTTTTTGCTCAGGCTATGCGCCGAAGCTGTTCATTTGTAATGCTTTTATCATTCGCTAACTGCGCCGGCAGCCTCGATCTCTACATCGCTGTAGCGGTGCATACCGGTTCCTGCAGGAACAAGCTTTCCGATGATGACGTTCTCCTTGAGTCCCATCAGCGGGTCGGACTTGCCCTTGATAGCAGCGTCTGTGAGCACCCTTGTGGTCTCCTGGAAGGACGCAGCCGACAGGAAGGAATCCGTGGCAAGGGATGCCTTGGTGATACCAAGCAGCAGCGGAGTGTAGGTGGCAAGCTCCAGACCTTCTTCGCCTTCGGCTATGCGCCTCTCTACAGCCTCGTTCTCTGCATAGAACTCACCCTTGTCAACCAGTGATCCCGGCAGCAGGTTAGTGGAGCCTGCCTCGTCGATCCTGATCTTGCGCATCATCTGACGGATGATTACTTCAATGTGCTTATCGTTGATATCAACACCCTGCAGTCTGTAGGCAAGCTGTACTTCCTGTATCAGGTAGTCCTGTACGGCAGCAGTGCCCTTTATGGTCAGTACATCGTGGGGGTTTACAGAACCCTCTGTAATAAGATCGCCAGCCTCGATGATCTGACCTTCCTCAACCTTCGGCCTTGAACCAAAGGGAATGAGATATTCCTTCTTCTCTCCGGTCTCAGGATTGGTGATAACTGCATGACGGTTCTTCTTTATCTCCTCAAAAGTCACCTTGCCGCCGATCTCGCTGATGATAGCAAGATGCTTTGGCTTTCTGGCCTCGAAGAGCTCTTCAACTCTCGGCAGACCCTGTGTGATATCCTCACCGCCTGCAACACCGCCGGTATGGAAGGTTCTCATGGTGAGCTGTGTGCCGGGCTCTCCGATGGACTGTGCGGCTATGATTCCTACTGCCTCGCCGATAGTCACAGGCATACCGTTTGCAAGGTTTGATCCATAGCACTTGCGGCACACACCATGCTTTGCACGGCAGTCAATGATAGAGCGGATCTTGATTGAGGTCACGCCCTTGCCAACTATAATGTCAGCGTCATGGTCATCCATCATCTTATTCTTGGAAACCAGCACCTCGCCTGTCTCACTGTCAACGAAGTCATCACACAGATATCTGCCCAGAAGTCTCTCGTGCATTGACTCGGTAACTGACTTGCCGTCCATCAGGTCATAGACAACGATACCGTCTGTAGTGCCGCAGTCCTCCTCACGGATGATGACCTCCTGCGAAACGTCAACAAGACGTCTTGTGAGGTATCCTGAGTCGGCGGTACGAAGAGCCGTATCTGCCAGTCCCTTACGGGCGCCACGGGATGAAATGAAGTATTCGAGAATGTTAAGACCTTCACGATAGTTAGCCCTGATGGGGATCTCGATGGTCTTACCTGATGTGTTTGCGATAAGTCCTCGCATACCTGCGAGCTGTCTGATCTGGCTCATAGAACCACGGGCGCCTGAATCCGCCATCATGAAGATGGGGTTATACTGTCCCAGGTTGCCCTGAAGAGCGGCGGTAACGTCATTTGTAGCCTTGTCCCAGATCTTGAGCACCTTCTCATAGCGCTCCTGGTTTGACATGAAGCCTCTGCGGAACATCTTGGTCACCTTGTCGATCTCGGCCTCGGCGCCCTTGATGATCTCCTTCTTTGCCGGGGGTATCTCTGCGTCGCAGACTGCAACGGTGATAGCTCCCTTTGTGGAGTATTTATAGCCCTGGGCCTTGACATCGTCCAGCACACGGGATGTGATCTGTGTGCCGTGCTTCTTAATGCACTTGTCAATGATCTTTCCCAGCTGCTTCTTCCCTACGAGGAAGTCTATCTCGTATTTCATGAAGTTTTCGGGCTTGCTTCTGTCCACATAACCCAGATCCTGAGGAATGGGTCTGTTAAAGATGATGCGTCCTACGGTGGTGTCGATGAGCACACTGCGCTTTTCGCCGTTCCACTCACCCTCACGGCGCACCTTTATCTTTGCATGGAGGCTTACGACCTTTGTTTCATAGGCCATGATAGCCTCGTCCGTATCTCTGAATATCTTGCCTTCGCCGGGTTCACCGTCCTTGTTGAGGGTCAGGTAATATGAACCCAGCACCATGTCCTGAGTAGGCACGGTAACAGGCTTACCGTCTGAAGGCTTGAGCAGGTTGTTGGCGGCAAGCATGAGGAAACGAGCCTCTGCCTGAGCCTCTGCGGAAAGGGGAACGTGCACAGCCATCTGGTCGCCGTCAAAGTCAGCGTTGAATGCTGTACAAGCGAGGGGATGGAGCTTGAGGGCCTTACCCTCTACAAGCACAGGCTCAAATGCCTGAATGCCCAGTCTGTGAAGTGTAGGTGCACGGTTGAGCATTACAGGATGACCCTTGATAACCCTCTCCAGTGCGTCCCAGACCTCGGGCTTTGCACGCTCGACGGCCTTTCTTGCGGCCTTTATGTTCTGAGCGGAACCGCTCTCTACAAGAATCTTCATTACAAAGGGCTTAAACAGCTCCAGAGCCATCTCCTTAGGCAGACCGCACTGATACATTTTCAGCTCAGGGCCTACGACGATAACGGAACGGCCCGAATAGTCAACACGCTTGCCCAGAAGGTTCTGACGGAAACGTCCCTGCTTGCCCTTGAGCATATCCGAAAGTGACTTGAGTGCTCTGTTGTTGGGGCCTGTTACAGGTCTGCCTCTTCTGCCGTTGTCGATAAGTGCGTCAACTGCCTCCTGAAGCATACGCTTCTCGTTGCGGATGATGATATCGGGAGCCTTGAGCTCTAAAAGCCTTCTGAGACGGTTATTTCTGTTTATGACCCTGCGGTAAAGATCGTTGAGGTCAGAGGTCGCAAACCTGCCGCCGTCCAGCTGTACCATAGGACGGATATCCGGCGGGATAACCGGGATAACGTCAAGGATCATCCACTCGGGACGGTTGCCCGAAAGACGGAAGGACTCTACCACCTCAAGCCTTTTGAGGATCCTTACTCTCTTCTGGCCGCCGGAGACCTCCAGCTCTGCCTTGAGGTCCTCAGACAGTGCCTCCAGGTCAATATCCTTGAGAAGCTTCTGAATAGCCTCAGCGCCCATCATTGCCTCAAAGTCGTTCTCATACTTCTCCTTCATGTCGGCGTATTCCTTTTCGCTCAGGCACTGCTGCATCGTAAGCTCACGGGCAGCAGGGCTGTCCTCGTCAACTCTTGTGACGATGTACATAGCGAAATAGAGCACCTTTTCAAGGGTCCTGGGAGAGATATCAAGTATCAGACCCATTCTTGAAGGAATACCCTTGAAATACCATATATGTGAAACGGGAGCCGCAAGCTCAATATGTCCCATTCTCTCACGGCGCACCTTAGCTCTTGTTATCTCAACGTGGCAGCGGTCGCACTTTCTGCCCTTGAAATGTATCTTCTTATACTTGCCGCAGTGACACTCCCAGTCCTTCTGAGGACCGAAAATAGCCTCGCAGAAGAGGCCGTCCTTTTCGGGCTTCAGTGTACGGTAGTTGATAGTTTCGGGCTTTGTGACCTCACCGTATGACCATTCTCTGATCAGGTCAGGAGACGCCAGACCGATCTTTATTGATTCAAATTCATTAAACTCCATTGAACCTTGTCCTCCTCTCAGTTGTCATCCCCCAGGCCTGATATATCATCAAACAGATTGTCGTCATCGCCGCTCTTGTAATAATCCTCTTCCTCCTCATCATAGACAAACTCTTCACCGTTTTCGTCCGTGATCTGATAGCCGTAGGGATCATCATATTCAAGAATGTTCTTTTCGTTGTATGCCGAGCCGTCTGCTTCTCCGTCGCCGTCAGGACCCTTATCGGTGACAATATCCATGTCGTCATCCAGATCCTGCTGGAGGTTGATCTCATTCTGATTTCTGTCAAGCACTCTGATATCCAGAGCAAGGGACTGGAGCTCCTTGATGAGCACCTTGAAGGATTCGGGGATACCGGGCTTGGGTATGTTCTGACCCTTTACGATAGACTCGTAGGTCTTTACTCTGCCCACCACGTCGTCGGACTTGACTGTAAGTATCTCCTGGAGAGTATAGGCAGCGCCGTATGCCTCCAGTGCCCACACTTCCATCTCTCCGAAGCGCTGGCCGCCGAACTGGGCCTTGCCGCCGAGAGGCTGCTGTGTGACAAGTGAGTAGGGGCCTGTGGAACGGGCGTGGATCTTATCGTCAACCAGGTGATGGAGCTTGAGATAATACATATAGCCTACGGTTACAGGGTTGTCAAAGTATTCGCCGGTTCTGCCGTCCTTGAGCCATATCTTGCCGTCCTCGCTGATGCCTGCGTCACGGAAGCACTGGAAAATATCCTGCTCGTGAGCACCGTCAAACACAGGGGTCATGATCTTCCAGCCGAGAGCCTTAGCCGCATAGCCCAGATGCACCTCAAGCACCTGACCGATGTTCATTCGTGAAGGAACGCCCAAGGGGTTGAGCACGATGTCGAGAGGTCTGCCGTCGGGCAGGAAGGGCATATCCTCCTCAGGAAGTATTCTTGAGACGACACCCTTGTTACCATGACGTCCTGCCATCTTGTCGCCGACCTGGATCTTTCTCTTCTGAGCGATGTAGCAGCGCACCACCTTGTTTACACCGGGTGCCAGCTCGTCGCCGCTGTCCTCTTTGGTAAATACCTTTACGTCAACGATAATGCCGTATTCACCGTGAGGCACTCTCAGTGAGGTGTCACGCACCTCTCTTGACTTTTCACCGAAGATAGCCCTCAGCAGTCTTTCCTCTGCTGTAAGCTCGGTCTCTCCCTTAGGCGTTACCTTACCTACAAGGATATCGCCTGCATGGACCTCGGCGCCTATGTGAATGATACCGTTCTCGTCCAGGTCTCTGAGCTGATCGTCACCGATGTTGGGTATCTCTCTGGTGATCTCCTCCGGACCCAGCTTGGTATCTCTTGCTTCTGTTTCATACTCCTCGATGTGGATGGAGGTGTATACGTCGTCACGGACGATCTTTTCATTGATAAGTACGGCGTCCTCGTAGTTGTAGCCCTCCCAGGTCATAAAGCCAATGAGAGCATTTTTTCCGAGACTGATCTCGCCGTTGTGGGTAGCGGGTCCGTCAGCCAGCACCTCATTCTTTTCGACCCTCTGACCAACGGAAACTATCGGAACCTGGTTAATGCAGGTGCCCTGGTTAGAACGCAGGAACTTGGTCACCTGGAAGGTCTGCACCCTGCCGGAATCATACTGCACCCTGATCTGGTCTGCACTGACATATTTGACTACGCCCGGCTCCTCACTGAGGATACAAACGCCGGAGTCAACGCCTGCCTTATATTCCATACCTGTGCCAACGATCGGGGACTCTGTGGAGAGCAGCGGCACTGCCTGCCTCTGCATGTTGGAGCCCATAAGTGCACGGTTTGCGTCGTCGTTTTCAAGGAAGGGGATCATAGCAGTAGCTACTGATACAACCATCTTCGGTGAAACGTCCATATAGTCGGCCTTGCTTTTCTCGACTTCAACGAACTCGTCCTTGAAACGGCCGACGATCTTTGCGTTCATGAAGTGACCCTCAGCGTCAAGAGGTTCATTTGCCTGAGCAACGATGTAGTTATCCTCCACGTCTGCGGTCATATATTCAACCTGATTGGTGACTATGCCCTTCTCCTTGTCAACCTTGCGGAAGGGAGCCTCGATAAGACCATACTCATTGATCTTTGCAAATGTGGCAAGATATGAGATAAGTCCGATGTTAGGACCTTCAGGAGTCTCGATAGGACACATTCTGCCGTAGTGTGTATAGTGAACGTCACGGACCTCAAATCCTGCACGGTCTCTCGAAAGACCGCCGGGACCCAGTGCCGAAAGACGTCTCTTGTGTGTAAGCTCTGCAAGGGGATTGTTCTGATCCATGAACTGGGACAGCGGCGAGGATCCGAAGAATTCCTTGATTGCTGCCGTCACCGGACGGATGTTAATGAGTGCGTTGGGAGCCAGGGCATTGAGGTCGGAAGCCTGCAGACCCATTCTCTCACGGATGACTCTTTCAAGTCTTGAGAAGCCTATTCTTACCTGGTTCTGGAGCAGCTCACCCACTGAACGGATCCTTCTGTTGCCCAGATGGTCGATGTCATCGGTATTGCCCACTCCGCAGGCAAGAGAGTTCATATAGTTAATGCTTGCGAGAATATCGTCAACGATTATGTGCTTGGGTACAAGCTCGTCCTTGCGCATACGGAGCATCTTTTTCAGCTCAGCCTCATCGCTGCAGGAGTCAAGTATCTCCCTGAGCACCTTGAAGCGAACCCTCTCGTTGATGCCGCATTCCTCTTCGGGGTCAAAGCTGATGTACTTCTTGATATCCACCATGCCGTTGGAGATGATCTTTACGGCACGGTCGTTGTGGTTGAGGACATAAGCGAAGGTAACGCCCTGATCCTCGATCTCCATAGCTCTTTCCTTTGAGATAAACTCACCTGCATCAGCAAGTATCTCACCTGTCAGGGGGCTTACCACCGGCTCAGCAAGCACATGGTTGGCAAGTCTGTTGGAGATGCCCAGCTTCTTGTTGAACTTATATCTGCCGACCCTTGACATATCATAGCGTCTCGGATCGAAGAAGAGCATATCTATCTGAGCCTGTGCGCTCTCGACTGTAGGAGGCTCACTGGGGCGAAGCTTTCTGTAAACCTCTTTGAGAGCGTCGTCACGGTTATCTGTGGGATCCTTCTCAAGGGTAGCGAGTATCCTCTCGTCATCCTCACCAAAGAATTCCTTGATCTCAGCATCTGTGCCCAGACCCAGTGCCCTGATGAACACCGTTACAGGCAGCTTCCTGTTTTTATCTATACGGACATAAAACACATCGTTTATGTCGTTTTCATATTCAAGCCATGCGCCTCTGTTAGGAATGACCGTCGAGCTGAAGAGCTCCTTGCCGGTCTTGTCGTGATCCATCTTGTAATAAACGCCGGGCGATCTGACAAGCTGTGATACGATAACACGTTCAGCTCCGTTTATAACGAAGGTTCCGCTGGGAGTCATCAGAGGGAAGTCGCCAAAATAGACGTCACTTTCCTTAATAGCCTCAAGACTGCTGACTGCGGCCTTATTGTGGAGCCTTACTCTTACCCTCAGAGGTGCTGCATAGGTAGTATCCCTTTCCTTACACTCCGCTATGGTATTTTTCGGCTTATCCGTTTCGATCTTGTAATCAACAAAGCTCACCACAAGATTTCCCGAATGATCGGTAATACCCGAAACGTCCTCAAACACCTCCTTCAGTCCCTTTTCAAGGAACCACTTATAGGAATCCTTCTGGATCTCAATAAGGTTAGGCATTTCAATGATCTCGTCGGTGTGAGAAAAGCTCATTCGCTCGGTTTTACCCAAACGCACGGGTCTGGCGTTTACCATATTATCACTCCATTCAACGACCACACATATCCGCACCGTTGCCAATGCTTCCGGTGCAAAACTCTGCTGGTCACCCAGCTCTGACAGGCAGTTCTGACGCTTTTGGGAGGTCCTTACATCACATTTTCACTGTTACGAAAAAAGCACTTGATTTTTTGGCTCAAGTATGGTAGTATTTTCGTAAGCTTCGTTTTGGGATTCCCCAAAAGAGGGCACTCTTCTACTATGTGCATTTTATAATTATATAACACAAGCGGCTTTCTGTCAAGCATTTGAGACAGGAGCCGCTTATTTTCTGGTATTTTTCTACGTTTTACACAAAACTGTCCGAACCATGCTGAAAGGGAACTCCCGGCGGCGTGTATGGTATTTTTCAGTGGCAAGTCTGCTGGCTCAGACCCTGCGGTCAGGGGGACTTTTGCGAAAAAGTCCCCCCAACACCCCCGAAAACGGCGGCAAGCTGCCAGCGCAGAGCCTGCGCTCCCAATTCGCGTTGCACGCTTCACTCCGTTCCGCTCTGTGTACAAACCGAAGCTGCACCCTCGCAATTGTTACTTCCAACATGCGGACACTAAAGTTTTTTCTGTTATAACTGATAATGCGAACATAGCACCGACAGACCCTAACGGCACGACCTTTGCCCGTGACATATAAAGAAAAAAGCCTGACCCCATAAGGAATCAGGCATTTTTTGTATTCGATTATTTGCCAAGGAATGCAGCGCCGATAAGTCCGGCGTCATTGCCCAGCATGCACAGACAAACCTCTGTCTGCTTGTCGTTGTGCTTTGTGTAGCGCTCTGACTCAACGATCTTTCTCAGAGGATCGATCAGTGCACTGCCCTGATAGCTCACACCGCCGCCGATGCAGAGGATCTCAGGCTGGAAGATATTGATAATGTTCACGATACCTGTGCCAAGATATGAGATATACTCGTCAACGATAGCCTTACCTACAGGACAGCCGGCATGCATTGCATCAAATGCAGTCTTGCCGGTAATCTTTGAAACATCTCCGTCGATCATCTTGTAGAGAATGGAATCAAAGTTATAGGGATTGACCATTGCTTCCCTTGTCATGTTGATAATGCCTGTTGCAGAAGAGTAAGCCTCCCAGCAGCCCTTTCTGCCGCAGGGGCACTGACGTCCGCCGTGATGGATGACCATGTGTCCGAGCTCTGCGCCTGCATAGTTGGAGCCGCTGTAGATCTGACCGTCAATGATGATACCGCCGCCCACGCCAGTGCCGAGGGTGATAACGATAGCATCGGTTGCGTCCTTTGCAGCGCCGACACAGAATTCGCCGTATGCAGCAGCGTTTGCATCGTTCTCGACATAGATATCAAGACCCAGACGCTCTTTCATCATATCGCCGATAGCCCAGTTGTGGAAACCGAAGTTGCTGGTAAACTCAATAACGCCAGTAGCACCGTTGACTGCACCCGGAGCGCCTATTCCGATATAGTTGATATCGTTCTTTGTAAGGCCTGCACTCTCCAGAGCCTTCAAAGCAACGCTTGCCATATCGTCACAGATTTCCTCCTGTGAGCGGGGAATATTGGTCTTACAGCTTGCTTTTACTATTACATTGCCTTCCTCGTCAACAACGCCGGCCACGATATTGGTTCCGCCGAGATCAATACCAAGATAATACATAATGCTCTTCCTCCCAAAATAAAGATTTCTACTAATGCATTATAACATAATGCACAGTTTATTAAAAGAGCATTTAAAAAAATTAAATAAAACTGTCATTTCCGACAATTTTTTAATCCAAAAAATAGCATTACGCACAATCTACCGAGCGGCAAGCTGCCGCTCCCAATTTTACGATGTTAGTCACTCGGACAACATACTTTTGCGCCCGCGTGAAGATAGTATAAACCACGAGAGTGTAGTTACAAGTCATTTCATCTGCCCCTGCGAACACGGAAGCGCAGTGAAACAAGTGCCATTGGGGTGCCGACAGGCGAGATCGGGGGAACTTTTTCGCAAAAGTCCCCCCGACCGCTTATTTGACATCCTTCCTGTTCATGACCCTGATGGTAATGGGAACGAAAACAAGGATAAGAACTGCACCGCTGATGAGCGCCGCCCAGATACTGATCGGAGTTAAGCTGAGCATCTGATCGGGCATATACTTGCCGATATCAAATTGCTCCAGATGGAAAAGCATCTTTACGCCAAAGCTTATGGGCATATAGATCACTCCCAGCGCACCTGTGCCAAAGATCACAGCCATCACAATGCCAAGAGCCTTGTTGCACAAGCCTGAAGTAAAAAACAGCAATACCGCATTCAAACCGCACAGTATCAGCCACTTCAGAGCAAACTCCAGCAGTGCGCCTCCCATGTCGCCCTCGCCAAAGGTCACGCCTCTTGAAGCCAGTGTACCAATGACACTGCCCGCAAAACCGCACACCATAAAAATCAGACCCTGCAAACACACAGCCGCATACTTTCCGTAGCAGGAATGTCCCCTGCTGGGTATCTGACCGGCGATGTTTTTTATGTATCCGCCGCCAATATCCAAAAACAGATAGCTTGCGGCAGCCAGGAATACCAGTATCAGCACGATGGACAGACCACCAAAGGGCATGCGGATGAGAGATGAAATATCCACCGGTCTGTTAAATTCTTCCACAAGGACCTTTGCCTCTTTTATTGCATCTGCCTCGCCGCTGTTCTTGACGATATCGTAAAGCACGTTGGATAATATCTTGCCAATTATCGGAATGATGATTGTGACCACAAAGCAGGCAATACCGGCTCCCCAGGTCAGCTTGTGCTTGCGCATCTTAAAAAGCTCCATCCTGAACAGATTACCCATTTGCCTGACCTCCTCCCGTAACTCTGAGGAAATAATCCTCAAGAGAAAACTCTTCGTTCACAACTTCCTTGACAAAGATATCCTTCCCGACAAGGAACTTCACTACGTCTCTGTCCCTGTCAAGAGCACCTTCTATAATAATCCTGCCGTCCGAGTCCATTTTGCCCTCGGCAATGCCTGAGGCATTTATCAGCTTCAGAGCCTTTTCGTTGTCATCCGTCACGATATGAGTATTGTTGCCGCTCTTGATCTGCAGGTCATCCTTTGTAAACTGATCCACCAGCAGACCGTCGTTTATTATAGCATACGAATCCGCAAGCTTGCCCAGCTCCTCAAGGATATGGCTGGAGATCATTATTGTGATCTTTCTCTCATCCCTGAGCCTTGCAAGGATATTCCTCACCTCAACGATACCCTGGGGATCAAGTCCGTTAATTGGCTCATCAAGGATTATCAGCTCCGGTTCACCCGCAAGGGCAAGAGCGATGCCCAGTCTCTGTCTCATGCCGAGAGAGAATGCGCCGGCCTTCTTCTTCCCCGTGTCGGAAAGTCCCACAAGCTCCAGCAGATCTTTGACATATTGAGGAGTATAGACCCCCAATCCCAGACACTTCACCTTCAGATTGTCATAGGCGTTCATGTGGGGATATATGCCCGGAGCCTCAATGAGCACCCCTACCTTGTGAAGCTCTCCCCTGACGTCCTTTCCCACCTTGCCAAAAAGCGTATAGCTTCCGCTGGTGGGGGTAGACAGTCCGCTGAGCATACGCATGATCGTGGTTTTTCCTGCGCCGTTCCTGCCTATCAGACCATAAATTTCTCCGCGCCTGATTCGTATGTCGATATCCTTCGCCGCTGAAACACGCCCGTATTTCTTGGTCAGCTTATCCGTTGTAAGCACGTATTCCATAAATTCCTGCAAATGGCCGTTCACCCTTGCAGTTTCTCTCCTCTCTTTGTTTTTTTACCTCTGAACCGTCGGGTTCAAAGGCCCACACAGATTATACCACTTTTTGATAATCAGGACAACACTCTTTTTTGTGAGAATTCCGCCTCATTTGTGATATTTCCCGCCGCCGTTGATCTGAAAAGCCCTGTATATCTGTTCGCAAAGCATTACCCTTGCAAGCTGATGCGGGAAAGTCATATCAGACATAGACAGTTTTATCCCCGCAGCACTTTTAACCTCATCCGAAAGCCCCCACGAGCCGCCGATAACAAAGGCTATGCTGCCGCTGCCGGAAAGTGCCAGCTCTTCAAGCTGACGGGCAAGTTTTTCTGAAGAAAGCTGACGTCCCTCGATACACATAGCAAAAATAAAAGCGCCCTTAGGCACCGCTGAGAGTAATCTCTTTCCTTCTTTTTCAAGGGTATTCTTTATACTGCTGTGGGACGGGACTTCCGGCATTTTTTCCTCATCGACCTCGACTATAGAAAAATTACAAGTCCCTCTCAGTCTCTTTGAATATTCTGCGCAGGCTTCAGTCCAATAACGCTCCTTGAGCTTACCCACGCAGACGATAGAAATATTCATCATATTGATCGCTCCTTTTTCAGCGGCAAGCTGCCGGTGCCCAGCGTAACGCTGGACCCAATTTCGCACCGTATGTCATTGTGATGCTATACTTTAGTTTCTGCGTGATGATAGTAACAACCGCAACCGGCAAGCTATAAGTCCAAAATCCCTTGCTATGCGAACAACGTTTTCGGGGGGTGCGGGCGTCCGGTGGACGGTTTTTTAAGAGGGGACGGCCTGGGAAAGAGGACGTCCCCTGCTAACAGTTCAGAGTAAAGTATTCCAAGCTGATAGGCTTGCAGTACAAGTATGACATTCAATATATCACCGTTTTGCCGGTGGATATTTCCGGCACGACGGTCAGCTGATAGTCTATGTTAAGCTTCATGCCCTTCTGTTCCAGCTCACAGAGCGACGCTTGCCGTGCAAGCTCGGGTACGTTGTTCTCACGGCTCAGGTGAGCAAGAAACAACCTTGTGGTGCCTGTCTCCACTAACTTTGCACAGGTCTGCGCACAAACCTCATTGGAGAGATGCCCCCTGTCTGAAAGTATACGCCTTTTCAGTATGTATGGGTATGAACCGTATTTCAGCATTCCCACATCGTGGTTGGATTCCAGCACGACAGTATCGCATCCGGTCAGGGCACTCTCTATCTCCGGAGTAATTATTCCCGTGTCGGTGGCAAAGGCAGTCCTGCGCCCGTCACGAGTCTCTACACAATATCCGAAGCCCTCCGCACAGTCATGGGATATCCTGAAAGGCTTCACCAGCATATC
Source organism: uncultured Ruminococcus sp. (assembly GCA_902768825.1). Classification (GTDB taxonomy): domain Bacteria; phylum Bacillota; class Clostridia; order Oscillospirales; family Acutalibacteraceae; genus UBA1213. The sequence continues at coordinate 46,687 of CACXMR010000031.1, forward strand.
GTCAAGCTCCATGCCATCAGGTGAAATGACCCTCATATCCACCTTGTCGTTTATTATTCCGCCGCTTTTGAGAGCATACACCGTCCCGGCAGACGCAAAAACCGGTATCCTGTGCCGTGAAGAAAATACCCTCAGTGCACTGACGTGATCGGTGTGCTCATGGGTAACAAAGATCGCCCTGATCCTGCTTATGTCTATTTCATTTTCCTGCAAAGCACACTCGATCTGCTTCGCACTGCGCCCGCAGTCGATGAGTATGCCGCTGCCTGACGCCTCAAGATAATAGCTGTTTCCTGAACTTCCGCTGAAAAGCGGACAAAGCTTTGCCATAATTCCACCCGCCGGATAGTATTTTTAGGGCAATACCTCACAAAGATAGTGCTGCACATATGCGGCGCTAAGCCGTAAGGCGTTCTTAGTGCGGTGTTGTCTTAGTTTTATACATAAAAATGCACGGTAAACATAGCCATATCTACCGTGCAAAAAAACATATTCGGATGTCCCCCAAAAAGACTCAGGCTCTCCTTGCAATGGGATCATCAGTGTAAATAAGTCGGATATCCGCTCCAAGAGCAGTGAGCTTTTCAACCACGTCCTCATATCCACGCTCGATATGCTCGATATCCTCAATATGGGTAACGCCCTTTGCGGAAAGTGCAGCGATTATCATAGCTGCGCCGGCACGAAGGTCAGTAGCCTTTACAGGTGCGCCGTTAAGCTCCTTGACGCCCTCTATCACTGCCACCTTACCGTCAACCGAAATCACCGCTCCCATGCGCTTCAGCTCCTCAACATAGCGGAACCTGTTATCCCACACTGCCTCTGTAACGATGCTGGTTCCCTGTGCGATGGAAAGCAGAGCAGCTATCTGGGGCTGCATATCTGTCGGGAAGCCGGGATGGGGCATTGTCTTGACATTGCACCTTCTCAGTTCGCCAGTCCTGCGCACCCTGACAGCATCCTCATATTCTTCTATCTGTACCCCGATCTCACGCAGCTTTGCAGTGATGGATTCGAGGTGCTTTGTTATGACATTCTGGATTACCACATCTCCGCCAGTGGCTGCGGCAGCTACCATGTATGTACCTGCCTCGATCTGGTCCGGGATTATCGAATAGGTCGTACCGTTCAGGTGCTTAACACCGTTGATCTTTATCACGTCGGTGCCTGCGCCCCTGACATCAGCTCCCATAGAATTGAGGAAGTTGGCAAGATCCACGATATGGGGCTCCTTGGCTGCGTTTTCGATTATCGTCCTGCCCTCAGCCCTGACCGCTGCAAGCATGATATTGACTGTAGCGCCCACTGATACCACGTCAAGGTAAACGTGCCCGCCTACAAGGCGATCCGCCTTTACATTGATCATACCCTGCACCACGTTGTGAGTAGCACCCAGCACCGAAAAGCCCTTCAGGTGCTGGTCGATGGGTCTTACACCAAAGTCGCAGCCGCCGGGAAGAGCCACCTGAGCCTCAGAAAACTTGCCTAACAGGGCACCCAGCAGATAGCATGAAGCCCTCATTCTGCGGACAATATCATAAGCTGCAACAGGTCGTCTGATGTAGGTGGGATCAATATCGAGAGTTGTCTTGTTGACCCTGCTGACCCTTGCCCCCATCTCGTGAAGAATATTGGCGATCAGATTAACGTCCATTATATTAGGGATATTCTCAATACGGCAGATGCCGTCTGAAAGGATAACGGCAGGGATAATAGCCACGGCAGCATTTTTTGCTCCACTAATGCGCACTGCTCCGCTCAATCTGTTGCCGCCGTTAATAACGATCTGTTTCAAATTGCAACACTCCCCATAGGTTTGTCAGATGAACATTCGGGATGTGCTCCCTGTGTATAGTCGAAAAAGCACCGTCATACTATTCGGTATGGCAGTGTTCCGTTTGTTAAACTTGCACGAAATAACAATGCTGTTTTAAGGCAAAAAATAAAAATCACTCTTGTGTTATCATAATACAAAGAAAACCGATTGTCAATATCAAATCCGCTTTATTACATTATTGTTACGCAAAATAAGGATTTTGCATAATAAAACCGGATCCCCGCAAGCTCTTTTACTGTATATTTCCATCCGGTTCATACTCCTCCGGAAATATGGAGCTAAAGCCACTTTCTGTCATTCACGGAAAGCGGGAAGAGGCTGTAAAGTATATTGCTTCACAGTCTCAGCCCACCGTTTCCCCGTCGGTTTTTGCTCACGCATTATAAAACTCAAAAAGTGCCCTATAGGTCTCAAAAACATCTATTTTTGAAACTATCTCAAAGGGTGCATGCATACAGAGCACAGGCACTCCAAGATCGACTACATCCGCATTGAGGTTTGCAACAAACTTTGCGATAGTACCGCCGCCGCCGCCGTCAACCTTGCCAAGCTCACCCGTCTGCCAGAGCACCTTCTTGTCATCGAGTATCCTTCTGACCCATGCCACAAACTCTGCGGTAGCGTCAGATGTGCTATACTTGCCGCCGCTGCCGGTATACTTTGTGATAACTGCGCCGTTGTTGATAAAGCAGGCGTTGTTTGTCTCATAAGCCGAAGCGTAGGTGGGGTCAAACGCCGCATTGACATCTGCGGAAAGACAGGTGGTCATTGCCATAACGTGACGAAGCTCCATGCCGTCTGCATTGGCAAGATCAGAGATAAAGTCAGCCATATAGGTTGATTTCATGCCTGTAGCGCCGTCACTGCCTATCTCCTCACGGTCAGTCAGCACCGAAATGACAGTTCTCTCAGGGACAGCAGTATCAAAGGCTGCCATCACCGCAGGATAAGCGCACACCTTGTCGTCATGTCCGTAAGCCCCGATCATGCTCCTGTCAAAGCCCACATCCCTTGCCTTGCCTGCCGGCACCATGGTCAGCTCTGCGGAAACAAAATCGCTCTCAACAAAGCCATACTTTTCATAGAGTATGTTCATTATGTTAAGCTTGACGGACTCACTTTCCTCGTCCTTGCGGAAGGGTCTGCTGCCGATAAGCACATTGAGCAGCTCGCCATTGAATGCCTTTGTCATCACCTTTGACATCTGGTCCACTGCAAGATGAGGGAGCAGGTCGGTAACTACAAAGCAAGGCTCGCTTTCCTCATCACCTATCCTCACCTTTATTACTGTGCCGTCCTTGAGTGCCACAACTCCGTGAAGCGCAAGGGGCACTGTGGGCCACTGATACTTCTTGATGCCGCCGTAGTAATGGGTCTTGAACATAGCAAGGTCATTGCTCTCATAAAGGGGATTTGGCTTGAGGTCAAGGCGGGGTGAGTCAATGTGTGCGATTCCCAGTCTGACGCCATTTTTAGTGCCGTTTTTGCCCATAACGCAGAGCATCAGTGCCCTGCCTCTGTTGTTGACATAGACTCTGTCTCCGGGCTGATACTCCTTTGTGCGGTCATACTCTGTAAAGCCCTGAGCCTTTGCAGCCTGGAGGGTATAGTCAACAGCATCCCTCTCCGTCTTTGCATTGTCGAGAAATTCTACATATCCCCTGCAAAACTCATCTGCCTTTGCGATTTCCTCCTGCGGCAGCGTCTTTGCTCCGCTCTCTGTCTTGACAAGGAGCTTTTCCTTCAGCAGGTCAGTCTCCGTCTTTTCCTTCTTTTCTTCCTTGATGTCTTCTGGCATTGTCTTCTCTCCTCTTTCTATGCTTTATTATGTATAATTATGCGTTTTTCGCACAAAGCTCCTCAACCAATCTGACAAGGTTATCTCTTCTTTTTTCGGGACCGGACTCAGCATCCTCCATTGGCTTTTCATAGTCAACGGTTCCTATCAGCTGTGAGTCGAGATAAACTTCATACTCCCTGCGGGAATTGTCCTTGCAATAAAAAATCAAATACAGCTTGTCTCCGATGGTATGCTTCAACACCGTATTTGAATAATAAAGACCATCGATATCTCCCACCTCCGGTATATCGAACTGCTCCACAGCCTGCTGCGGTGTAATCTTCTCCTGTGAATTGATCCTTTTTAAGAAAGGCTCGCCGCAGTAGCCCACATAGCCGCCCGACAGCGTATAGCCGTCAGCCTTTACCACCACAAGCTCACCGTTCTCAACAGGCGTTATTGACTCATACTCCTTCTCGTGTTTATCCTGATCCGTAGTATAATCCATCCTGTAAAGATGATCGTTGGCCTTGAAAAACAGGAAGGGCTTGTCCTCAAAGCTATTATCGTAAAGCTGATCGGGATAGCCATACTCATCAGAGTATTCCTTCGATTCTTCTGAAGGCTCACTGCTCTCGGGCATGGAGCTTCCTTCAGGCTCACTAAAGGGAGTGCTGCTTTCGGGCACTGAGCTTTCCGGCTTTGCCACAGAAGCCTCGCTGCTCTGAGCCTGCTTATCCTGTGATATCTCAGTCACAGACGAGCTGTCAGAAACGGACACATCGGTCTTATCCGAATTACTGCTGCCAGTATCCTGCTTTGCTGCCGAACATCCTCCCGCACATAAAAACAGTGCTGAGAGAGCTATCACAACTGTCCTTTTCTTCATTCTCTCTCCCCCTGTATGTTCGATTGTCCTGCACCCGTCAGCCTACCGGTCACTTAAAGTAGAGATTTGTGTATATGCTTTTGTTCCTTGCTACCTTTTTGCGATAGTTCTCCGTTTCCGAGAAGGGTACGGTCTTAAGGGTCTTGCCGTCATCCGAATACTCCGGATTCTTGAGCCATTCGTCAACATGACCGACTCCTCCGTTGTATGCGCACACCGCTGTATCCTCGTTACCGTCATACCTTTTGATAAGCACCGACAGCACCTCTACACCATAGTCGATGTTTATCGCCGGATCGTACAGATCCTCAAAAACATAGCTGTTCTCATCTTTATAATATGTCTGCATCCAGGTAAAGGTGTCATCCATCAACTGCATGAGACCGATAGCCCCTGCCGATGACTTTGCCTTGGGGTCAAAATCGCTCTCCGTCTTTATGACCCCGTATATCAGAGCCTTGTCAACTCCGTATTTTTTTGAGGCGGCCTCAATCTCCTGCTCGTAGGAAAGCGGGTAGGCGTCCTCCGTATATTTTTTGTTCAGATACTTCAGCCCGAAGGCAGCTCCCGTAATGACTGCCGCTGTGACCAGCAGCGCAATAACGGTCTTGAGCGTAATCCTCTTCATTTTACACCTCGTCCGAATCAATTTTTTTAAGTATATTCCTTAGCTCTTTCTCGACAAGAGACAGCTCCTGGGCTCCGTTGATCACATGGTCCGCCCTTGACGTATAAAACCCATCCTCATGCTGAGCCCTGATTCTTTGCATAGCCTCATCACGGGTAATACCGTCACGCCGCATTATCCTGTCAAGTCTCAGCTCCACAGGAGCGATGACAGCTATCACACTGTCGCACAGCCTGTCTCCGCCGCTTTCGTAAAGCAGTGCTGCGTCAAGGATGATAATGCCCTCCCGCTCTGCTTTATACCTTTCAATATATTCCTCTGAACGACGGATTATCCAGGGATGTGTGATCCTGTTGAGAAGATCTGTCCTTTCCCTGCTTGCAAAGGCTCTTTCAGCCAGCAGCTTTCTTATGCAGCGGCCCTCACTGTCTATTATATCACATCCGAAGCAGTCTGCAAGTCTTTTCAGGCAATCCGACCCCGGAGAGAGAGCTTCTCCCGCTATCCGGTCACAATCCACTACCCTGCATGACATTTCTTCGGCAAGCCTTGCAACAGTGCTTTTTCCGGCGCCTGTCTGTCCGGTCAGACCGATAACCCTATTTTTCACAGTCAACACTCCCGTTCCGGCTCAGAGCTCCACTATCTTGAAGCCTGCAGCTCTTATCATCCTGTTATAAACCGCAAGACCCACACCCTCAGTGCCCGGACAATGGGCAAACACCCGCTCAAAGCCCTTGTCATCGGCTTCACGCAGGGCAGAAAACAGTCTGCTTGCCTGCACATGATAGTCCTTAGCCCTGCCCAGAGGGATAAACGGCAGTCTGAGATCATCTATTTCCTCGTCATAGCAGAGCACTGCGGTTTTACCGTCCTTACGGCTGTTGACATATCTGAGGAAGCTTTCCTCACTGCCCCTGAGCAGAGTCAGCTCCGCCTTTGGTGCATAGTGCTTATACTTCATGCCCGGACTTGCAGCCTTTTCTCCGTTTTTGAGGGGATTGAGCACGGCATCGTCAAGTATCACCTCGCCTATTGCCTCACGCAGCTGCTCAAGGGTTATTCCGCCCGGTCTGAGCAGTCTCGGCGGGTCAGTCGCAAGGGTAATGACAGTGGACTCCACTCCCACATCACACTCACCGCCATCGATTATCGCATCTATCCTGCCATCCATATCATTAAGCACGTGCTGTGCGCTGGTGGGGCTGGGGCTTCCGGACAGATTGGCAGAAGGTGCGGCAAGGGGACACGACAGGCTTATGAGCTTTCTTGCGTTGGGGTCTGATGGGCAGCGCACCGCCACGGTATCAAGACCGGCGCTCACCTCATCGGGGATTTTGTCAGACTTGGGAAGTATCATAGTAAGCGGTCCCGGCCAGAACCTGTCCGCAAGGCGCCTTGCCTTATCCGGAAACTCTCTTACAAGGCCGTAGATCTGCTCCAGCTCAGAAATATGCACGATCAGCGGATTATCCATCGGTCTGCCCTTTGCCCTGAATATATTTGCCACCGCCTTACCGTTATAGGCGTCTGCGGCAAGGCCATAGACAGTTTCGGTAGGCATAGCCACAAGACCGCCCTCACGGATGATACGGGCAGCCGTTTCTATTTCGTCAACACTCAGCATCAAGGTTTTCATTCACATCTTCCTTTTTTCTTACCAAAAGTGACAGCTCAAAAGCCTTCCACTCATAGCCTCACCACTATGCGGAAAAGCAAACAAGACGGGACAACGCCCGCCTTGCAGCATTTGTTCATATCGGGCAGCAACGACGCCTGACAGCCGTGTGTCATCAGGAATTATCGTTATTGCCGTTATTATAACCGTCCTCGTCGTCTTTGTCAAGTGCGCTCGGCTCCATCAGCCAGAAATCGTCACTCTTCGTGTGGTAAAGCGCCCTTGGTGCCGGCTCGTCGTTATCATCCTCTTTGTAAATGAAGGACACTGGCTTAGCCTTGCCCTTTTTGACACGGGAAAGGTAAATCGCATTTCTCAGAATAGGCAGAAGAAGAACCAGCAGAACTATAGCGACCACTATGCACCTGACAGCCATGTTTGATATATCATCGTCAGTGGGCTGACTGTCGTGAACATCCATCGTTATATAAGCCCAGGAAAGATCATCCGCCGTCAGCCCAAACTTTGAAAGTGCATCGGACGTCAGACGCTTCTGCACCTCTATAGCATGCTTACCCTCCATGGTCTGCACCCTGCCGGAACAGAAGCACTCACCCAGTCCCTCTCCCTTTGAAGCCATCTCAATGCTGTAGTAGTCACCGATGCTGTCGGTCTCTCCGAAAAGATAGACTATCTTTTTCTGGGGAGTCTTGACAAAAAGATGTACATAGTCGGTATTGGCTCCTTTTTCATAAATATATAGCACTATATCCTCAGAGCCGATATAACCCTCCACCAGATCGCCCTCGCTGACATAATAAAGGCTGTTTATGTCAAATTCATGGTAGGGATAGCTGTTTCTCTTGTCAATGATATTAATGAGCATATAGATATGGTAGCCAAGTACAATAGTTAAAAGAATAATCATTGCAATGTAGATCTTGAAAAATTTGATCGGTCTGTATTCCATCAGCTTCATACAATGCCCATCCTCTCCCGCAGATCAATATCTGCGAATCTGTTCGCCGGGTATGTCTTCCTTCTTTTCCTCGGTGTTCTGATCCACGTAGAAGAATCCTTCCTCATTTACGCCGCCCTGATAGAACTCCACCGGCTCCTCCTTCAAATCCTTTTTGGCGAGGTTGTGACCCACAAGGCCATACAATCCCGATGAGGCGATAAACCGGTTGCTTGTAAGGATATTCCTGATCTCTTCGCTCTCCTTCTCCTGCTTCTCGGCACGCCTTTCCTCATCTATCTGCTCAGGAGTTTTTTCGTAGTCGGCGGTAAACTTGTAATCTCCCTTTATCGAGTCAGTGTCAAGCTCCGTGTTTACATAGAAGTTTCCGCCTTCGTTTTCCGGAATGCTGTACGGGTCAAGATTTGTAAGCTCTATATCCTCCTTTTTGACCTTCAGCTCCGGCTCCAAAACTCCCTTCTGCACCAGCAGGCCATAGATAATATTATTGATGGACTTTCTGAGCAGGAACCACAGTCCAGCAAGGAGAGCAACCGTACCCATAAGCGTTGCGATCAGAAGTACAGTCCATCTGTGGGTGTCATTGTCAAGGAGAGCTATATTCGTCCATGTGACGTCCTTTGAGTCAAATTTGTATTCGGTATACTTGTTGTGCATGAAAAGATTGATCATCATACTGTCTCTGTATGTAAAAGTGAGGGTTCCCACCTTGCCCCTGAACTCAACAGACTGAGCCGTTTTGTTTGAGATACCGGTGAAGGCCTTTGATGTTTCTTTGGCAGTCTCGCTGTTTGCAGAAAAAACAATTACCTTCTTTTGCTCCGTGAGCACGGCATAGCAATCTACAATACTGCCGGAGGCAAGCTGATCCTGATATGTAAGTATCACATCTTCAGCGTCAAGCACACCCTGTACCAGCTCACCGCTTTTGAGGTTATCATAATCGGCTTTTGTGATCTTCCTGTAATCAACGGAAATAGCCTGCACGATATTGACAAGAGAGACAAGCTGGACAATAAGAAGAACCATAAGGATTATTGAAAAAAACACCTTTAGCTTCAAAAGCTTCTGAGGCTGATAGTGCATATTCTTGATACTCATAACAGCATCCTCCGATCTGCGTTTTCATTGTGATATGATAATATTCCCTCAAAGTGACATCTGAGTGACCAAAAGAAAATAATTATTCGCCGTTAGCAGACAGCGTTCCTGCTTCTGACAGCTGTGAAGCCCGTGCTGCCGTAATCAGGGGGTCTATCAGCTCATCCAGTGAGCCGTTGAGTATGTCGTCTATTTTGTACAGTGTCAGACCTATCCTGTGATCAGTCACCCTGCCCTGTGGGTAATTATACGTCCTGATCCGTTCGCTCCTGTCACCCGTACCCACCTGGTCATGGCGCTGGGCAGCCACCATGCTCTGCTGCTTATCTTTCTCAGCCTGCAGCAGTCTTGATTTCAGCACCTTCATGGCCTTATCCTTGTTTTTATACTGACTCCTTTCGTCCTGACACTCTACCACCAGACCCGTAGGTATGTGTGTTATCCTGATTGCAGACTCAGTCTTGTTGATGTGCTGTCCTCCGGCTCCGCTTGCCCGGAAGGTATCTATTTTCAGCTCAGTCGGGTCAATGCTGACCTCCACGTCCTCAGCCTCAGGCAAAACCGCCACTGTGACAGTTGAGGTGTGTATCCTGCCCTGAGTCTCAGTCTCCGGAACCCTCTGTACCCTGTGGACACCGCTTTCATATTTCAGTCTCGAATAGGCTCCCTCGCCGCTGAGCATAAAGCTTATTTCCTTATAGCCCCCAAGCTCGGTGTCGGCTGCGTTCATTATCTCCATTTTATAGCCCCGCCTTACAGCATACATACTGTACATACGGAAAAGCACAGCCGCAAACAGAGCAGCCTCTTCACCTCCGGCGCCGCCTCTTATCTCCATAATGACATTTCTCTCGTCATTCGGGTCCTTTGGCAGAAGAAGTATCTTCAGCTCCTCCTCTATCCTCCTGATGTCTTCCTCCAGGGAGGCTATCTCCTCCTCAAGCATTTCCGCCATTTCCTTGTCGGAATAATTGTCCTCCAGCATTTCCTCTGCCTCAGCCTTGTCCTGCTCCGCCTTTTTATATTCACGGTATTTGAGCGCAAGCGGCTCCACCGACTTATATTCCTTCATTGTCTGTGCATACATTTCGGGGTCGCTTACGACCTTCTGGTCACACAGCTTTTCAGAAAGCTCCTCATATCTGTCCTCAAAGGCTTTTACACTCTCAAACATTTCCTGCCCTCACCTCTTCTTTTTTATTGAGCACCTCAGCTCTTAGTGATGCTTCTCAGCCCCTTTTCGACCCTGACCCTCGGCAGCATGATCTCATGTCCGCAGCCCATGCAGCTGAGCTTAAAATCCATGCCGATACGCAGCACACGAAAAAGCTTGTTGTTTTCCTTACCGCAGGGATGGGGCTTTTTCATCTCGATAATATCACCTACAGCGATATCCATATCCTTCACCTCTGTTTATTTTCTTCGTATTGCTATTATGCCCACAACGAACAATCCGAAAGCTATCAATCCCAGCACCACAAATACTGTCACGACAACGCTTATCCAGCCCGATCCGTTCTCCGCTGAAACGGCAGAAGCAATGCTCTCAGAGGATATCTCCTGTCCCGACTCCGGATGTGACGGCTGAAACACACTGCTCTCCGTCAGAGACACCTGTGAGCTCTGCTCATCCCTGCTGACCACAGAGCTTTCATCCATGGCACTGCTTTCCTGTTGACGCTTTGCAGCATAGAAGGCATCCATTTCTCTGCCCATGCGGTCAATGTCGTAAAACCCTGAATAATTCACGCTTCCGTCGGCTGCTTTGGAGACAAAGCTCACATCCACAGGAACACCGTCATCCACGGTTTTCATATCCTTGTTCACAAATCTTGCGTAGGATGAAATAGCATAGATCACGCCGTCCGCCGTAGCTCTCTGCAAAACGGCGCAGGTGCCGCCCCCACACCGTTCTCCCATTATCATATATCCCTCATCCTTCATGATCGTCGGGAAAAGCGTGGCGCAGGAAAAGGACGACCCGCTTGTAAGCACCGCAAAATTGATGTCATCAAAGCTGACAAGCTTATCCTTTATGTCAATAACTCCGTCAAGATTTCTGTCAGTCAGATTTTTTTGTGTGACAGTCTGATCACCCAGCAGGTTCTGACCAAGGAAGCTGTAGTCTCCTATGATTATGCCCAGCACCTCATGGAGTGCAACAGTATCCCCTCCAAAATTAGTAGAGATATCCAGCACCACATTTCTCATTCCCTCTGAGCTTGCCCTGATAAGCCCGTTATAGAGTATGGACACGGTATCATCGGGCATAGAGCTGCTTTTGCCGCCCCAATAATCCCTCCAGCCCTGATAATCTACATCAAAGCTGTCAAAGCTTATAAGTGCTGTGCTGCCGCTGCTGAAATAATTTCCGCTGCCAAGGGCTTTATTCTTCAGCTCACTAAGATTCATATGGATCTCTTTGATATTGACGATTTTTCTGGTGTACTCATTAACCAGATCGTCAATATCGCTTATGCCGTTTGAATAATCCCTCCCGATGTCTGTGTCGTCTAACATAGACATCAAGGACTTATCTATTAGCAATCCCGTATGTCCCCCGTCTGCAAGGTGATAATTGAACAGCCTGTCCATGCCTGCGATGTACTCTCCGGAGAGGGGGGAAAGCAGCAGCTCCTTTGTCCTGCCCTGAAGCTTTGTCAGCGCAGCGTCAAGACCGGAGCTTTTCATCTCAGCAGCAAAGGGGTTTCTGTCGCTGGGATAGCCGTAAAAATATTCAAGGGAAAACTGCAGCTCCTTATATGTCATGTCAATAACATCCTGCGGTCTCGAGCCGCTGCTCAATGAGCTGAGGCACGTAGAATCCTCGTTCCTCGCCTGTCCGCCGTTGATGTCGTCGTAATATGCCATGAAATAAATCTTTTCGTCAGAATAAACGCTTGTCACATAATCCACATTGCCAAAAAGATCGCTGAGGGTCACAAAGGGATAGTAAACCACCCCATCCTCCTCACGGATGTCAATGCCATACCTGCCAAGGTCGATGGTGACAGGCTTTGCCGGCTTGTCATAGCTTACAGACTCAGGCTTTACAAGCAAATCTGGGCCATACATCACAAATTTTACTCCCTCCATCTTATACACAGGAGTAGCCACAAAGCTTGCCAGGTCGTCAGTGGTGAACGCATCCGTTACCGTGTCCACCGTCGCAGCATCCCCGCACATGCTCTCAAGATAGGTATATTTGCCGCCTCCATGTGATGTGACCGTCATCTCCCCGTCAAAAAAGACCTTATAGTAAAGCTCCATGGACATATACGGCACGTTTGGCATATCATCGAAAAAAAGGCATTCCACAGTTTCATTCTCGTCCATGCTCCTGCGATAGACATGGATATCCCTTTTTTCGGCTCTCGTCTGGGGTGCAGCCTCCGCCCGTAAAAGCGGTGCCGTACCCGTCATAATTATCATTGCAGAAACTACCCATGCAATGCCCTTGGTGATACGCTTCATTTTATTCCTCCGTCCATGCTGGTCACGGTTCATCCTCATCGGCAGCGTCACTGCCGTTATCAGGCAGTCTGTTGTCATTGTGAGGCAGCAGCTTGAAGAATTTTATAGTAAACTCGCTGCCCACGCCCTCCTCTGACTGCACGCTGATGTATCCTCCGCACTTCTCGATTATACTTTTTGACAGCGCAAGGCCTATCCCCACGCTGGTATCCCCTGAGTTGCTGCCCTTATAGAATCTCTCAAATATATGCGGAAGATCCTTCTTTGATATGCCGCAGCCCGTATCTGATATTACCAGCTTTACCAACAGCGGATTGTCCTCCGCCCTGAGAGTCACCGATCCGCCCTTTTTTGTGTGCTCTATACAGTTTTTGACGATGTTTGTCACCGCCTCGCACACCCATTTCATGTCGCAGTTAAGGCTGATGTCCCCGCACTCACCCTTTACCTCGACCCCTTTATCAGCGGCTATTGCAGAGGTGTTTGATATGCTGATATTGATAATGTCCTCCACCTTCACCTTTTCGCTCTTAAAAACGATGGTGTTTGCGTCCAGCTTTGACAGTGTGAGCATAGACTGGGTCAGGAAGGTCAGGTGGAGCACCGAATTCCTGATATCACCCAAAAACTCCCTTTTCAGCTCCTCAGGCATATCGCCCTCCAGTATTCCGTCAAGCATTATCATTATTGACGTAAGCGGCGTCTTGAGCTGGTGGGAAATATCAGCCAGGGAGTCCTTGAGCTTTTCCTTTTCCCCTGCAGAGCGCTCTGACTGTTCCCTGAGCATGACCGTAGTTTTATATATCTCACTGCTCAGCACCGAGACGTACTCCTCCTTGATGTCGTCAAAGCGCAGTCTGTAGTTTCCTCCGTTGATCTTTGAAAGGTACTGTGTCAGCTTCTTATCCTGTTTTTTCCGCAGGTTCACATACACTCCGAAGCATATCACGGAGACGCAGCCGAGTCCGAGGCAGGCTGATATTCCAAGAGAAACTGCCGCAGCGTAGTTGGTTTTGTTTTGAAGCACCGCTGCTTCCCTTTCGGTGATGCCGTATTTTCTCAGGACGTCCTCAGCCGAATATCCGCCCTCTGTAGAGTTAAGGATCTCTGCGATATCCCTTTCGTCCACATCGGGATATTTTTCCTTGACAAGGCCGACGATAGCAGAGATCGCCATTCGCTCAGAATCCATTGCGGCGGTAAGTCCTAACTGCACCAAAACCGCAGTCAGCAGCGCAAACGCCATAGTTATGACCGCAAATATTATGAAGAATTTTGATGACAGCTTCATTTTGCCTCCATTCTATAGCCGATGCCCTTTACGGTGCGTATCAGCTCTGTGTCCAGCTTTTGCCTGATCCTCTTTATGTAGACCGTCAGTGTATTATCGTTTACAAAATTTCCCGCAATATCCCATATCTTTTCAAGTATCAGCTCTCTTGTGACCACCTGGCCTGCGTTTTGCATCAGCATGATGAGTATGCGGTATTCAAGAGCCGTCAGCTCCACCTCTGTGCCGTCCTTCATAACTATGTGTTTATCCGTATCCACCGAGATATTTCCCACGGTAATGACGCTTCCCTTGCCGTTAGCACTGTTATCAAAGCGCTTGATCCTTGCAAGCAGCTCCCTTGACGAGAAGGGCTTTGTGATATAGTCATCCGCTCCGAGCTCAAGCCCGCCCACGATATTATCCTCATCATCAAGCGCCGTCAGGAAGATCGCCGGAGCCTGATTGATCCTTCTGATCTCCTTGAACAAGTCAAAGCCGTTGCCGTCGGGCAGGGTAACATCCAGGATCATCAGGTCATACTCACCGCCGGAGCTTGCAATTGCGCTCTCGCAGTCCTCGCACAGTGTGACCTCATGTCCCTTTGACTTCAAAGTATATACCAGACCCTTAGAAATAATCCTGTTATCCTCAACCAGCAGAATGTGCATCACATTTCACTCCTTATCACAAATTCTCCGCCATCACAAGGCTAATTGCCGTCACTAATATTATAATCTCTCAATAGCCCTATGTCAAACTATCTTTCCCTTCAGCGGGGCAAAACAAATGTCATAACAAAGCAAAAGAGGAAAAGCCGGTAAGATACCGGCCTTTCTGGGTTGGAATATCGAAATGTGAGGAATAATCAAATGTTGTCGTTGCGGATGGTCTCGATAATGTTCTGCTTGTTAAACTTTGCAATGGAGAATCTCATTATCGCAAAGAGCAGCAGGAGCACAAACAGCAGGCAGATCAGTATCGGCATCCAGGGCACCATATAGTAAACGTCCTTATATCCGTAACCGCCCATGGTGTTGCCGATTGCCCAGGCAAGACCCCAGCCGCTGAGCACTCCCAGCGGAACGCCTATGAGGAGCGACTTTGCTGTGTAGAGGGCGCTTTCGAGAAGTATCATCCTGTGAAGCTCCCTGCTTGTCGTGCCGATGGATCTCAGCATAGCAAACTCCTTCTGGCGGAGCTTCATGTTGGTGGTAACTGTATTGAACAGGTTAGTAATGCCTATGAGAGTGATGACTAAGATGAAGCTATAGACAAATATCTGAATTATCAGAAGCATTGATTTTGCGGTGCTCACAAGATGTGAATAGTTGACGACGCTATAAATGCTGTTGTTGCCGTTTTCCTGCTCCTCCTTCATCCTGTCCTCAAAGGCGTCAGGATCGCTGACTCCGGCGTCTATATAGGCATAGCCTGTCTCACCGTATGCCTTGCTGAACGTCTCATCTGTCACGATGATGACCTTCTTTGAGTAGTTATCGCTTGCAAAGCTGGTAGCCGGTATATCCTCTATGGCGGCGGCTATCTCTATCTCCGCCTTGTGTGTCTCGGTGACTTCCTCATACAAGGAATCATAATCATATCCATCTTCGTAATATTCATCTTCGTTATTGCTGTTTTCTGCTGAGGCCTCGATCGTCTCCGGATCCTTCTCCACATATCTCACTGAGACGCACTCGCCCTTGAGCACCAGTCCTACGGGATCCTTGAAGAGCTTAGTCTTCTCGGATTCTCTCAGAGTATAACCGTCCTCGCCACGGTCGATTATGTTATAGTTCCAGATAAAGCCCTTATCCTTGCACTGCTCATAGTCAAGGCCGCTCTTGTTGCAAAGCTCCTTGAAGCTGTCCTTATCTACAGCCATGATCCTGTAGCTCACCTTGTTATCCGCAATCACGTCCTGAGTAATGCGTGAATAATACTTTCCTCCGGGCTTTACCTCGTCACAGAGCCACTCGTCCTTTACCTCAAATTTGAAATCGTCAGAAGTATAGTTGATCCTGAACTTTGTAAGTCCTATTTCGGATGCAAGATTTTCGATATACTGCATCTGACCGTTCTTCGGGAAGAGGTAGCTATCATAGTACTCATTGCCGCATTTTTCGTCTGCCGAGACCTGAACGGTAATGTTGTATTCGGAATTGGCTATTATGTAGTAATCCTCATTCTTCATCACGTTCATAACGTATTCAACGCTGGAATTGATGGCAAGGAAGAGGAACACACTGACTATAATGGAGATAACCGTTGTGCGATACTGCTTGCGGCTGCGCTTCATATTCTTCCATGCGATGCTGCCGCCGATGCCGAACACCTTTGAAATCCACTTGGGTGTCTTATAGCCGTTCTTGAGCTGCTTCTTCGAGATATTGACGTCCTTGTTGCTCCTGATGGCTTCCATCGGTGAGGTGCGTGAAGCGCTCATTGCCGATGCCAGCGCCGAGAAGATTATCGTTACGATGCCGATCACCACAGCAAGGAGTATCGAAGACCAGTTCATTCCAAACACAAGGTCGTAGGAGCCGAGCTGCTCCTTAAGTAAGGTGTTTGAGAAGAACACAAGACCTGCTGCGATCCCTGTCCCCAGCAGCACTCCGAGAGGGATGCCGATAAGGCCCAGGAGGAAGGCTTCAAAGAAAACATTCTGTCTGATCTGTCTCGGAGTAGCGCCCACAGAGGAGAGCATACCATAGAGACGGGTTTTTTCGGTGATGGAGATAGCGAAGCTGTTGCGGATGATGAAAACGCTGGCAAACATGACTATCACCATGCCGATAAGCATGACCTGGAAGGAGCTGAGGCTGAAGCCGCCGTTGTTCTGAGTAAGAATACCCTTTGCCGAAAGCAGACCGTTGTTTATACCGAAGTACATGATATGGAGAGGGTTGTTTTCAAGGGCAGCCGTTAGCTCTTCATCCGAAGTGCCGTTATACATTCCGTAGTTTGTGAGGTAACGGTCTATATTTCCTTCACCAACGCCCAAAAGCTCTGCGATAAATTCCAAATAATCCTTCTCGTACTCTTCTTTAAGGTCAACAAAGAGAATCTCTGATTTTTCCGGCTCCTTGAAGGTATATGCCCTTATAATGCTGGAGTAGGGAGAATTGGCGTAGGCGTCCGAGCTGAGGAAGCCGTTCTGGCTCTTGAGTATGCCGACCACCGTATAGGTCTTTCTTTCGGTGACCACCCATTCCTCGTACTCGCCGAAATCGCCATAGGCATTCACGGGTATCTCACGGCCGCCAAAGAGTTCCACAAACATCTCTTCGTTGGGAGCGCCCTCTTTTAACATACGCTTGCCGTTCTCCACCTCTATCTTGTCGCCGACCTGATACTGCTTTGCAGAGTAGCGGTTGATATCAGGTGAGAGAAGAAGCTCATCGTCCTTTTCGGGATAGCGTCCGCTGTCAAGCTTGCAGATGCTTGCGTCAAGAGTAGCATAGTTAGTGCCGTAGATCATGAAGTATTTTGTGTGGGTGTACTTGGGATCCTCAAACCTATACTGTCCGATACTTTCAAGGGAATATATATCCTTGACCTTGCGGTTAGCCCTGATGGTGCGCATCTCCTCAGTCCCGAAATCGCCGTAAAAAAACACTTCATAATCTCCATCGCTGACCAGTGAGGAATTGTAGTTTGACAGGTCAAGGCTCGATACGATGCCTGCCACGGTAGTGATGAGCGCTACCGAAAGCATTATTCCTATTATGGTTACGATCGTCCTGCTTTTATTCATCAGCAGGTTCTTGATCGTCAGCCTTCTGAGTAGTTTCACGGCTCATTCCTCCTCTGCAAGCTTACCGTCACTTATACGGATGATCCTGTCTGCCTCCTTGGCTATCTCCAGGTTATGTGTGATCATGATGATCGTCTGGTGGAAGGTCTTGTTTGTCATCTTGAGTATGCTTACAATATCGTCGGTTGCCTTTGAGTCAAGGTTTCCAGTAGGCTCGTCCGCAAGGAGTATTGCAGGATTGTTGATGATAGCTCTTGCTATTGAAACTCTCTGCTGCTGACCGCCCGAGAGCTGATTGGGAAGGTTCTTTTTCTTATCAGCAATGCCCAGGGCGTTCATTACCTCATCGACTCTCTCTTTATCCACGGTCCTGCCGTCCAGCTCCATGGGCAGGGTTATATTTTCCTCTGCTGTGAGGATCGGGATGAGGTTATAAAACTGATAGACTATACCGATCTGCCTTCTGCGGAAGATCGCCAGCTTATCATTGTTCATTTTATTTATTTCATTTCCATCGATGAAAATGCTGCCGCTTGTGGGTCTGTCAACGCCGCCGAGCATGTGCATAAGGGTGCTTTTACCGCTGCCGCTCTGACCGACAATTGCCACAAATTCCCCCTGCTGTACGCTCATTGAGATGCCGTCCACAGCATTGAAGATATTTTCGCCGCTTCCGTATGTCTTTACAAGATTTTCCGTTCTGAGAATTTCCATATCAAGCACTCCTTTAGCTGATCTTTGTTTGTCTGTCGCTTTCTGTAGATAATAATACATGACCAAAGTGACTTCAAAGTGACTGCCGCCAGCTTGACGCTGGACCCCTTTTCGCATTGATAGTCACTTCTATGGGATTGTTCAGTGTCGCGTGATGATAGTCGTTTCCAAACCGACAACACAAAAGTTTTGGCGGCAAGCTGCCGCTCCCGTGTTCGCGTTGGCAGAAAAACGTTCTCAAAGTTGGCTGCTCGCGGCTCATAGTCTTCCAA
>CACXMR010000032.1 GCA_902768825.1 uncultured Ruminococcus sp.
AAGATGCAGCTGGATCCTTCCAAAGTTGCGTCCTTTTTCCATGCGGATTTTACTGCTTATGCCGCTTAATAATTCAAGATTTAATTGGGGGAACAATATCAGAATTTAGTGCCACTGTCGACTGTACTTAAAGTATAACACTCCACACTCCACGGGTATGTCGGTAAATATACTGGATATCATGACGGAAAGTATATACTCTCCCTATTCCGAAATAATACAGATAATCTGCCGCTATATATTTTGTCATAATCTTGAAGAAAACCGCCTGATGATATATAATTAAATCAAGCAGCTGCCAAAGGAGTGCGTAGTAACAATGCTTTTAAGACAGATCAAGTTATATATTTCTATCGTTGACGAAAACAGCTTCACCCAGGCTGCCGAGAAGAATTTTGTGTCCCAATCGGCCATATCACAGGCAATGAATTCACTTGAGTCAGAGCTGGGAGTGAAGCTCATCGAAAGAAAAAACAGGAGCTTTAAGGTCACGACTGCCGGCGAGTATTTCTATCGTAAATGCAAAGCGATCATTGCTGATCTTGAAAGCATAAAAAAGGAAACCATCCGGCTTGGAAGTGATAAAGAAACCACCCTCCATGTCGGCTACATAAATCTTTATGCAGGGCCGGAACTGTCGGATGCCATTGCGGAGTTTTCGGCCCTTTATCCGGAGGTAAGGATTTCCGTTCAGAGCGGCACTCACGAGGAATTGTACCGTGGTCTTGTGTCAGGAAGCCTTGATCTTGCACTGAATGACCAGCGCCGTGCATTTTCTGATGACTATGTGAACATGGAGCTGAAAAATGCCGAGTGCATAATCGAGCTGTCAAACCGCAGCGAATTGTCTTCCTATGAAAGAGTAGAGGTCGCAGATCTTGCCAAGATGTCCTGCATCATTGTTTCATCCAAAGCTCAGAGAGAAACTGAGGCAGAGTATTACAGGAATATCTTAGGTTTTGCAAACGATTTTATTTATGCGGAAACACAGGAAGAAGCAAGGCTTATGGTTATCGGAAACAGAGGCTTTCTGCCCGTTGAGGTGGTGGGAAAGCTGCCGGAGGTTTCGGGTGCAATCAGGCGTGTTCCGCTTTTCCGCAAAAACAGGCGAGTAACAAGAAAATACTGTCTGTTCTGGCTTGAGGCAAGAACGGGATATTATATAGAAGAATTTGCAGAGATGCTGCGAAAGCGGCTTTCATATTAAGACTGTAGGCTTTTGCAGGGCATGACTTTGAGAAATCGAAATTTTGGAGGACAAAATATGACACTTACAGAAATTATGAGTGACAAAAGCATCAAAAAGCTCCAAGCCAGAACCATGATCATTGATGGGATTATGCAGGGGAACATTACAATAGAGGAAATAGAAGCTGCGTCAGCCGAGTTAAAGGACAGCAGGTTTTCTGCGGTTCTGGAGGCAGTTGAAGAAATATCAAACAAGGGTCTGACCAATTTAAGCGCAGACTATCTGGAATTAGCGAAGAGGTACGTCTCGTGCGGCGACAATTCCTGCAAGCGTGAGTCGTCAAGAATTATTGGAAATTTAGCCCCACAGTATCCTGAGGCGTTAGAGGATTGTATACCGGCGCTGTTAGACAATGCAAAATCCGAAGGAACGGTCATTCGTTGGGGCAGTGCGTATGCATTATCGAGAATAGTATTATTGAAGGAATACAGAGATTCTGATTTGTATGAAAGGCTGGTTTCCATTTGTGACAGTGAACAGGAAAACGGTGTAAAAAACCAATATCTGAAAGCATTAAGAAAAATAAAAAAATAGATTGGCATAATAATCATTTCTTAAACTATGAGACGGATACAGAACAAGAAATAATTATGGAGGATAAAAAATTGTTCTTTTCAAATCATAACGATAACATAACCTATAGCAATCACTTCAACGGACTGCTGGAGGTAAATGGGGAAGGTGCTCTTTGCCGTGAAGATGCGGAAGTCTGGGGTGAATCCGGAAACGACTGGGCACAAAGCTACGATGTTCTCAGCGTTACCGAAGGAATTACTTCCCTTGGGGAGGGATATCTGGATGCCTTTCCGATGATAGGCTGTCTTATCCTGAGCCGGACGGTGGTTTCGGTAGCTGTCACGCCTGCACTTGTCAAGGAAATGCGCAAAAGAAAGGTGCTGATCCGAGGCGAATATGATACTTTCGCCGAAAGCTTTGCTATTGAAAACAAGCTTGACTTCCTGCACAGCGACATTCATCTTGCCGATTGCGTTGATGAGGAGCATTATGAACGTGAAATCATTACTTTGAGATTTCATGCTGACAGTGCTTCCGATATTCATCGTAATATCTTTACACCGGGCAGCTCCGCAGGTAGCTACGGCGGCGGAGAAATTACCAATGAGCTGCCAAAGGATTTTTACATCGGAAGAACCGTGGAGGAATTCGCTGGAATATTCCGTGGAAGCGCAAGAGAACAGATATTATCTAACGAGGCAGTCAGGCGTTTTTTTGAGGCGGCAAACCGCCGGTAATGATTGTTGGATATATTTCCCCCAAACCTGAATTCAAAAAGGTCAGAGTGGAATATTTTTTCAGCACAAATAATCAGAATAGTCAAAAGGGGATGGGATCGTGACTGATATTGTGGTGGTGGAGGATAACCTTGAAATGGCAGGTCTTCTGTGTGATTTTATAGAAGCGGAGGGTTATTCCTCTTTGCGTTTTGTCAACGGGGAGGACGCACTGCATTACTTTGAAAAAAACAGTGCAAGGCTTGTTATTCTTGATGTCATGCTTCCCGGCATGGACGGTTTTGGTGTATGCAGTAAGATTCGTGAAAGCTCCAATACCCCGATCATCATTGTAAGCGCCAGAACAGAAAAAAACGATAAGCTCAACGGTCTTATTCTGGGTGCAGATGATTATATCGAAAAGCCCTATGACATCGATATCCTTATCGCAAAGATCAAGGGCATTTTTGCAAGAAGGTACAATTCAGAGGTTATTTCAGATGGATTTCTCAGGCTGAACAAAAGCAAAAGAACCGTTTATAAGGGCGAAAAGTCCATAGACCTTAACCAGAAGGAATTTGACCTGCTGTGCCTGCTGATGGAAAACAGCGGCAAAACCCTGAATAAAGAAATGATATTCAACAGGATATGGGGCTTTGACAGCTTTTCCGAACCTCAGACGCTGACAGTGCATATCAAATGGCTGCGCCAGAAAATCGAGGACGACCCTAAAAAGCCTTTGCATATTTTGACTGTATGGGGTGTGGGCTATCGTTATGATCCATGAGGTGTAGGGAATGAAAGGTTTTATCAGGCTTTTGGTTGCTGTGATTGCTGGGCTTGCAGTGTTGCTGGCAGGCTCAGCCGTATTATTGAATATGAATGAAAAGGGCGACAGCGGGCGCCCTTATCGGGTGGAGGCGGAGAGAATTGCAAGAAAAATAGAGAATAACCAAAGCTATTCTCTTGAAGATTGCAGCTATATTACAGATGTCGTAAAGCTTTCGGGGGAAATTGAGGCAGGAAACAGCGATTATCTTATAAAACAGATCAACGGCGAGCTTTATCGCTTTGATTATACATATCACAGTGAGGGCAACAGCGGCACTGTGGTCTTTTACTTCTGCTTTGGAATTATCAGCCTGTTCGTTGTCGGTCTGATGCTATATATTTACTTTCGGATAATACGTCCCTTTGAAAAGCTGAGTGATTATCCCGCAGAGCTTGCAAAGGGCAATCTGACAATGCCCCTCAAAGACCAGAAAAACGGCTATTTTGGGAGGTTTCTCTGGGGCCTTGATCTTCTCAGAGAAAAGCTGGAAAGCCAGAAAGCCCAGGAGCTTGAGCTGAAAAAACAGAATAACACAATGGTGCTCTCGCTTTCCCACGACATAAAAACCCCCTTAGGAGTGATAGAGCTGTATGCCAAGGCTCTTGAAAAGGGACTGTATAAGGAGGAAGAAAAGAAGAAGGAGATCTCAGGAAATATTATTGCAAAGTGTGAGGAAATAAGAAAATATGTGGATGACATCGTAAAGACAGAAAATGAAGAACTCCTGAGCTTTGAAGTGAACAACGGAGAATACTATCTCTCAGGGCTTATGGACACTATAAAGAGCTTCTACTGGGATAAGCTGTCCTTGCTCAAGATCGAATTCAGCATTGAACCCTTTGCGGACTGTATCCTCAGGGGCGACATGGAGCGCTCTGTTGAGGTCATTCAGAACATTATAGAAAACGCTGTCAAATACGGTGACGGAAAACGGATAGCCATATCCTTTTCTAAGGAGGAGGATTGTCAGCTTATCCACATTTCAAACAGCGGGTGCACATTATCGGACAGCGAGCTGCCCCATATTTTTGACAGCTTCTGGCGTGGCTCAAATGTCGGCTCCCAGAGCGGCAGCGGTCTTGGTCTTTACATTTGCAGGATGCTGATGAGGAAAATGGAGGGTGACGTCTATGCTTCAATCCACGACGGTGAAATGATAGTCACTGCGGTTTTTTCTCTGGCATAGCCTATGACAACGCCGGGTTTGCACCGGTCACTTCCAGGGACGCTTCTTTTCCGTCCAGCCCTTTTCCTTCCAGTAATCCACATCCTTTTTATTCCACCCGTTTTTCTGGAGCAAATGCATAATGGAAAAGAATGCTTTTGTCTTGAAGCCCGGCTTTACTCTGCCGTGATTCTTCCTGATCCTATTAGCAATGCTATCGGTTTTGCTGTTTATTGCCTTGATCTTCTTTTCGCTGATGCCCTCATAGCTTGTGGCGGCTACACCCATGCCAAAGGTATAGATCCTTCCGACACCCCAATAAAAAAGACTGTCCGCCATATCCTTGACAGTGGATTTCATTCCTGCACCTGCGGCAGTCGTTATGCAGACTCCCTGCTTCTTAAACATCCCCTCTTCGGGTCTGTGAGCCATCCAGCGGTAGCCGTAGTGATCGAGAAGGGCTTTCATTGCACCTGTTGCGTGAAAAACATAAACAGGGCTTGCCAGGATTATCACATCAGCCTCGTCAATAGCCTTGGTGATAGGGGAGAGCCTGCTGTAGTGCGGGCACCTTGCTTCATCCTCGGTAAAGCACTGGGTGCACCCAAGGCAAAACTCACCGAAATCCTTGGGCAGAAAGAATTCCGTTATTTCTCCCCCTGTTTTCAATGCAAGGTCGTGGGCGATATGATAGGTCGAGCCCTTGTGATTCTGTCCGTAAATAACAACTGTTTTCATTATTGTCCTCCGATCTTTGATATACCCTATTTATTCACAAGCTCAGTGAACAGCCCGTCCTTGTCAAAGCTTCCCGCTGAAAATCCGGGTATCTCCTTGTATGCCTTGCACAGCGACAGGCTGAATTTTGTGAAGCTTTTGCTGATCTCTTCGTCGGTATAGGGACATTCCCTTGTTACGATCAGTGTAGTATAGCTGTATGCCACAAGCCACAGGTCACGGAAGAAGCTGTCTGCGGTGTCTGCGTCCATGTGATAAATCTTCATAACGGATTCTCTCACCATTTCCTGGGCAGATCTCAGTACCTCTGTGACCTTGCCCTTCAGTCCTTCAGGTGGGGCAAGGAACAGATATCTATAAAGCTCAGGCTCGTTTCTTGCAAAGTTCAGACACTGCTGACCTACGCCGAGGGCGGGAATTTCCATGCTGAGTCCTTTTTCTATGTACTGCTGATAAAGCTCCTTTGCATAGAAATAGACCCGTCTTTTCAGCTCATCGACTGTATCAAAATATGTGAACAAGGGCCGTGACGATACACCCAATACAGTGCCCACCTCTCTTGCGGTTACGGCGGCGATCCCTTTTTTGCGGGTGATGGATACGGCGGCTTCAATGATCTCCTCCTCAGTGAATTTTGCCTTTGGCGGCATTAAAACACATCCTTTCTTGCGCAACAGCCATTGCGCAACAGCTCTAATACTTCTCATTTTATTCCTGTGCATGCTTTTTGTCAATAATCCCCTGGGGATAGACCAAAAGAACCGTTCAGATAATTCTTTGATTCGCCCCTTCGTAAATCTGACAATGTTCTTTACAAAGTGAAAAATATGTGCTATTATGATTGTGACAAGAAATGCCTTTTGCATTTCTCAGAACAGGGAGGAGATAAAATGAAGATCACTAAAAAAATCGGCATTTCCCTATGTATTGCAGCTCTGCTGATGACAGCGTCAGGCTGCGGCGGTCAGAGCGGCAGCGCACCCTCTGAGGCTTCAAATGCCTCGTCTGATACCCAAAGCTCTGTAACCTCAGAAAGCCAGGAAAGCAAAAACGATGAAAGCTCAGCCGAGGAATCATCCAAGGAGGCTGAATCAAGCGTTGAGGAGAGCAGTGAGATACCTCCGGAAAGGATACTCGGCTGGACCTTCCGTGAGGTGAAGGATCCGGAAGTGAAGGACCCGGAATATGTAAAGCATGATGATTATACCCGTTGGGATGCGGATGAGTTCCGCACCGTAAAGACCGAGCAGATATTTGATTTTGAGAAGACTGCCGAGATGCTGAAGAAGGATCCTGCATTTGCGGGGCTGGAATTTTACAACTATGAGAACGAGACACAATACTTCTATGAAGATGAAGCGGATAACGTAATTATAACCCCCACTAAGCAATGGCAGTTTGTTGGTGTTAACAAATCTCTTGATGATCTGAAGCAGAATCTTGATAAAGAAAGCGTCTATTACTCTTATTATGAGGGTATGGAATTAGAACTTGTAGTAAAGCGTCAATACAGCAGATATGACGTGCCTAATTACTATGATCTGTCAATTGTCAGCGATAAGATGAGTCAGGATGATATGTTCGATATCACTAAGAAGGTCTTTGGCGAGCCTATTGCCGAATTTCTGATCTATCAGCAGGCTGAGGATAACAAGTATAATGATGAATCCAGCAATAGTATGTATAAACGTATAGACACTCCCGACGGCAAGGGCCACTACTATTTCGACAGAAGCGTGAGCAAGTATGACGGAAAGACCTCTCTGCACGTTTATGTAGAGTTTTCATCAGGCTATGACGACTATATCTATGTCAATGACTTCAAGCCTATGACATGGTCAGTATCCCCTGCAGATATGTTTGAGTTTGATGTGGGCGGCAAAGACTACACCAAGCCTGATTTCTTTAACAAGGCGCTTTCCTTCGGCGAAAAGTATGATCCCTATGAGAAATCCACAGTAGAAAGGGAGGAGTATGCTCAGATAGATCTGAGCGACGGTACAAAGTATATCAGCTACTATGTTGAGGGACATAAGCTCTCCAATACAAAGCCGGACACCAAAGAGACCAGGGAAGCAACATGGGGTCAGCGGAGTACGAGCGAAAGATGCTTCAAGCTCAGGGCAAACCTCAGAAAGAATACCGATAACACCATCAAGGTGACCAGAGCTGAGGTGACCCTGCCCACACTTGTAAAGTATCAGAAGGACGTCGACAAGGAGCTGGTGGCAGAGTGCCAGAGTATGGCAATAAAGCAGATCACAGACATACTGAAGCTCAGCAGTAACGTATTCGATGACGGATATGAGTTTGGCGATGACAACACAGGGGATAGCCTCCATCAGGACTACTCAAAAACAAAGGTCAAGAGCGGTGTAGGGTTAACTCTCTTTGGCTGCAAGGTAAGCGCTGAGATCCATGCCGGTGCAAGGATGGATGTTGCATGGTTCAATACGGATAATCAGGATTGCACCTACTATTCCAATATGAGCTTTGAAATGAAATAAAACAGCCTGCCTTTAGCAGACTAAAAGCAAAGACCGTCGGATCATAAGTGTCTGACGGTCTATTGTTTGCTTATTTTATCCGGAAGCTTCTTTCATCGGTGTCAACAGGCAGGGTGCTGCATTCCATGTTTTCGATCCTGATGTATGTGCCCTTTTCTATGGCGATTATCACCCTGTCGATCTGATCCTCGGTGCCCTGTATCTCCATGGTCACTGAGCCGTTGTAGTTATTTTTTACCCAGCCTGTGACGCCCACAGCCTCTGCGGCATGATATGCACGATAGCGGAACCCGACCCCCTGCACCCAGCCGTAAAAGGTTATTCTCCTGCGGATAACTTCGTTACTCATGGTATCACCTCAAAACCCTTATTCCATAGGCATTGCACTGCTTCTTATATCATTATATCACGGCTTTGGGGATAACACAATTGTCAGGAATAAAAAAGTAAAACAGGGATTCTATTATATTGCAATAATGCGCCCGGATATGCTATAATAGCATGGAGTTTACAGGAGGGAGACTTGATAATAAATGAATATTGTTATTGCGGGTCTTGGCATTATCGGAGGATCAATTGCCAAGGCACTTAAAAAGTATACGGATCATAGGCTCATCGGCATAAACAGGAGCAGGGCGCCTATTGACAAAGCCCTTGAATGCGGCGCTATCGACCAGGCAGGGGACAGAGAAGCCCTCAGAACAGCCGATATGCTTTTTCTTGGGACATACCCCGACGCCTCTGTGGAATTTGTAAAAGATAATGCGCCCTACATAAACAAAAGCTGCATAGTTGTGGATACCTGCGGCATCAAGTCGGATATCTGTCCCAGGATGAATGCTCTTGCCGAGGAGTATGGCTTTACATTCGTGGGCTTTCATCCGATGGCGGGCAAGGAGAAAAACGGATTTGACGCTTCTGATGCGGACCTGTTTCTTGGGGCAAGCTCGATCATTATTCCGGGAAAAGCACCTGATGAAGCGGTCAATACCCTTGCTAACCTGACAAGGAAGATTGGCTTTGGCAGGGTGGTATTCACTACTCCTGAGGAGCACGACAGGATGATAGCCTTTACATCACAGCTTCCTCATGTGCTTGCCTGTGCCTATGTGTTCAGCCCCCAGTGCCCCAACCATAAGGGCTTTTCGGCAGGCAGCTACAGGGATGTTTCAAGGGTCGCAAACATTAACGCCGAGCTTTGGTCTGAGCTTTTTATCGAGAATAAGGAGCCTCTTGCTCTGGAAATACAGACCCTCATTGATAATCTGACAGAGATCAAAAGCGGCATAGAAAAGGGTGACCGCAGGGAGCTTGCAGAGCTGCTGCACCGTGCAAAGGTCATAAAGGAGGAGCTTGGAGAATGAAAAAGATCCACGTTGCTACAGGCAGAAAATATGATATACTCATCGGTAGGGGTTTGCTTGATAATGCGGGCGGCCTTATCCGTACTGTAACCAAGGCTCTGAGGGCTGTGGTGGTGAGTGACTCCAATGTTGCTCCGCTCTATGCCGAAAGAGTGATTTCTTCACTAAAGGAGAACGGCTTTGAGACAGGGCTTTTTGTTTTTCCTGCAGGAGAAAGCAGCAAGCGCCTCTCTACGGTGGAGAAGATGTATGACAGGTTTTTTGAGTCCGATCTCACCAGGACCGACATCGTAGTAGCTCTCGGTGGTGGAGTAACCGGAGACATGGCCGGCTTTGCGTCTGCCACCTATCTCAGGGGCATAGACTTTGTTCAGATACCCACCACACTGCTTGCCCAGGTGGATTCATCAGTGGGCGGCAAAACTGCGGTAGATCTCCCTTCCGGCAAAAACCTGGTGGGTGCGTTTTGGCAGCCGTCCCTTGTCATCATCGATCCTGATACACTGCTTACCCTTCCCGAAGAATTTCTCCGTGACGGCATGGGTGAGGTCGTCAAGTATGGCTGTATCAGGAGCCTTCCGCTTTTTGAAAGGCTTGAGGGGGAAAACGCCTATGATATTATCGACGAGGTGATATATGATTGTGTTTCCATAAAGCGTGACGTGGTGGAGCACGATGAGCGGGACACAGGTGAAAGAGCGATCCTCAATTTTGGTCACACATTTGGCCATGCCCTCGAAAAGCTGCACAACTACAGCGGACTTACCCACGGAGAAGCTGTAGCTGCAGGTGCTGCGATCCTGACAAGGATAGCCGAGAGAAAGGGCGTCACGGAAAAGGGAACTTCTGACAGACTGGACGCTTTGCTAAAAAAGTACGGCCTGCCCACCGACAGTGAGCTTGCTCTTGCTGACATACTGTCGGCAACGAGGGGAGACAAGAAGAGCACCGGCAAGGGTATCAATTTTGTGTTTCTTGACAGGATAGGCTCATGCTTTGTAAAGAAGATCGAGATATCCGATATGGCGGCTTTCTTCGGTAATTGAGAAATATGTAAAAGTAATGCTTTAATGGCCTGATTTCTAATGGAGTCAGGCTGTTTTTATTTGCAATATAGCAAAACGGCGGACAACAAATTGCAGCCTGCCGTTTGGTGTTTTGGTTATGATGCCCTTTGATGCACCCCCCAGATTGTTTTGAGTTTTTGTTTTATGCTTATGCTTAGCATCGCCTTTGCTTTGTTTCGATATCTTCAAAGCTTCTTCCTCGAGGGCAAGATCCAGCCCTTTGCCCTGGAGCTGGGGCTTGTACACACCAACATGACCTTTACAGAGAGGGAAAAGGCGTTCGGGAGCCAGATATTCTTCAGCTCCAACCGCTTGCAGTACGCTTCTATCAGCGACAAGACCAACTACGTCGTGCAGATGGGTGACTGTGGCCGAACCAGCATAAACGAGGACAGAGAGGTCTTTAACCTGCCGCCTATCGAAGACGGTGACAGGCACTTTATCAGGGGTGAATATCGTCCTGTTGACAGCTACGGCGAGCCGGTCGAGCCTGTGGAGACGTCTGGCGGCAACACAACGGTTGACAAAGGCGGCAGGGGTGGTATAATTGAGGAAAGAAAACCTGTATTCGGAGAAGGTCACAAGATCGTTGACAACAAGCCGGAGAGTGGAGATGAAGGCGGGTCGGAAAGTGATAGTGACAGCGATTTAGCGAAGATTCTTCGACTTGATGATGTTTTGTCAGCAACCGCTGAGGGAAGTATTCAAGAGGATGTGGCAAAAGAAATTTATAACACTATTGCAGCAAGCGGCTCAGAATATAAATTCGACAAGGTTGTCACTTCTCACATTGATCCTAAAATTGTGATGCAAACGGATGCGGTTCAAAAGGAAACCTTTTTTGATACCACACTGGTTTTGAACGAAAATTTTTTAGGTGGAAAATCAGTGGATCAAATTGACAGAGAAATAAAGAACTCCAGAAAAACGGTAGCAAACTCTTTACAGGAAGCTGTTATTCATGAAACATATCACGCCAGATTGATATCAGGATTGAATATGGGACAATTAGAAGGATTATATGATGAAATGTCAGACTATCATATTCAAGGGGTTAGTCCGACTGCCTATTTAGACGGTACTGAATGTATTGCTGAGGTTGGTGTATTGCTGACAAGAGGAGAAAAAGCCAATATACCCAGTTCGGCTATGGATTTGTTTGATCAATATATGGAGGGGAAGAAATGATTAAGTTGTCTGACTGTGATTATTGTAAGCACTGCCATGAATTAAAAAACGGCATTGTTACTTGTGATGCATTTCCTGACGGTATTCCCTACGAACACATGGACAAAGACTTGAAAGAAATATCGGAGTGCAACAACAATATTGGCTATGAGCCAAAAGATTAATCTTTTTTCAAAAACCTCTTGACTTTTCTGTTGGGATATTAGGATTTTTAACTTGCTTTAACCAATTATTTTCTCCATAAAGTCAAGGGAAACCCGCATAAACAGCGGACTTTTTAACTTGTTCTTAACTTGCTGTTAACCAATCCTTAACCAAACCGAATAAACCCCACCGTCTTGATCTCGCACAGTGCGAGGTCAGGGCGGTTTTTCTATGCCGGGAAGGAGCTTGAGAATGAGTAAAGAAAACATTATTCAAAGGGTCAAAAAGTTAGTATATAAACAAACGTACCCCCGTCAGAGTGATAGATCACCTTGGCGGGGGGCGGTACAGAAAATAATACTAAATCATTGTTAAACTCGAACCAAGCAAGACTTTTTCGCCAATGCAAACGGGAAGGTGTTCTGCTGTTTTCGGCTGTTGTCTGAATGACGGCTTTTCTAATTAGTGAATAGTGAAAAGAGAATAGTGAATAGAGAATAATACAGAAACGCCCCTCGAAGCATCACTATAAACTATTCACTATTCACTATTCGTTATTCACTGAGCCCCCGAACACAGTGAGGGGGCGTTTCTGGAGATAAGGGGAATCGAACCCCTGACCTTTTGAATGCGAACCAAACGCTCTACCATCTGAGCTATACCCCCATGAATATTCACTTTTGTGCACCAGCCACCGGGGCAAAACCCGGGATTAAAAATTCAGCCCCCCAAGCAACGCATGGAGGGCTTCTATGGGAACAACAGGGCTCGAACCTGTGACCCTCTGCTTGTAAGGCAGATGCTCTCCCAGCTGAGCTATGCTCCCGTATCTGCAATCGGAAAAATGGTGCGGGTAACAGGACTTGAACCTGCACCTCCTTGCGAAGACTAGCACCTGAAGCTAGCGCGTCTGCCAATTCCGCCATACCCGCATAATGAGGATGACCTCTTTTCGACTGCTTGATTATTATATCAAAAGGGTGTGTGAATGTCAAGCTTTTTTTTAAAAAAATCTGACGCCCTTTGCTTTTTCCTTCGCATCTCACAAAATGGCTTATGTGTGTGTTTTGCTTTTTATAAAAATATAAAAAATGCAAGGATTTTTGTATAAAATAATTGAAAAATAATTCTCTATTAGAAAATAGTTGTGTGACCGATATGCTATAATGATAGTGGTCTGTAGGTTTTTTTACAGAAAAATGAAAAATTAAACGAGGTATAAAGCTATGAAATTTGAAGAGTGCTATGCAATAATAAAAGAAAAGTTTGAAAAAAAGGATATGTCAAAGGTGGATAAGGACTTTTCAGGAGTTCTTACAATTACAGGTGACGATCCTGGTTGTGTTTATATGTCATACGTTGGCGGGCAGAAGATCATTGAGCCTGTAAAGCATGACAAGGCGAGCGTCTTTGTGTCTATGTCAAGCCAGACCTTTGAGGACCTGCTTCAGAAGAAGATTGAGCCCTTCAAGGCGTTCTCTACCGGCAAGGTGAAGGCAAAGGGCAACATCTTCCTTGCTATGTCTATCTACAAAAAGCTCAAGCAGTGATAATATGGACTTCTCTGCGGCGTCATGACAAACGCCGGTTATTGTCTAATGACATGAGACAGGAAATATTTTAGAATAATCATATTGAATAAAACAGGAGATGATCACATGGCAGATTTTTCGATGGATGAATTTTATCGCGGCGACTCGATGAATGCCTATAAGTTCTTTGGTGCTCATCCTTGCTCTGATGATGATGCAGGCATCCTTTTCAGAGTTTATGCACCCCATGCATGGCAGATGGAGGTCATTGGCGACTTCAATGGCTGGAACGGCTGGAATCATCGCATGAATAAGATCAACAGCGGTGTGTATGAGCTTTACGTTCCTGAGGCAAGGGTAGGACAGCTTTACAAATTCCGTGTGTATCAGCAGGGCGGAAATGTGGTCGACAAAGCCGATCCCTATGCTTTTCACAGCCAGCTCAGGCCTGACACAGCCTCTGTCATTACAAGGATAGACATTAAGGGCGTGTTCCATGATGAAAAATGGATAAAGACCCGTACAAAGTGCTATGACAAGCCCATGAACATCTATGAGATCCACATGGGGTCCTGGAAAAAGCCTCAGGGCAAGAGCGAGCTGGACGGCGGTGGTCAGTGGTTCCGCTATGATGAGCTTGCTTATGATATTGCAAATTATTGCAAGGAGAATAACTTTACTCATATTGAGGTAATGCCCCTTGCAGAGTATCCCTTTGACGGATCATGGGGCTATCAGGTGTCTCAGTATTACAGCGCTACATCCAGATATGGCACACCTGAGCAGCTTATGAAGTTTGTTGATGTCTGCCACGAAAACGGTATAGGGGTCATTATCGATTTTGCGTTTGTGCATTTTGTAAGAGATAATTATTCACTCGGGAACTTTGACGGCACACCACTTTATGAGTATCCGCCTTCAGACGTTTCCCAGAGCCAGTGGGGTTCCTACAACTTTAACCTCTCCAAGGGAGATGTGCAGAGCTATCTGATGTCATGCGCCGCATTCTGGCTGGATGTTTATCACTTTGACGGCATCCGCATGGACGCTATCAATAACGGCATCTACTGGATGGGTGACAAAAACAGAGGCGTTAACGATCGTTCCGTTGACTTCTTCAAGAAGATGAACTATAACCTTAACAAGACCTTTGCTAACATCATGCTTATAGCCGAGGATTCCTCTGATTATCCCGGTGTTACCCAGTCTGTTGAGAACGGCGGTCTTGGCTTTGACTATAAGTGGGACATGGGCTGGATGAACGATACCCTCAAGTATACCAAGATCGATCCCCTCTGGAGAAGGGGAAGCCATGGTCTGATCAACTGGTCGATGGCATATTTCTATTATGAGCGCTTCATTCTTCCGCTTTCGCATGACGAAGTGGTTCACGGCAAGGCTACTATAGTCCAGAAGATGTTCGGCGGCGATTATCACAACAAATTCGCTCAGGTCAGGACACTTTATGCTTACATGATGACCCATCCCGGCAAGAAGCTCAATTTCATGGGCAACGAGCTTGGAATGTTCAGAGAGTGGGACGAGACAAAAGGGCTTGACTGGTTCCTGCTCAATGACTATCCTATGCACAAGATGTTCCACGACTTTTTCAGGGATATCAGCGGTCTTGTCACAAAGAATCCCGCCTTCTATGAGAAGGACTATGACCATGACGGCTTCCTTTGGATCGATGCTGACAATGCCGATGCAAATATGTATGCCTACTATCGTATGACCGACGGTCAGAAGTATGCTGTTGTTATGAATATGTCCCCGGTTACGAGGGAAAACTTCCGCATGGGTCTGAAGGATGACTGTACTCTTATTGAGGTTCTGAATACTGATGATCAGAAGTATGGCGGCACCGGAGTGCTCAATCCACAGCCCATAAAGTCCGAGCCTGTCAAGCACAATCAGTGGGATAATTCCGCAGTGTTCACTCTGCCTCCCTTTGGTACCATCGTGTTTGAGGTCAAGGACACACCAAAGCCGAAGGTAAAGCCTCAGAAGCCCACTTCTGCGGCGGATAAGAAGAAGGTCTGACAGATTAATTTGGGAGTGTCTTTTCCATTGAGAGAGGCACTCCCTTTTGTTGCAGATATTGGAGCATCTGAGCTGGCCTTATTGGAATAATACCTTAGAGCAGACTTGATTTTTAAGATAATGCAGTCTCAGATATGAAAAAAATAATAATATTGGCGGAAAACAATTTTACAATGAAAATTGTGAGACCTCATATTGTCTTAAAAGAACAAAAAGATATAATGAAAATTAGTGAAAAAAAGACATTATAAGACAAAAAACAGCGTGTTACACAAAAATTTGCCAACTGACTTGTTTTATATGACGATGAGCTTAATGATTTGAACAAAGAGGAAGTTGAATATTCTTACATTATTCCTATTGTTATTTATCTGATATTATTCTATAATTGATTGCGGTGTTGGAAGCCGAATATTGTTCAGACGGGGTGTGAGGATTTGAGATTGCGCAAACAAGCTCTTGGCAACCGGAATCTGATCGGTGTCAGGGTGGAAGAGGCTCGCAAGAAAAAGGGAATGAAACAAAAGGAATTGCTGGCTCAGCTTCAGGTGAGAGGAATCGATATGAATGCATCGGGGCTCTCAAAGCTGGAGGGGCAGATTAGATATGTCACTGACGTCGAACTGGTGGCTCTTGCAGATATCTTAGAGGTGTCTGTTGATTACCTTCTCGGAAGGGAAAAGAAGTGAATTAGCACGGCTTTGGCCGTGCTCTTTCTTTTGTCAGGCAATATTTATAAAGAGAAACTGATCCTGCGTGAATAGTCGTTTCTTAAAATAATTTGTGTTTACTTTGGGGAGAAAGTGTGGTATTATCTATTCAGAAACTAATACTGGAGGTTTTGAATATGGAACAATATAAAAAGGAATTTATTGAATTCATGGTTGACTGTCAGGTGCTGAAATTCGGTGATTTCGTCACCAAGAGCGGCAGAAAAACTCCCTTTTTTGTAAACACCGGCTTTTACAGAACTGGTGCACAGCTCAGACGTCTCGGTCAGTATTATGCAGAGGCCATCAATAACACCTTTGGTCTGGACTTTGACGTGCTTTTCGGGCCTGCCTATAAGGGCATCCCGCTGTCAGTGGCAGCCACAATAGCGATCAGCGAAAAGTATGGCAAGGACATTCGCTACTGCTCCAACCGTAAGGAGATAAAGGACCACGGGGACAAGGGCATCCTCCTTGGCAGCCCCATCAATGACGGAGATAAGGTGGTCATCATCGAGGATGTTACCACTGCAGGCACTTCTATCGAGGAAACTCTCCCCATCATAAAGGCTCAGGGCAATGTATCTCCTGTGGGACTGGTTGTGTCCGTTGACAGGATGGAAAGAGGACAGGGAGAGAAGAGCGCACTTTCAGAAATTTCAGAGAAGTATGGCCTCAAAACTACGGCTATCGTGACCATGGCTGAGGTGATCGAGCACCTTTACAACAGGGAATATAAGGGCAGAGTGGTCATAGACGACCAGCTCAAGGCTGCAATAGACGCATACTACGCTCAGTATGGCGCATAACCTGTCAGGGGGACTTTTGCGAAAAAGTCCCCCTGACAACCCCGAAAACGCTGTTCGCGGGGCAAAATACCTGATTTCTTAGCTGACCGCTCGCGGTTCTTACTATCTTCCATTCTGCGGACACAAAAGTTTATCGTCGAGTAACTTTCATCGCGAAATGGGGAGGCTATATTTTTGCAAATTTTTGTAATGGAAAAGCCTGCCGGTATAGACCGACAGGCTTTTGATGCGGATTAAATTATTCGGGCTGCTTGCCAAACATATTGAAACGGAAGAGCTTTGTCTCATCCTCAGGATTCTGGCATTCAAGGTGAGCGTTAGTGATCTTGCCGCCTTCGATCAGCTGAGTAAGACCGATGAGCTGGCAAAGCTTGCTCTTGAGGTTAAGGCGGTCTCCCTCGTCAGTTACCAGGAAAACATCACCCTCACAAGAATCAATCACAGCAAGGAATTCCTTTACATCTACATCATGGAGCTCGAGAACGTCTTTCATTACAATAACCTCCTTAATTACATTCATAATGAATGTGTTCAATAATTTTCTCGT
Source organism: uncultured Ruminococcus sp. (assembly GCA_902768825.1). Taxonomy (GTDB): domain Bacteria; phylum Bacillota; class Clostridia; order Oscillospirales; family Acutalibacteraceae; genus UBA1213. The sequence goes on from CACXMR010000032.1 coordinate 17,128, forward strand.
TTTGGTCTGTAAGCATCTTTTTGCTTACAAGAACATTATATCATGTTTTTTTGGGTTGTCAATCTTTTTTCCTGAAAAAACGTCTTGGCTGTTGTTGAAGTTGCTGAACAAAACGGTTGCATAATTGTATAACATGACTAACGAAAATAAGAAAATTATCGTTTTCTCTAAGAAATAATTCTTCCATCGGAAATATTTATACATGTTTGCGCCATAGCCGCCACCTTGCTGTCATGGGTGATGATCACTATGGTAGCCCCGGAGCGATGGAGATTTTTAAGGATATCCATTATCTCACAGCCGCACCTGCTGTCAAGGTTGCCGGTGGGTTCGTCTGCAAGAATCAGCCTCGGAGCCGCTGCCAGTGCTCTTGCTATGGCGACCCGCTGCTGCTGTCCGCCGGACAGCTCAGCCGGACGGTGGTTTAGCCGCTGGTCAAGGCCGACGGTTTTCAGTGCCTCCAAAGCGGTCTTACGGCGGGCTTTTTTGCTTGTCCCTCGATAGACCAGGGGCAGCTCCACATTTTCAACGGCGCTGAGAGTGGGGATAAGGTTAAAGCTCTGAAAGATAAAACCTATCAGGTTATTTCTGATAAAAGAGAGCCGCTTTTCCTTCATTGAAGAAACCGGTGTGCCCTCAAGAAAATAATCTCCGGATGTGGGTCTGTCGAGACAGCCCAGGATATTCATAAGGGTAGACTTGCCCGACCCCGACTGACCCGTGATGGACACAAAAGCTCCTTCCGGGATGTTGAGATCGATGTTTTCAAGGGCATGGACCTCTCCGCTCTTGGTCTTATAGATCTTTGTGATATGTGACAAGGTTATCAGATCCGTCATAAACATTCCTCCATAATAATATCGCTTTTCGATTTATTATGGTTCAATGCATTGATAAATATTCCTGCGCAAAAAAACAGGACTGATTTGAATAAAACCAGTCCCATACCCTCAGGTCGCTCCGTTATTATCAGTATAGTAGGAGCAGATGGAGCTCATGCAGCAGATGTCGCATTTTGGTTTTCTGGCATCGCATACGGCTCTCCCGTGAAGCACCAGCCTGTGACAAAAATCGTTAGAGGCTTCGGGGGGCAGAAGCTCTCTTAGCAGCCTTTCGATTTTTACGGCGTCCTTTGTGCTGTGAAAGCCGAGTCTTGAGGTTATCCTTATGCAGTGGGTGTCTACCACTACCGCCGGTTTGCCAAAGATATCTCCTACCACAAGATTTGCGGTTTTTCTGCCGACTCCCGGCAGCTTGATCAGCTCCTCAATGGTATCCGGCACCCGGCTGTTGTATTCGTCCCGCAGCACTGCGCACATATTGACAATGTCCCTTGCCTTTGTCTTATACAGACCGCAGGTCTTTATCAGCTCCTCAACCTCCGAGATGTCGGCGCCGGAAAAATCCTCCGGGGTTTTGTATCTCTCAAACAGGGCAGGCGTTACCATATTCACTCTCTTGTCAGTGCACTGGGCGGCAAGCCTTGTGGCAATGAGAAGCTGCAGCGGGTCTGTGTATACAAGAGAGCATATTGCCTCGGGGTACTCTTTTTCCAGCAGCTCAACGGCTTTGAGCGCTTTTTCCTTGTTGTTCATATTATCGGCTCCTAAGCATAAACGGCGAAGCTTCATGCTCCGCCGCTTTTTTTATTTCTGTTTATCTTTCGGCTCATTTATATGTTTATGAGCAGACCGTTCTTTTCTGTGGTGTCGGTGTTTCTGACCTCAGCCTTGACGTCAAGAAGCTTTGAGGGCAACACGCAAAGCTGATCAACTCCCAGTGCAAGGAAGGTCCTTGTAGCGTGGGTATCCGATGCCAGTTCTCCGGCGACTGAGACTGTTTTGCCGTTATCGTGGGCGTTTTTGCAGATCAGCTTTATCAGTCTGAGCACGGCTTTGTGATACGGCTCAAAGAAATACTCCAGCTTCTGGTTTTCTCTGTCCATAGCGAGGGTGTACATGGTCAGGGAGTTGGTGCCTATGGTGACAAAGTCTGCGACTCTGCATATCTCATCTGATATAATAGCGGCTGCGGGAGTGTTGATGAGCACTCCGAGCTTCACATCGTTGCTATACTCCTGTCCCTTAGACTTCAGCTCCATCTTGACTTCCTCGATAGTGCGCTTCACATAGTCTATCTCCTCGGTGTTATTGACCATCGGCAGCAATATCGACAGCTTTCCAAAAACCGATGCCCTGAACAGTGCTCTTAGCTGTGTCATAAACAGCTCCTTGTTTTCAAGCAGTATCCTTATTCCACGATAGCCCATAGCTGGGTTTGTCTCCTTAGGAATATCAAGATAGCCTACTGATTTTTCAGAGCTGAGGCTTGCAAGAAGAATCACCGCCGGACTGTCATAGAAGGCTCTGAGTATGGTCTTGTAGACCGAGAATTGTTCCTCCTCGCTGGGGGGAGATTTTCTTTTGATAAAGAGGTAGTCAGTCCTGAATAAGCCAACGCCCTCGGCGTCGCTGTTTTTTGCGGTTTCAAGACCGTCGATGTTTTCTATTCTTGCAGAGAGCTTTATTCTCTTGCCGTCCTTTGTAACGGCAGGCAGACCCAGCTGGCTTTTGAGTATATTGAGCTGCTTTTCATAGTGTCTCTGCTTTGCCATGTAGTGGGCAAGAGTATTGTGATCGGGATTGATAACGATTCGTCCGCTCTGACCGTCGATGATTGCCTCCATTCCGTCAAAACGGGAGAGAGAGCTTTTTACCTGGGTTATCAGCGGCAAACCAAGTGTTCTTGCAAGGATAGCGGTGTGAGAGTTTCTGGAGCCTCTTGTGGTCACAAAGCCCAGGAGATTGTTTTGATTAAGACTGATGGTTTCACTGGGCAGCAGCTCTGACGCAGCTATAATCACCGGATGGGATCCCTTGCGGACAGAGTGGTCATTGGGTCTGAGAATATCAAGAACCGTATTAGCGGCGTCCATGATGTCGGAGTATCTTTGCTGCAGATAATCGTCATCCATAGATCTGAATATCTCAGCTATTTTAAGAGCGGTGTCATAGACCGCAAACTCAGCATTGAGGTGCTTTGACAGGATAAGGTTTTCTACCGTCCCTACAAACTTGGAGTCCTCAAGGATCATCATGTGTGTCTGGAAGATCACCGACTCGTTTTTGCTCACACGCTTGCAGGCCTCGTCATACAGCTCCTGCAGGTGAAGCTTTGCCTTTTTGACTGCATTCTTGTAACGCTTTAGCTCCGCTGAGGTGTCCGAGACTGAATATTTTGGCACATCGTCTGACGAATTTGAGTAGAAGGATAATTTTCCTATGGCGATACCGCTGGATACGCCTTTTCCGTATAATTCTAACATTTCGGTCCCCTCCTTTCGGATCAAAACGAGAATAGGGCTGATTTTTTTTGCCACACTTCCCCTAATACTATTAAACTATAATTTTTAAGAGATGTCAACACTAATTGGAAAATTCTGCCACTGTTTATCCATTATTCTTCGATTATTGGGTAGTATTTTCCCCGAAAACACAATTGTTGACTCATAGCGGTAAACGTGATAGAATTAAAATAAATGTATTAACAGGAAAATTTTTCAGTGAAGGGAACGCCCTGATGCTTACAACAACCTTGAATAAATGGAGGAGGTACCATGAAAAGGATAGTGCTCCTATTGATCTCAAGTGCAATACTGTTTACTTTTGCAGGCTGCAATAACGGCGGCAATGACGACAGCTCAGACATTAACTCAGAGCCATCCTCTCAGGTGTCGGGGGAGTCGTCTGTTGAGGAAAAAACAAAACTTGAAAGCTGCTTTGGAGAGCTTTATGATAATGATGAATACTATATATCCGCTGATATATCTGTTGTCAGCAACTCATCCCCTGTGGATGTGAGCAGATATGAGCTGAAGATCGCTGCGGATAACAGGAATAATCGTGCCATGCTCCACATGAAGCCCTCTCAGGGGGATACGGTGCATATCATTATCAGGGACGGCTTTTCCTACAATATCAACGATGAGCAGGGCACCTGCTCACAGCAAAGCTTCACCGAGGACGTGTCAGCCTTTACATCCTCCTACACCACCGAGCTTTATCTTGGTATCACCAAGAATCTTGAGCTTCTCAAAAGCGGCACCAAGGAGGTATCTTCAGAGGGTTCCGGCGGCAGGAAGGAGCTTTATTATGAGACCTACCGTCTTTCCTCAGGGGAAGGTTCCGGTGACAGCATCAGCATAACCTATTATTTTGACGGTGATATACCAAAGCAGGAGGTTATGGAGACCGCTGCCGGCAGGACCACATTTGTTTTCAAGGAAATCAGTACCGGGATCAAGGATAAAACGGTCTTTGACGTGACCGCCTATACCGACGCCGGGAGCAGCCCGGATATCACATGACATTTTCCCCTCAGAGGAGGACGGACAGATGATAAACGTATCTCACCTTACAAAAAAATACAACCGGTTTGTGGCCAATGATAATATGTCCTTTATGGTAAAGGACGGAGAGATAGCTGTCCTTGCAGGACCAAACGGTGCAGGAAAGTCCACCGCCATAAAGTGCATTGCAGGGCTTCTCAGGTTCAGCGGTGAAATAGAGATTTGCGGCCACAACAACAAAAGCATGGAGGCAAGGCAGATATTGGGCTATGTGCCGGAGATACCTGCGCCCTTTGAGCTGCTGACGGTGTGGGAGCACATGGAGTTTATCGCAAGAGCATACAGGCTGAAGGATTGGCAGGAAAGAGCCGAGATGCTTGTCCGCAGAATGGAGCTTGACGACAAGAAGGACAAGATGGGCAAGGAGCTGTCAAAGGGTATGCAGCAGAAGATAAGCATTTGCTGTGCGCTGCTGATAGAACCAAAGGTAGTGCTTTTTGACGAGCCTTTTGTGGGGCTTGACCCCCATGCCATCAAGGAGCTGAAGGCAACGCTGAGTGAGCTGAGAGAAAAGGGCGTCACCATAATCATCAGCACCCACATGCTTGACAGCGTGGAGGAATTCTGGGACAGGCTGCTGATAATGATGCGGGGGCGCATAGAAGCAGAGCGTGAGCGCAAAGCCGTAGAAAAAAGCGGCGAAAACCTTGAGGAGCTGTTTTTTAAGATTACCGAAAAGGACAAACAGGAGCAATAGCTGTCAGGGGGGATGCACCGTGAATGCGATAATGTATTTGCTTCGCAAAAACATCAAAAACGGAATAATAGATACCTTCAGACACCCTATGAAGCTGCTTGTCTACGGATTTGTAGCGGCGAGCCTTGTTTATGCCGTCATAAGGGGCTTTACCATGGAGGTGGATGTTCAGGACAGGCTTGACATCAGGATACTCAGCGGTGCGTTTCTTGCACTGCTTTATTTCATAAGCATACCCATCATGCTCAAGGGTCTCAGCACTGGCTCCAGCTTCTTCACCATGGGGGATGTGAATAATCTTTTTGTCGCTCCCGTACATCCCAAGAGGATACTTGTCTACGGCATCGGCAAGCAGCTTGCCACATCGCTTTTTCTTGTGGTCTGCTTTTCGGCCTACGGCAGCATGGCTATCAAAATGTTTGATATTTCACTGGGCAGTGCGTTGCTTCTTGTGGGCGGGATAGCGCTCATGCTGTTTATAGTGCATATAGTGCAGATGGTGACGCTGCTTATCTTTTGCCTGTGCAGTGCAAGACCGGGTCTTACAAATTACTTCAAATACTTCGTTTACTCCCTTGCGCTCTATGCCCTGGCATCCGTCACTGCCTATATGTTCATAAACGGCATGACCCTTGAAAATCTCTACTCTGCAATAACCCTGCCGTTCCTGGAGTATGTGCCCTTTATCGGATGGGTGCACGGAGTTGTTTTTGGCGTCATTGCAGGGGAACCGGTCAGGGTATTGAGCTTTTTGTCACTGCTGCTTTTTAGCTGTCTTGTCTCTGTCATTGCCTTCCGGCTCACAAAGCTTGACTACTATGAGGATGTGCTTCAGAATGCCGAGAACTATTACGAATTCAGAGAAAACCTCCGTTCAGGCACCATGAGTGATAGTATGCTGCCCGGCTCGGATCGTTTCAGGGTGCGCAAAACAGGCATTAAGAGGGGCAGCGGAGCCTCGGCTATTTTCTTTAAGCACCTGCGTGAAGGCTCCAGACGTTCAAGG
>CACXMR010000033.1 GCA_902768825.1 uncultured Ruminococcus sp.
TCTTCGCTGATTTCGTATTTCTTTGCCATAATTATCACCCTTGACTATTATACCACACCTTTGCTCTCTTGTCAGCCTTTTATTGAGGATTAGTATCAGCTAACGGCTGAGAAGCACCGATGAGACGACAAAGGACCTGCGGATTAACCGTAGGTCCCTTCTTGCGCTATTTCACTTTATTATCCATCAGTTATCTTACGACCTTGATCGTGAAGGTCTTGCGCACTACTTTTCCGGAAGCATCCTTTATCTTCACAAGAATCTCGTAATTCGTGCTTGACTTGGGTGTGATGGTCACCACATTTTTTGTGCTGTAGGATGAAACAGGAGTCCATGTTGAGACTGATGCCCTCTTGTAATAGATCGCATACTGATATGGGGTCTTTCCGCCGGTAGCCGATGCGGTAACTGTGACCTTTGAGCCCAGCTTAATCGAAACTGCGGATATCTTTGAGGTGTTCTTCAGGGTATTGTCGATCACCTTGAGGCTGAACTGCTTTCTTGCCGTTGTCCCTGACTTGTCCTTTACCTTGGTGAGGATCTCATAGTCGCCTGCGGCAAGAGGCTTGTAGGAAACGCTGGTTCCGGTGGCATAGGCACGCAGGAGTGTCCAGCTTGTAGCGCCCTTCTTTCTGTACCATGCGGCATAGGTATATCCGCCGGCACCGCCCTTGCCTGACATAGTGATGGTCACGGAGCTGTTCTTGTAAATCTGTGAAGAAGAAAGGGCTGAAGTATTGGAAAGAGCAACAGGCTTTACTACGGTGAGCTTGACCGTACTCCTTGACACCCTGCCAGCCTTGTCCTTGACCTTGACCAGCAGTACATAATCGCCGGCAGCGGTGGGCTTGAAGACCGCACTGGTTGCTGTGGTGTAATTCTTGAACATTGTGTAGCTGGTATCGCCGGCCTTCTTGTAGAAATAGGAATACTGATAAGGAGTCACGCCGCTGGAAGCACTGCCATAAAGGGTGACAGAACCTCCGAGAGTCACCTTTGTGGCACTCAGATGTGCTCCGGATGCAAGGGTACCGTCTGAGGACACAACTATCTTAACGGTGGAGGTAATGCTGTAGGAGGAATCCTTTGCATTGACCGCCACGATGTATGTTCCTGCCTTCTTGGGAGTCCACTTGCAGGTGTTTGAGGTGGAGGAAGCCTTGAGGGTTGTGCCGTCATTAAGAAGGAAGGTGTAGTTAACCGTTCCCTTTGCGTTCTTGGCAGTTGCAGTGAGGGTCACAGCCTGATTCGCCTTAACTGATTTTGATGAAGCAGCCAGGCTGACACTGAGAGTCTTTACAGAAGTCAGCAGGACATTGAGCTTGTCGTTCCTGAAAAGCTTCTTATCCGTTGAGCTCATGGGAAGTCCCGGCTGACCGGAACCCGGAATCTGCACACCTGCACCGTTGCTGAAAATAACCTTAACGGTGCCGCTGAAGTTTGTCGGGAACTCGTAGGTCCAATAGCCTGTGCCCTCGTCATTCATAAGTGCACCCGGCCATTCTCCGTTTTTGACCGTAGTGGAGCCGGAATCGTTGTATGCATAGCAGTAGACCTTTGGCCAGTTATAGCCGGAATTGTCAAAGGCAACTCCGCCCTTTTTGAGGGTGGGATATTCTGAGCTGACGACCTTCTTGGTGAAAACATAGGACTTGGATTTCTTGGTTCCGTCCTTGGCCTTACCCGTCACGGTAAGGGTCACGTCCTCGCCGGTAGCGGTATATGTACCGATTGTGATAGACTTTGAGGTGCCGGTGAAGCTTCCCGACTTACCCTCTGATGTGGAATAGCTGACAGTTTCAGCGCCTGTAACCTTGATATTGACAGTGGTGCTGTCGGTGTTGAATACTGCCGAGCCTGTGAATGACTCTGCCGAAATCCTTATTACCGTAGGCGCCTCAGGTGTGACCTTGCCATAGTCAACCTTGGGATTATAAATGACGGCAATACCGTCGGCGTTCTTAATCGTGCCCTTTATGGTTCCGCCTGTAACAGTAAACTTTTCGCCTGTGATCTGATCATAATATGTGCCGTCCTGCATTCCAACACTGAGGGATACAGAACCGGGGCCCTGTCCTCTGACGATCACGATGCCGGTCTTGCCTCTGACGTTATAGGCAGTGCTTCCTGAGGAGCCAAGCCTCTCGCTCTGACCGATAAAGAAATTGCGGAAACGGTTGGCAGCCACAACTGCGGGATCTGCCCATGTCAGGGTGCCCACGTCACCAAGCTGTGTCTGCTCGTCGATCTTTTCAAGAATAGCCGACGGGGACTGCCTTGCCTTGGAAACGTCCCCTGCAAGGATATCCTTTGAATTGTAGGGTCTTGCAAAGAACAGGGGCATGGGGTCCTTTCTGGAAGCCATGATAGCCCAGGTCTGCTTTATTACCCTGTCGTTAGCGTCATAGGAAGAGCCGCCACCCATGTAGGTGTCGTGGGACTCAGGCCAGATAACAGCCCTGTTGCCCTTGCCGTGGATATAGCTGTTGAAGCTTCCGTCGGCGAGCGCCCCTGTCTGGCCGTTCATAACGCTGTTCCTCATGTTGTCGCTGGTGGAATTGTCGGTGATGGACATTTTGCTGAGGTAGTAATTCTCTGCATTAACATCGTCAAGGCGGTTGAGCACCTCGCCGTAGAAGTATATGCCGTCATAGCCGTTGACCTGCTTGTAATATGCCCTTGCTCCGTCAAGCACAACGTCCCAGAAATCGCTGGCAAACGCCTTGTTGTCTGCGGGAGTCTCAATGTGCTTTGCCGCATCAAATCGGAAACCGTCAGCACCGCAGTCAATGCACTCCTTGAGAAGTCCCAGCACCATCTGCTGCACCTTTTTGTCACCGGTGTTCAGGTCGGGCATTCCCATGTTGCCCTGAGTGACATCAAAGCGTCCGTCACTGGAATGGGTCCAGGAGGTGCTCAGGTGCCAATAGCTTGAGTCAGTGAGCATGTCCTTCTTCCAGAACTCTCCCACCTGACGTGAGATATCAGACATGACTGCCTTTTCCTTTTCACTCTGGGTCATGCCTGTGCTTGCGATCTTATAGCCCTGGATGTTGCCCATGTGGTTGGCAACGATATCCACTATGACCCTCACTCCATACTTTTCTGCCTCGTCGCACATAGCCTTAAACTCAGCCTTTGTGCCATACCAGGTATAACCGTTGTTGCAGATGGAGAAGGTAACAGGCTGATAAGCCTTCCACCAGTTAGAGTCTACTCCTCCGGTGCCGTCGGGAATGCCCACATTTCCATAGGCCACTCCCTCCCAATAGTAATCCTTGGGCTGCTGCACAGGGGACGTCTGTATGGAGGTATAGCCGGCAGCAGCAATATCCTTCATATACTTTTTGATGTTGTTATAGGACCAGTTCCAGCAGTGAAGGGTCGCACCCTCCTGAGAGGTCTTTGCAAGCCCGTAATCCTTAACAAGTGTCGTCGTCACCGCAGCTGAAGCTTCCGTTTGCATCGCAGGCAGACCGACGAATGCGCTGCCCATCAGGGCAATCGTCAGAATCGAAGCTCCTATACGGCGCATGAAGCTCCTGCCATGTGGTTTTTCTTCATTAAACAACACGATCACTCTCCTATCCGTTATTTTTTGGCAAAGCATCCCGGGATCCTCTGCCCTTTGCGGAAATCGTCCCCCCGGCACAACCAAAGGAAACATTCCCTCCCATTATGATTTTACAATAATTTTGCAGCTTTGTAAAACGGGATTTTATTGTTTTTTCCGCCCATAACCGAACAGAATTTTATCAGCACAGCAACACGCACATTAACAGCGGTGCTGATTTATCTATTTTGCTGCAAAAAAATGGCTCTTTGATAGTTAAGCACACCAAAGAGCCAGATTATTCTATGTTTTATACAAATCTTATTCGGTCACCACAGGGGGATTGAGCATATGCTCAGGGTTCCTGAGATCCTTTTCACTATCCACCGGTTGGTCAAAGCTGCCGTCAAAATGCAGTGTGCAGCTCTTTGATATATAGTCATCCTCGTCATTTCTGAAGGAATAGTAGATAGTCACAGCCGAGTCCTTCCACTCTAACTCAAACTCATCCATCGTAAAGGGCATATAGCCTTCAGTGCTAACATCCGCCAGCTTTTTGTCGTCATCGTTGAGATAAAGCTCAAAGCCTGTCACCTTGTCGTCCGCATATTCCCTTACCTTCAGGACAACCGACTTATCCTCATTTGGCAGCTCAAAGCTCTTGTAGCGCTTGATCTCCATGTAATCCTTCATCATATTGAAGGTGACGAGAAACACCAACGCACCCGCCGCCAGCAATCCGCAGAAGGACGTGGCAAGTATGGTAATAGTAACGGCATTTTCCCGGGCTTTGCACTTTTTCATTATGATGGTGGCAATGATACCCACCACCATCAGTGCACACAGCACTATCAGCGCAATCGTAATAACCTGACTATTCATTATTTTTCCTCTTTTCGTTCTTTTTATCTGCCTCAGCGGCTGCGCACTCCTTGCACACACCATAAAACACGGTCCTCAGCGGGTCAATGGTGAAGCCGTGCTCAGACTGCACATGAACCTGCAGCTCCGAAACAAAATCACACTCAAGATGTATCAGCTTGCCGCATTTTTCGCACTTTAGGTGGAAATGCTCATGGCAGCCCCTCTCAGGCTCCACATACTGAAAGCAGGCACAGGTAGAGTTGTCCACAGTATATTTACGCACCACGCCCTGTTCCACCAGCTTTTCCAGCTGTCTATAGATAGTGGCGGTGCCGATAGGTGTACCGCTTCCGATCAGATGGTCGCTTATCACGTTGACAGTAACGTGACTGTCCTTGTGAGCAGTCATATAATTCAGTATCAGATCTCTTTGCTTTGTTTTGTAACCGCCTGAGCCGCTCATTGTTGCCACATTCACTCCCATTGCAAACTGAAAATCATTTTCATCTTACACTATCCCCAATGACTTGTCAAGACAAAAAACACAAATGTTGCAATTTTTTCCCATAGCCAGGTTCACCGGGGGCGGGGGGCATTCAGTGCCTTACAATAATATGTTTTTTGCAGGAAAAGAAATATCGCACCCGAAAAGCATCGAATGCGAATTGTCATCAAAACAGCTTTTGCCTAAGCTATTAACTGCACAAATATTTACTGCATTAACATTTATAAAGCATTTGACTTATAAGGCATTTATGATATAGTCCGTTTTTTCTATATTGTCCAGAATATCCTTCATTGCCATTGCGGAATAAAACCTTCTTTTGTCATCGGGAATAACGTCAGAAAATACTATTCCCCCAAGGGTCCTGATAAGTGAAAGGCTTTTGAGCGATTCCTCGGTTTTGGTGATGATGTTTTCATCCTCTGTCCCAAGATAATCCCTGATAAATACATCCCACATTCTGACGGACTCCTCAGCCGTCATCCCCAGATATCTCATTGCCGCTCCGGCATTTTTCTTGGGTGCAAGACTCATCAGCTGATATGTGCCCAGCAGATCAATGACAGGATGACCCACAGAAGCATCCCCCATATCTATCAGTATCAGCTCACCTTCAGACACCATAATATTTCCGGGGTGAAAATCTCCGTGAATAAATGTTTCTCTCACCGGCACTGAATCGATCAGCTCATATATTCTCTGCATATCATCCCTGCTGTAAAAATCGCTTTTTGAAGCTATATCCGCCCATAATCTGAGGGCAAGACGTGCATCCGGCATTGTGCCCTCATCCATTTTAGTAGAATGGAGTTTTTTCATCAGTGCCGACATCTCAATGGCGTATTTTTCAAGTTTCTTCGGGTCGCTATGCACCATACTGCCGAGAGTCCGGGCAGTTATCAGCTCATAGATCATCCCCAGCTCATCGCCTACTCTGACGATTTCAAAGGGTATTGCCGAGGGAATGCCGTGAATGAAAGCCTGTCTTGCGGATTCCTGTTCACGACTGATCTTTTCCGGCGGGTTTGAAGTGCTGTTAAAAACCTTGACAATACGTTCCTGGTCAAGCCGATACACCCTTCCGTTAGCGCCTGCACCGAGCAGCTCTGCATTATCAATGCTGATCTCGCTAAGCTTTCTTTTTACGGTCATTATTTGCGTAAAACCCGTAACTGACAATACTTCATATACATCCTTACTTACATTTTCGAGCACCATCTGACCCTGATTTTTCTTGATCTTCAGCAGCACTCTCAGTCCTGCACTGGAAATATAATTCATTTCCGAGCAATCAAGTATCAGCCGCTTATCTTGGTTTTTTTCAATCGTCTGCAACAATTCCCTTTCAAACTCATATGAATTATTGGTATCGACTCTTTTTATAGCAAAAACAATGACATCCTTATCGGTTACGTTTACCTTCATAATATCCACCTGTCTGAAATTCATTTATATAATCCTGACACCTGTGTGACTGATTATTTGCTTTCTGCATTTCATAATGCAAGTATAAAACACATGAAGCCTAAATGTCAACTATCAGCTTTACTTCATTAAGGATGCTTTTTTCATTATGAATGCAAAGGGAAGGCAGTTCTGATCTTTTAGGCTTTTGTATAAATCGAAAACAACCTCTGTATGCACGATTATATAATCTCATTCAAAACATATCCATATATGCCAAAAAACAGCTATCGGAAGGGCTTCCGATGCTGTTTTTCAGATTAATTTATTTTACTGTCAGATATTATATGTCATAAAGAACATGACACCATTTCAATGCGAGTGTACTGCAGTTTTGAGACAGCTTTGCCGATTCAGACTTGATTATAATTATCTGTCAACATACAGTGTATCTACATGGAGATAGGTAAGACCGTTATCTGCATCTACCAGTTTGTCATCAGCATAGTCAAACTTCTCCAAACCGCCTGCTGCACGAACGCAAAGCTTTCCTTCTTCAACAGTCCATCTTCCGGAAACTGAATTGCCAGAGCCGTCCTTGTACTCCGCCGTACCGTCAGAATTGATGATGATTCCGACATATTTGCCGCCTACGTCATATTCCCAAGAACCGAAAAACGCAGCATAAGCCTCAGTATCCTCGGATGAGCTTTCTCCCGTCTGCACATCTACTCCCAGGGTTTCAACATGTAAATAGGGTTGGCCGTTATCAGTATCTACAAGTTTGTCATCCTCAAAGTCAAATTTCTGCAAACCGCCTGCTGCACGAACGCAAAGCTTTCCTTCTTCAACAGTCCATCTTGCAGTAACAGAGTTGCCTGAAGCATCCTTGTATACAGCTGAACCGTCAGAGTTTAAAATGAGACCAACGTATGCACTGCCTGCATTGAACTCCCATGCACCGAAATAATTAGCATAAGCTTCGTAGTCTGTGCTGCCTTCCTCAGAAGTCTCACCGGACTCTTCAACACTTGATTCAGTTGATTCGGTATTACTCTCTTCGGTAGATTCTGTCGTGCTTTCATCCTTGGATTCAGTCTGGCTTTCCTCAGCAGATTCGGTCTTGCTTTCTTCCTTGGACTCAGTCTTGCTTTCCTCAGCAGATTCGGTCTTGCTTTCTTCCTTGGACTCAGTCTTGCTTCCCTCAGCAGATTCGGTCTTGCTCTCAGTTTTTGAAGTGTCAGTGGTGGAAGCAACCGAGGTTTTTGAGCCTTCGTTAGACTTGCTGTCATTCTTTGCACATCCTGCACCAACACAAGCGATCATTGCTGCTGCCATAGCAACTGCTATTACTTTCCAAATCTTTGATTTCATGGTTTATCAGTCCTTTTCTTTTATAGTTTTTTCATGGTTCCGAGACACATTATATTTAGGTTTTTTCTTTTGTCAATAGTTTGTTTTGTTAATAATTAACCAAATTCAGGGTTTTATTTTGTGAAATATTCCTTTTCAATAATATGCTTTGTAAATGCTTAACCGCTTGAGTTTACCGTATCCATTCATCAACAATAGTCGGGGTGTCAAATCCCCTTGCCCTCTGAATGTCATGCTCGTTCATTTTGATTACATTGTTTCTTTTCTGCTCCAATCATTCATCAATATTCTGTTTTTATTGAGTTTGAATCCTGATTAGGGCTTTTTTGAGCTTTTGACATCTTTGAGAATTGTCAAAAACATATTGCTCCCAAAACGCAAAAAAGCCCGATAAAATCGAGCTTTTTTGCATGATATCTTTTTCAGTACCATTAGATTCTGGAAGCGAGGGGAGTCGAACCCCTGTCCAAAAAGCACTTACTACGGTTTTCTCCGAGCGCAGCTGCCGTATTGGGATTCCCCCATCACAGCGTCCGGCAGCGGACTCTGTGCTTCGGTAGTCTCTGTTTCATGACAAAGGGCAAGACAAACCTCTGTTCACGTTCACCACTAATCGACGCCCTCATGGGATCGTGGTGCTTCCCAAGAGAACGACCGCTGCTAATTAAGCAGCGATGGCAACATTAGTTCTGTTGTCAGTTATTTTTATGTCTGCGGATTTTATAGCGGTTCTGCAGTGCCGCTGCTCGCTTGCCGTAGCTCACACTCCCTGTCGAAACCTTTACGCTCCCATATAAAAACACAGCTCATCGGCTGCGCTCCTTGACGGCACGTTCAATGTCCCGCTTTGCTGTTTTAGCAGCCATGTCAGCCCGCTTGTCATAAAGCTTTTTGCCCTTGCACAGCCCGAGCTGCAGCTTTACCCTTGACCCCTTGAAATAAAGTGAAAGAGGTATAAGCGAATAACCATCCTGCTTCACCTGCCCGAACAGACGCATTATTTCACGCCTGTGCATAAGCAGCTTTCTGACCCTGAGCGGGTCCTTGTTAAAAATATTGCCCTGCTCATAAGGGCTGATGTGCATACCCTTGACAAACAGCTCACCTTTTTCGACGGTGCACCAAGCATCCTTCAGGTTCACCCTGCCCTGTCTTATAGACTTCACCTCAGTGCCGCATAGCTCGATACCGGTCTCAAAGCTTTCAATGACAAAGTATTCATGGTATGCCTTTTTATTCTGTGCTATAGTTTTCAGGGATTCCTTTGCCATCACGCCTCTCCTTTCTCCCAAGTCCTTCTTATCCGTCTATGCTGCATCCAAGGCATGACCCGAATTATCAGATCATGCCATATAATGCAAAAACGCCCCGAGACAATCTCACATATCCATACGTGAAACTATCGCCCTGGCAAGAGTCACCTCATCGGAATACTCGATATTGCCGCCTGCGGGCAAGCCGGTAGCAAGTCTTGTGACACGCACACCAAGGGGCTTGATGACCTTAGCGATATAAGAAGCAGTAGTCTCGCCCTCAACGGTCACGTTGGTAGCCATAATGACTTCCTTCACATTTCCTTTCCTGATCCTTGCAACCAAATGATTGATGGTCAGATGATCAGGCAAGACACCCCTCATGGGAGACAATACACCATGCAAAACATGGTACATCCCGGAATATTCTCTGGTCTCTTCTATGACCGAAACATCCTTGAAGCTCTCCACCACGCAGATCACCGAACGATCCCGTGACTGATCCGAACAGATAAAGCAGGGATCCTTATCGGTAAGATTGCAGCATACCGAACAATAGTGAAGCTCACGATGAGCGTCGGTAATTGAGGTTGCCAGCTTATTTGCCTCTGCCTCGGGCATCAGCATCACATGGTAAGCAAGACGCATAGCCGTTTTGTGACCGATGCCGGGCAGCCGCTCAAACTGTTCGCAAAGCCTTGCAAAAGGGGCAGGAATATATCTTGCCATAATCAGAACAATCCGGGCACATTAAGGCCGCCTGAGATCTTATCCATTGTGGAAGCCTTTTCGTCTCTTGCCTCTCTGATAGCCTCATTTACTGCAGCGATAACCAGATCGGACAGCATCTCGATATCCTCAGGATCAACGACATCCTTGCTGATCTCCAGAGACTTGATCTCCAGTGCGCCGGTCACAACTGCCGTCACCTGACCGCCGCCTGCTGTTGCGGTATATTCCTTCTGCTCAAGCTCCTTGCTTGCCTCGTCCATTTCCTCCTGCATTTTCTGAGCCTGACGTGCAAGCTGCTGGATGTTTTGTGAGCCTCCGCCATTGTTGTAGCCCTTGGGTAATCTTGCTTTCATTTTTTGTCCTCCGTTATATTTATGATTTGCGGTCAAACCGCTCGACGGCGCCGTTTTATCAGCACCGGATAAAAACGCTTTTGTCAGCCCTGTCATTCGC
Source organism: uncultured Ruminococcus sp. (assembly GCA_902768825.1). Lineage (GTDB taxonomy): Bacteria > Bacillota > Clostridia > Oscillospirales > Acutalibacteraceae > UBA1213. Next base: position 10,139 of record CACXMR010000033.1, read on the forward strand.
CGGATACAGGTATCCCGGCAGCCTTCAGCTCACTTGCAAGCTGAGACAGAGCGTCGTCGGTCTTTTTTTCATCGGGATATGAATATCGTCCGAGGCTATAGCTTTTTCCCGTGACCTTGAATATTGCAGCCTTCATTCTTTCCCTGTTCTGCTGCTTCCTGAGAAGCTCAAAGCAGATATCCCTGTCCGAATCCACCAGCACAAATTTTCCGCTGATATAGGCAGTGCTGCCCTCAAAGCCGGTTGACACAGCCTTGGAGCTTTTGGCTATCTCCTCAAGGACCTCGGGCCACTGCTCCATCGGCACGGCATTTTCTCTGAGCTTTTTCATCTCATCGCTGGAAGGGGGCTTTTGCTGCGGGAGAGTTGCGTTTGAAGCGGGTCTCGCAGAAGTGACGGGCCTTACCGCCAAGGGATCAGCCATAAGCCTTGCAAGTGTGCTTTCAAGCATCTCTACCCTCTGGATCAGCAGGGACAGATCCGAGCTTCTTTCCCCTGAGCAAAGATGAACTATCGTCATTTCCATTTCGATACGCCTGTTGACGCCGTGAAGCATCCGGTCATAGGAGCTCTGAAGCTTGTCGATAGCCGAAATAATAAATGACAGCTGCAGCTTTGAAGCCTGCTCTCTTGTCTTTTTCAGGTCATCCTCAGACATCACAAGGACGCTCTCAGGCTGCTTCATAGTCCTGATGAGCATCATTGCCCTGAAATGCTCCACCAGCTCCTCACACAGTCTTGCCATATCCTTGGAGCTGCGGTGCAGTTCGTCTATCAGGTCGATAGCTCCGGCAGGGTTTTTGTCAAGTATGCAGTCACATATTGCAATAAGGCTGCTTTTGTCCGCAAGACCTGCGGTTTTTCGCACTGTCTCCTCAGTAATATGCTCACTGCGCCCCATAGCCTGATCCAGCAGCGACAGAGAATCTCTCATTGCTCCGTCGGCAATACCTGCAATCAGCAGTGCAGCCTCTCTGTCGATAGTGCACCCTTCCTGAGCACATACATACTCAAGCCTCGATGCGATATCTCCGGGAGGTATCCTGTGAAAATCAAAGCGCTGGCACCTTGACATGATAGTCGCAGGCAGCTTATGGACCTCTGTGGTGGCAAGAATAAAGATCACGTGAGCAGGCGGCTCCTCAAGGGTCTTTAGCAGAGCATTGAAGGCGCCTATGGAAAGCATGTGAACCTCGTCGATGATATAGACTCTGTATTTTGCGTTTGCAGGTGTGAAATCCGCCTCCTCACGGAGCATACGGATATCATCTACGCCGTTGTTACTGGCTGCGTCAATTTCTACGACGTCCATTATGCTGCCGTCATCGATACCTCTGCATATCTCACACTCACCGCAGGGATCTCCGTCAACAGGCGACAGGCAATTGACTGCCTTGGAGAGTATCTTGGAGCAGGTGGTCTTTCCCGTACCCCTTGAGCCTGTAAAAAGATAGGCATGGGCAAGTCTGCCGGATCTGACCTCATTCCTGAGGGTATCAGTGACCTGAGGCTGACCTATCACATCAGCAAAGACTGTCGGACGATATTTCCTGTATAAAACCCTATACAATTTATCCCGTCCCTTCGCAAAAATTGTGTACTACGCAAAACAGCTAAAAAAATAAAGACAGCCCGTAAAAACGGTTTGTCATTCCCTTGAATATACGGCCGGACAGACTGACTGTATCGCACAGTGCAAAACGCTTAATGCTGCTCGGTTCCCCGCCTGACATGGTTCACGGTGCCCCGTCGTACAGCGCCTGCCCGACCGCATATTCAAGGGTATGACTCTGTCTCGTAACATCAGCATACCCATTATACTATATATGATTTAAAAAATCAACTGTTATTTTTTATTTTTTCCAATGCCCACCGATTCCCGGAGTGCAGGCGGTCATTCCTTGCTCACGGCGACCTTGAAGTATTTTTTGGCGATGTCGCCTTTGCTGTCCTTTGCCTTGACAAGCACTATATATCTTGTAGCCTCGGCAGGTATCATCACGGCTTCCTTCTCCTCGTCAAATTTCTTCAGCACAAACCAGTTTTCCTCGATGCTCTTCCTGTAATACGCCGCAAAGGTATACGGTCCCTTGCCGCCTCTTGCAGTGGTCTTTATCCTGACCTTTTCACCAAGGGTGATAACGGTATCCGAAAGCTCCGATGTATTCTCAAGCTCCTTTGGCACTGCCGGCTTTGGCTTTTTGCGGGCTTTATCATCCTCAGCGGTGCCATAGATGGTAAACGGTACGGTCATTACGCCATAGAAATTGCCCTTAAAGGTCAGTGTCGCCTGAGCGGTGCCGGGTTTAACGTTATTGGAGTATTCGAGAGTATAATCCTCTCCCTCCTTGAGCACTACCTCACCGAAACGGACAGCCACCTTCATCACGCAGGGCTTGCCGGTATAGTCAAACTCTGTATTGTCTGCAAAAAACGACAGCGACCTTGCCGGCACGGGCTTGATCTCAAAGGTGCGCTGGATTTCCCCCTTGAATTTTCCCTTGCCCTTGATCAACACATGAGCTGTGCCCGCATTGATATTATCTGTGATCTCAACATCAAAATCCTTGTCGCTTTCCAGAGTTTTGCCGCCTATGTTCAGGGTATATCTGGGTACGATAGGGCTTCCTGTGTATAAGTATGTATCGTTATCCATAACTCATTCCTCCGTATCGTGTATCTGCCTGATTATAGCACAAAGCTTTTAAAAAGTCACCTTATCCGTCCCCTTGATTCTTGTGCACCTCGCACAACCTTAAAGGAGACATTTTTCCGGAACAACAAAATAATCAAACTCTGCTTTAAGTATTCCACTATTATCCTGACTTATTCAGAATTTTTTTAGCAGATCGGCGCAGCCATGTTTGTAAGTTATGACGAATTACACCTTACTCCAATGATGCCGCACATTCAAGCCCAAGACTGAGCATATCCCTGAAGCTTTTTTCTCTTTCCTCAGAGGAACAGCTTTCCCCCGTAAGCGGACAGTCAGAAATAGTGCAGATAGTCAGAGCCTTTTTGTTGAGCCTTGCAGCGTTGAGATAAAGCGCCGCACACTCCATCTCCACCGCCAGCACGCCGATTTTTTTCCACTGGGCAAGGCTGTCTGAATCGTCATAAAACATATCCGTGGTCAGGATCTGACCCGCACTGACACTCAGCCCCATAGATGAAGCACATTCATACGCCTTCATCAGCAGCCCGAAGTCAGCCGTGGGAGCCGGTACACCCGGCAAGCCATATTGGGCAGCAAAGCCGGAATTGGTAGCCGCTGACATTGCAAGGACTATATCCCTTATCTTCAGCTTGCTGCTGACAGCCCCCGCCGTGCCTATGCGGATAATATTTTCCACATCGTAGAAGCTGTACAGCTCGTAGGAATAGATACCGATGGACGGCACGCCCATGCCGCTGGCCATCACAGATATCCTTTTGCCCTTATATTTTCCCGTATAGCCCAGAGCACCCCTGACCTCATTTACCAGTCGTGGATCCTCAAGATAATTCTCAGCCAGAAACCTTGCCCTGAGAGGATCTCCGGGCATTAGCACAGTGGCTGCAAAGTCGCCCTTTTCTGCACTGATGTGCGGCGTAGACATAGCTGTCCCCCCTTTTCATCCAAGCAATCAATATCCCAGTTCTTCTCCTACAATGACCACCTTGATACGGTCCTTTTTGCGCTGGAAGGAGCAGAGCGCATAGCTGCAGCATATCCTCTGATCGCTCTTGCAGCCGTCACCGAGAGCAGCGTCAGGTTTTTTCATTGACACACATTCCCCGGCCTTTGCACAGTAGGTAGCGCAGTTAAGGCGCATGGTATTCTTGGGCGCAGAGACAGTCCTCAGCCTCAGGAAGGCTTCGTCAAGATCCTTAACTATCTTATTATAGCCCGCCACAACAATAACGCTCTTTGGGCCGAACATAATCGCAGCCACACGGTTAGAGTTGCCGTCAACATTAAACAGGACTCCATCTTCAGTGATGGCGTTGGCGCTTGTGAGATAGTCGTCACAGAAAAACGCCTTGCGGTAGATCTCCTCTATCTGGTCACGGGTAAGACCCGGCTCACTTCTGTCAAGATAGGTGTAGTTTCCGCTTCTCAGCAGGTCGGGAATACCACACTGGGCAAGGGTCACCGAACCCCCGTGAGTAACAGTGCCGCCCTCATGGAGAAGCTCCTTGACCTTCTGCAAAGCCTCCTCCTTGGTGGGAGCAAAAAATGCCTGCATATTATTTCCGGTCAAAGCCTTGATGGTCTTTTCCACTCTGTTCATGTCAAACTCGCTCATAATATCGTCCTCCGTTTTATTATTTTGGTATCCTCAGAATATCCCAGCTGCTGCATAAATATACTATACCGACAGCCAATGCGATCTCCAGAAAAAATATCACCGGTATGCCTATCATAAATTTGGGGTGCTTGGTCTTGTGGTGAATAATATGCATAGTCGCATACATGACCACACAGCCGCTCAGAGCCGCAATCAGCAGCAGGGTGCTTTCCGGCACCCGCCATTTGTGACGGCGGGCTGCGTTTTTGTCATGTATGGTAACCCCAATGGCGATAATATTTATCACCACGGCATATCCTGCAATAAGATAATAAATCCATTCTATCTGCATATCAGCTTTCCTTTTACTTTTCCATATTTTTATTCCTTGATTATATTATATATTGCTGCGGGAATAAAATCAAGACAATAACGCACAAAGATAATCAAGACCCATCCGAGGAACGTGTTTTATGAAGAAAAATCTTTTCAGATTGCTGCTTGTCATAGCAGGAACGGCTCTGTCAGCACTCATAGTCACAACTCTCATACTGTATAACGGGCTTGCTCCCATAGACAAGGCTCCGGTGTCGGACACAGGGGCAGAAGACTCTGAGGAAACCCACAGCTCCTTGAACACCACCGACGACGCCGCTGATTCCCCTGAAGAAATGCGTGGGATATGGCTGCCCTATATGTGCCTTACCCTGTCGCCTGATGAGCAAAACGAATCAGCCTTCAGGCGCAAGGCCTGCGGGATACTGGATAAATGCTCAGCCTGCGGTCTTAATACGGTAATAATGCAGGTGAGACCATTCTCTGACGCTCTGTACAAGTCAAAGCTGTTCCCATGGTCACACATACTGACAGGCACCCAGGGAAAGGATCCCGGCTTTGATCCACTGGCAATAATGACGGAGGAAGCCCACAAAAGAGGGCTGGCACTCCATGCCTGGATCAACCCGCTGCGCATCAGCACCGGAAATACCCCCAGGGAGCTGTCGGAGGATAACCCCTATATCAAGTGGCAAAAGGGTCTGCAAAGCCCAAAGGAAAACTACTTTTTTGAATATCAGGGCGGGCTGTATTATGACCCGTCAAGCAAAAACGTAAGAGCTCTCATAGCAGAGGGCGTCAGGGAGCTTGTGAGCAGCTACGATATTGACGGGGTACAGATAGACGATTATTTTTATCCCACTGAGGATGAGAGCATTGACCTTGCAAGCTATGAGGAATATAAAAGCGCCATTCCCGACGGCAGCAAGCCACTGTCTCATCAGGAATGGCGCAAAAACAATATAAACTCTCTCATCTGCATGATGTATATGGCAGTGCACAGCGATGGAAAGGATATCGAGTTCGGGATAGCTCCCCAGTGCAACTTTGACAACGATGAAAGGATGGCCGCTGATATAAGAAGCTGGTGCAGCTTCAGCGGCTATGCGGATTATATCTGTCCTCAGCTCTATGTAAGCAACCAGCATCCTGTGTTTCCCTTCCGGCGTCTTGCGGACGAATGGTGCTCGGCAATGAAAAACGAAAAAACAAAGCTCTATTTCGGTCTTGCATTATACAAGGTGGGCACAGATGAGGACAGCGGCACCTGGCTGACAGGTGAGGATATCATAAAAAGCCAGATAGATTATCTGAGAAGTCATTCTGTAGGTGGCTTTATACTGTATTCCTATGAATATATCGATAACTACGGATAGCTCAGAGGTTCCTTAGTCCCTTGGGGTATTTGTTTTTGAGACGTGATGATGAGCACTTGCCAAAGCCCGTGGTCATACCCTCAATGGACACAGCAGCATAGCCCGCTGGAAGGTCACAGTCGATCTCCATGCCCCGCAGATACTCTCCTGTGCGTGGATCAGAGAGGGTAAGCTCCAGCACACGCCTGAACATTGACGGAGAAAAGGCTGTAAACAGCGCATGAGCCGGCTCAAAACGGTTCTTTTTTAGCTCTCCGCAAAGCACTCCCCCACGGATGACTCCCAGCCCGGACATATCCGGCAGACCCTCCGGCAGGATGAACGCCTTGTCACCGTTAAGGGTGAGTATTCCGCAAGGCAGCTCAAGCATTATTTCCTCAAGCTCCTTTCTGACCAGAGCAACAGCCGGATCACGTTTTATTGACCCATAAGCCGGGCGGTCAAAACGTGTATTTTCCCCCGTCCTCCTTTTAAGCTTTGCCGCAAAATGCCCCTCGCCGCCTTCAAGTGGTGTTATCCTGACGGCGCAGGGAAGCTCCGTCCTCCTGCCAAATCCCGGATTGATTTCACAAGCCTCAAAATCCTCATGCCTGCTGAGAAACTCACCTATCACCTGCTCGTTTTCTTCATGGGAGAAGGTGCAGGTGGAGTAGACCAGTATCCCGCCCTCCCTGACGGCCGCCGCTGCGGAATCCAGAATGGAAAGCTGTCTCTCTTTGCAGCTCAGGACGTGCTCCCGGCTCCACTCGGAAACAGCAGCCGGGTTTTTGCGGAACATTCCCTCACCCGAACACGGAGCGTCCACCAGCACCTTGTCAAAAAATCCGCTGAGTCTGGTGCAAAGGATTTCAGGATAGCAGGAAGATACGACCCCGTTAGAAATGCCCACGCGCTCAAAGTTTGACAGTAATATCTGGGCACGGCTCCTGACCACCTCGTTTGACCATATCAGACCCTTTCCCCCAAGGCAGGAGGCGATCTGCGCAGACTTTCCTCCCGGAGCGGCACACAGGTCCAGCACACGGTCTCCGGGGCAGACATCAAGGAGAGTCACAGCAGAGCTTGCAGAGGGTTCCTGCACATAAAAAGCTCCCGCATGGTGCAGAGCCAGCTTGCCTATGCCCTCGGTGTCACCGGTAATATAGTAGCCGTCTCTATAAAAGGGACTTTTTTCCGTCCCGAAGGGAAGCATTGCCAAAAGACTATCGGCATCGGTTTTGAGACGGTTGACAGAAATACCCCTATAAGGCTCGTCGTTTAGCATCTCTTCATAGCGAAGGCTATCCTCTCCCAGTATTTTCTTTATTTCGTTTTTGTATTCATCGCCCAATACTATCATAAATTACCTCCGACCTCAGCACATATTACCCTCAAATGCGGGCATACTATGCTCATACTTCAGCTAAGGTGGTGACGGCATGAGCAAAAAGGTAAAGAAAAAAAGCTCCCAGACTGACAGCAGCACCCAAACTTCCTCTGCGCCTGATTACAACGCATGAAGGGAGCATCTTTTCTATCCGTTTATATGATAAGGGACAGCCTTATAGCGAAAACGACAAGGGCAGCAGCTCACAAAGCTGATAAATGCTATAGTCATCCGGCGTGCGGGCAAGTATGACCTGCATCTCTTTGCCGCAGTGCTCGCTGAGTGCCTGCCTGCATATTCCGCAGGGAGGACAGTATGAGCTCAGAGCGTCCCCCTCATGGTCAGGACCTCCTACAATAGCAATGGCTCTAAAGCCCGCCGCACCCTCAGAAATTGCCTTTGCTACAGCCCCTCTTTCGGCACACAGACCCGCCGGGTAGGATGCGTTTTCCACGTTTACACCCGTGAAGACTCGTCCCCTGTCATCCAGCAGAGCCGCTCCCACTCTGAAACGAGAGTAGGGAGCGTAGCTGTTTTTTCTCGCAGCAAGAGCCTGCTTTATCAGCTCTCTGATTATATCCTTCTCCATGTCATTCACTCACGACGATGGTGCCCTGGGGAGTGTCCTTTATGGTTATGCCCCTTGCCTTCAATTCATCACGTATCCTGTCAGCCTCAGCCCAGTTTTTGTTCTTCCTTGCCTGGGTGCGCTGCTCAATAAGGCTCTCAACATCGTCACCGACTGCGTTCTTTTCTACATAAAGCAGACCAAGCACATCCGCAAGCTCCTTGTAGAGCGAAAGCGCAAACTCACAAAGCTCCTTTGACGGAGCAGTCTGAGGATTGACCTTAGTATTGATGTCCCTTGCCAGCTCAAAAAGTGCGGTGATGGCATCGGCAGTGTTAAGATCGTCCTCCATGGCATTGATGAAGTCAGTCTTGTGTGAGAGAAGCTGCTCCTTGACCTTTTCCTCTCCGTCCTTGAGAATACCGTCAGAATTTTTTGCAAGGAACTCCAGATCCTCACGGCAATGGTAGAGCCTGTCAAGAGCCGCCCTGCACTGCTCGATTATCTCTACGGAATAGTTTATGGGACTGCGGTATTGGGATGAAAGCATCAGATAACGGATAGGCTCATAGCCGTATTTGTCAGCCACCTCACGGACAGTAAAGAAATTGTTAAGAGACTTGGACATCTTCTTGTTATCCACATTGATATAGCCGTTGTGCATCCAGTAGTGCGCAAAAGGAACGCCGTTGCAGCACTCGCTCTGAGCCACCTCGTTTTCGTGATGAGGGAAGATAAGGTCCTGACCGCCGCAGTGGATGTCGATAGTCTCACCCAGATAGCGCTTTGCCATAGTAGAGCACTCTATATGCCAGCCGGGTCTGCCCTGACCCCAGGGTGAATCCCAATAAGGCTCGCCGGGCTTTGCGCCCTTCCACAGTGCGAAGTCCATAGGATCCTCCTTTGTCTCGCCTATCTGTATCCTTGCGCCTGCCTCCAGGTCGTCCAGGGGCTGATGTGAAAGCTTGCCATATTCTTTAAAGCGGTTTGTGCGGAAATAAACGTCTCCATACTCGGTGGAATAGGCATAGCCCTTTTCTTCAAGAGTCTTTACCATGTCGATGATCTGGGAAATATTCTCTGTAGCCCTGGGATGAACCGTTGCCTCACGGACGTTAAGACCCTTTGCGTCCTTCTTATATTCGGCAATATACTTTTCCGAAACGGTTAGATAGTCGCTGTTTTCCTCATTTGCACGGCGGATGATCTTGTCATCGATATCCGTGAAATTCTGCACGAAGGTCACCCTGTAGCCTCTGTATTCCAGATATCTGCGAAGGGTGTCAAACACACAGATAGGTCTTGCGTTGCCGATGTGGATATAGTTATAGACCGTTGGTCCGCAGGCGTATATCCTCACCTCTCCGTCGGCAATGGTTTTGAGCTCTTCTTTGGTTTTTGACATTGTGTTGTAGATTTTCATAGCTTTCTCCCTTTCTTTTATTTCTTGTCCTCTGCCAATTTGCCTATTATCGTTCTTAGCTCTTCTATTTCGGATTCCAGCTCCCTGAGCCTCTGAGCCACCGGGTCAGTAACGTGTATCTGGTCAAGGTCTGTGCTCATGGTGGGCTTGACTCCGTTTACCCTGACTATCTTGGCGGGCACACCCACGGCCGTAGCATTATCGGGCACCTCAGTCAGCACCACGGCTCCTGCGGCAATGCGGGCGTTGTCGCCCACTCTGAAGGGTCCCAGCACCTTGGCACCAGACCCCACCAGCACGTTGTTGCCGAGGGTGGGGTGACGCTTGCCCTGATCCTTGCCGGTGCCGCCCAGGGTAACATTCTGATAGATAGTGCAGTTGTCACCGATCTCGGCAGTCTCGCCTATTACCACACCCATACCGTGGTCGATAAACAGCCCCTTGCCGATCTTTGCGCCGGGGTGAATCTCTATCCCTGTCTTATGTCTTGCCCTCTGGGATATGAACCTTGCAATAAACTTCATGTTATGCCTGTAGAACCAGTTTGCCCTGCGATAAGCCTTTACCGCCTTATAGCCGGAATAAAGCAGTCTTACCTCAGTCCTGCTCCTTGCGGCAGGATCCCTCTCCATAATGGAGTCGATCTCATCCATTTTCCTTTTTCCCAAGCTATCACTCCCTCAAAACAAAATGCGCTCCGGCAACGTAAAACGTCACCGGGGCGCAGATTATCCGCACGGTCCCACCCGCATTTGACAGCAATGCTGTCCTCATTTGCCGATAACGGCGGCGTCCGTACAGTAATAATAGGATCCCTCATCTGTTCCTACTGTAAGCTCCAAAGTGCATTTCACAGGATGCCATCATAACGTCCTTCCAGCAAACGGACGTCTCTCTGTATGGGGCTGTCCCGATACTTCTCTTTATCTCAGCCTTTAGGGTTTTAAGTTATACTTACATTATACACTATTTTTCCGTGAAATGCCACACCTGAAAGAAATTTTTTATCATTTTGCGTTTTTGATAAACTCAAAGTTCTGATAAATATATATTACCCCTGAAATAAGCGTAAACACCACAGAAATCCACAGCAGCACCTCACCTGCAACGCCAAACCAGAACGACACCCCATCCGGATTTGCAAACGAGATTATTCCCATTGCAGAAAGCTCATTGATATACTGCAGAAGCATAACCACAAGAACGGCAACTATCTGACTGACGGTCTTTAGCTTTCCCCAGATATTTGCTGCCACCACCTTGCCCTTATCCGCCGCCACCAGGCGCACGGACGTAACGGCAAATTCTCTTGCGGCTGTGATTATCAGCACCAGCGCTCCCGTCAGACCAAGCTGAATAAAGCAGGCAAGGGCTGAAAAAATCATTATTTTATCAGCAAGCGGGTCGGCAAACTTTCCAAAATCAGTAATCAGGTTATGCTTTCTTGCGATCTTGCCGTCAAGGTGATCCGTATAGGCAGCCACGGCAAAGATCAGCAGGGCTATCAGATAATGGTGAGGAATCATTGTCATCAGCAGGAAGAATACATAAAAAGGCACAAGTATAAGTCTGAGCATAGTCAGCTTATTGGGTAGGTTCATATAAATCATCCTTTCGGAAAGGCACCCTCTCAATCTCAGGGCGCCGTTTTGGAGGCAGCGGGTCAGTCACTGCAAAATCCCATGATATCGCAGTCAAGAGTGTCGGTAATATCCACCCTTACAATATCCCCGATCTTGGGCTTCTCTTCCTTTGCCACAAAAAACACCTTGCCGTCAACCTCAGGAGCGTCTGCGCTGCTCCTGCCAAAGAAACACTCGGCATATCTGTCAAAGCCCTCGCAGAGCACATTGATTTTCTTGCCGATCATGGTTTTTGCGTGGTCAGCCATGATTATCTGCTGCTGCTCCATGATGATCTCCTGACGGTGCTTCTTTGTGGCTTCGTCGATCTGATCCTCAAATTTTGCCGCAGGAGTGTCCTCCTCGGCAGAGTAGGCAAAGCAGCCCAGCCTCTCAAATTTCATTTCCTTTACAAACTCAGACAGCTCCTCAAACTCTTCCTTGGTCTCAGAGGGGAAACCTGTCATCACGGTGGTGCGCAGGGTGACTCCCTTGATCCTTTCCCTCAGCTTTTTGACAAGAGCAGACAGGCTCTCCCTGTCGCCCCTGCGGTTCATCAGCTTCAGTATCCTGCCGTTGCAGTGCTGCATTGGTATATCAATATATTTCAGTATTTTGTCCTCTTTTGCAAAAACGTCTATCAGCTCATCGGTTATCCTCTCAGGATAGCAATAAAGCACCCTGATGTGCCTGACCTCGTCAATTTTGCAAAGCTCTGTCAGCAGGGATGCAAGCTGCGGCTCGCCCTTCAGATCTTCACCGTAACGGGTGGTGTCCTGAGCTACGATTATCAGCTCCTTAACCCCCTTTGAGGCAAGCTCCCTTGCTTCATAGAGTATCTCCTCCATAGGTCTGCTGCGGAAGCGTCCCCTAATCATGGGTATTGCGCAATAGGTGCAGCGGTTGTCACAGCCCTCGGCTATCTTCAGATAAGCGTAATAGTAGGGCGTAGAACGTATCCTGCTGCCGCTCAGGGGCAACAGCTGCTTATCCGGGAAAAGCTCCTGCTTTTTGCCCTCAAGCACATCCTTGACCACCTGGTCTATCCGGGCATTGCCTCCTATGCCCACTACTGCATCGACCTCAAACAGCTCCTTCATCACCTCATTGCGATACCTTTCCGCAAGGCAGCCTGTGACGATGATAGCCTTTATCCTGCCTTCCTTTTTCAGGCTCGCAAGCTCAAGTATCTCATCAATGCTCTCCTGCTTGGCATCCTCGATAAAACCGCAGGTATTTACTATCACGGCATCGCTCATTGCAGGGTCAGCCACGATCTGATAGCCTGCCTCCTTTAAT
>CACXMR010000034.1 GCA_902768825.1 uncultured Ruminococcus sp.
TTTATCTGTGTATTGCCCTTGGTATTTTCAAGAGGAAGGAAGATCTGCTTGTTGCATATCTTGAAAAAAACGAGGATAAAAACAAGGTATACATCTCGAATAATCCCGGTGAGGACAAAAAAACAATAAAGACGAAATACTGCGTCCTTGCCGAGAAAAAAGATCTCAGTCTGCTGGAGGTCGATCTCCTGACTGGACGAACACATCAGATAAGAGCGCATTTAGCACATATAGGTCATCCGCTGCTCGGAGACGGCAAATACGGGAAAAACGAGGTCAACAGGCGGCTTGGCTTCAAATATCAGGCGCTCTATTCATACAAGCTGACATTCCGTTTTACCACAGACAGCGGTATTCTCTCATATCTTAATGGAAAATCTTTTTCAGCTCCCGAGATATGGTTCAGAGCTTTATTTGACAATGGCGATTACCTTTAATTCAACAATTGTATGATACACAAAGGTAAATAGTGCATTAATATTTAAAATTTTCTGTTGAAATTTTATCAAAAATCAATTATAATGTTAATGATAGGGATTTGCCTTATTGTCACAAAGCAATGCGGCAGAACCCGATGTTTCATTAAATCTGTTAACTCAGATAAGCGAAAGGAGATCAAAATGATTTACACAAAAGAGGTAGAACTGATGTGCCCCGTTACAAAGGGCGCAAAGCATGAGCCTGCTCCGATCCCGGAGGAGGGCAAGTGGATCCACGCTAAGCAGATCGCCGATATTTCAGGCTTTACACATGGTATCGGTTGGTGTGCTCCTCAGCAGGGTGCCTGCAAGCTTTCACTTAACGTAAAGAACGGCGTTATCGAGGAAGCTCTTGTTGAGACTATCGGCTGCTCAGGTATGACACATTCCGCTGCTATGGCCGCTGAGATCCTTCAGGGTAAGACTATCCTTGAGGCTCTCAACACCGACCTTGTCTGCGACGCTATCAACACAGCTATGCGTGAGCTCTTCCTGCAGATCGTTTACGGCAGAACTCAGAGTGCTTTCTCTGATGACGGTCTTCCCGTCGGCGCAGGTCTTGAGGATCTTGGAAAGGGTCTTCGCTCACAGGTTGGTACTATGTACGCTACCAAGGAAAAGGGCGTTCGTTATCTTGAAATGGCTGAGGGCTATGTTACAGGTATCGCTCTGGATGAGAACAACGAGGTCATCGGATATCAGTTTGTAAGTCTCGGAAAGATGACTGATTTCATCAAAAAGGGAGACAGCCCGACTGATGCATGGGAGAAGGCCAAGGGTCAGTACGGACGTGTTGCTGATGCAGTTAAGATAATTGATCCGAGAAAGGAGTAATAAAATGGCTCTGTTTGAATCATACGAAAGAAGAATTGACAAGATCAATGCTGTACTCGCTCAGTATGGCATAGCTTCTATCGAGGAAGCTGAAAAGATCACAAAGGATGCAGGTCTGGATGTCTACGCTCAGGTAAAGAAGATCCAGCCCATCTGCTTTGAAAATGCTTGCTGGGCTTATACAGTAGGCGCAGCTATCGCTATCAAGAAGGGCTGCAGAAGAGCTGCAGACGCCGCTGCTGCTATCGGAGAGGGACTGCAGGCTTTCTGTATCCCCGGCTCTGTTGCTGACCACAGAAAGGTCGGTCTTGGCCACGGCAACCTTGGCAAGATGCTCCTTGAGGAGGAGACTGAGTGCTTCTGCTTCCTGGCTGGTCATGAGTCTTTTGCTGCCGCAGAAGGCGCAATCGGTATCGCTGAGAAGGCTAACAAGGTTCGCCAGAAGCCCCTGCGTGTTATCCTTAACGGTCTCGGCAAGGACGCTGCTCAGATCATTTCTCGTATCAACGGCTTTACCTTCGTTGAGACTAAGTACGACTACAAGACAGCTGAACTGAAGGTTATCTATGAGAAGCCCTTCTCAACAGGCCTCAGAGCTACTGTTAAGTGCTATGGCGCTGACGACGTTCAGGAAGGCGTTGCTATCATGCACATGGAGAAGGTAGGCGTTTCCATCACCGGTAACTCCACCAACCCCACAAGGTTCCAGCATCCTGTTGCTGCAACATATAAGAAGGAATGCATCGAGCAGGGCAAGAAGTACTTTTCAGTTGCATCCGGCGGCGGCACAGGCCGTACGCTCCATCCTGACAACATGGCTGCAGGTCCTGCTTCCTACGGCATGACTGATACTATGGGTCGTATGCACTCTGACGCTCAGTTTGCAGGATCAAGCTCTGTTCCCGCACACGTTGAGATGATGGGTCTCATCGGCATGGGCAACAACCCCATGGTCGGTGCTACTGTTGCAGTTGCAGTAAGCGTAGAAGAGGCTGCCAAGGAAGGCAAGTTCTGATCTGATATTGCAATTCATTGTTACAAAAACCAGTGGTCGTCGTTACTGTCGGCCACTGGTTTTTTTTGAAGCATTAAGTGCAAAAACAAAAGCTCCCAGACATCGATCGAAAATCAACCAATGTCAGGGAGCTAAGCATTATGAGCAAGGGTGTCAGGGGTATGCTCATAACTCATTTGTTTTTGTTAGGATCCACGGTAAACATTTTAACCCATATCCATAAAAATTTCAAGCAACTATCAGTTTCTTTAATCAATTATTTCTTCATAAAATAAACCAACAGTTTATTTTATCAATGAGTTATTCAGATAAGAGTCATTACCTGCACACTTCTGGAAACAAAGCCTTCCATTTCCTCTGCAGTCAGCTTGCGCTGGCTCATCAGTGCAAGATCAAAGATATGCTTGCAGAGGAGCTGCTGCTTTTCTGTGTCAAGTGATGGAAGCTTCTTTACGATGCTGTTGGATGAGTTTACGATCAGCGTCTCTGCGGCATCCTCAACAGAACCGAACATATTTCCATAAATGCGGCTGATATCGCTCATGCGGCGCTGATACTCGTCAATAGTAAGAATTGCCGGAGTGTCATCCGATTTGAGATTTTCAACCTTTACAGTAAGCTTTTCCTTGCCAATGGAGTCTTTGAAAAGCTTGACAAGCTCGTCCTCGGATTCCTTTGATTCCTCGTTGTCAGAAGATCTGAGAGCTTCGCCCACCTCGGAATCTATACGAACAAACTTTGTGCCGCTTTCCTTATACTCCAGGAATGTGACAAAATGTGTGTCAATATTGTGCTCAAGGATAACAGCGTCAATGCCGTTTTCTTTGAAAAGCTTGATATACTGTCCCTGGATCTCAGTGCTTGAAACATAGTAGACCTTGTCATTCTGCTTGGGAAGCTCTGCAAAGGTCTTGTACTCGCCTTCAAGGTTCTTGAAGAGAATGATGTCCTTGATCTTGTCATAGAACTTTTCGTCCTTGATGCAGCCGAATTTGATAAAGGGCGAGATATCATCCCAGTAGCTCTCAAAGGACTTGCGCTCATTGTTAAATACAGACGTGAGCTTATCAGCAACCTTCTTTGTAATGTGACGTGAGATTTTGGCTACCTCACCGTCATTCTGCAGGAAGGAACGGGATACATTCAGCGGGAGATCCGGACAGTCGATAACACCCTTGAGCAGCATCAGAAACTCAGGAACGACCTCCTTTATGTTGTCGGCAATATAGACCTGATTTGCAAAAAGCTTTATCTCTCCGGGCATTACCTGAAGCTTATCGGTCTGCTTCGGGAAATAGAGTATTCCCTTGAGTCGGAAGGGATAATCCACGTTCAGGTGTATCCAGAACAAAGGCAGGTTCATATCAGTGAAGGTCTCACGATAGAAGTTTTCGTACTCCTCTGTAGTACAATCCTTTGGAGCCTTGAGCCAGAGGGGAGAGGTGTTGTTGATCGGCTTAGGAAGCGGTGCAGGCTCGGAGCTATCATCCTTAGCGCTGTCATCTGAGGGCTTCTTGATGGCTGTAAAGAATATCTCATAGGGCATGAAGTGGCAGTATTTCCTGAGTATCTCACGGAGCTTATACTCACTGAGAAACTCCTTGCCGTCTTCGGAGATATGCAGGATGACGCTCGTTCCTTTTTCAGTGCGTATGCCGTCTGCAACCTCATAGGTATGGCTGCCGTTGCTCTCCCAGTGTACGGGCGATGAACCCTCACGATAGGAAAGAGTTTCTATCTCGACATTCTCTGCCACCATATATGATGAATAAAAGCCAAGTCCAAAATGACCGATAATGCCGCCCTCTGCATCAGTCTTGTCCTTATACTTGTCAAGGAACTCCTGTGCGCCTGAGAAAGCGATCTGAGCAATATACTTCTCGACCTCCTCCTCGTTCATGCCAATACCGTTATCGGATACAGTAATAGTTTTTGCTTCCTGATCAAGGATGACCTCGATTTTGGGAGCAGAATTGTCATTTTCAGCTTCACCGATCTGGCAAAGGCTCTGATACTTCTTTATTGCGTCACAGGCATTTGCGACCAGCTCACGGATAAAAATATCTCTGTCCGAATAAAGCCATTTTTTGATGATCGGAAACAGGTTTTCCGAATCAACCTTGATTTGTCCTTCTCTTTTCATTTTCTTACCTCCATGGAAAAATAATTAAAAGATTTATGTGATCCTCGTAATATGCGGGGTCATCAACAAGAGTTACCAATTGGAGTGGGCTCCGTTACTCGGTCTTGGTCATATTTCGCTCAAGCCACTGCTGATAGGTCATCAACACCTGTCTCGGCTTTGAACCTTCGTGAGGACCCACTATCCCCATCATTTCCATCTCATCAATTATCCTGCCTGCACGGGCATATCCAAGACGCAGCCTGCGCTGCAGCAGAGAAGTAGATGCCTGACCTGCTTCAACAACACACTGTATAGCCTGCTCCATTACGGGATCAAGCTCACCGTCTGAGCCGGAGTCGTTTTGTTTGCCGTTGTTTTCAGCCGCTGCATTTCGTTCAATCTCGTCGATTATATTTTTGTCATATTCTACGGTTTTGTTATGCTTGATAAAATCCACTATATGCTCGATCTCTTCATCATCCACATAACATCCCTGTACACGCATAGGCTTTGTTGTACCGATAGGGGAGTAGAGCATGTCACCTCTGCCAAGAAGCTTGTCCGCTCCGCTTGAATCAAGAATTGTTCTGGAGTCTATCTGAGACTTTACGGCAAAAGCGATTCGGCTGGGCACGTTTGCTTTTATCAGACCAGTAATGACGTCCACAGAAGGACGCTGGGTAGCTATGACAAGATGCATTCCTGCAGCACGAGCCATCTGGGCAAGACGGCAGATGGATTCCTCCACCTCATTTGGGGCTGCCATCATAAGATCCGCCAGCTCATCGATCACAATGACAATCTGGCTCATCTTTTCAAGCTTTCGCTTTTCCTTCGGCTCATCGGTGGAATTTTTCAGCTCAGCCTGAGCCTGGGCAAGCATCTCATCCTCTTCAAAGGTCCTGTCGTTTTCTTCGGGATAGGTTTCGTCAGTTTCGGCGTTCTGTTTATCCACAAGCCGATTATAGCTGTGCATATCCCTTACGTTATATTCAGCAAAGGTCTTATATCGCTCAAGCATTTCATTTACAGCCCAGTTAAGGGCACCTGCCGCCTTACGAGGGTCGGTCACAACCGGCACAAGCAGGTGGGGGATACCGTTATATACGCCAAGCTCAACGACCTTAGGATCTATCAGTATGAGCTTGACCTCGTCAGGGCTTGCCTTATAAAGCAGACTAACGAGCATTGAATTGATGCATACAGATTTACCTGAACCTGTAGAACCGGCAATGAGCAGATGAGGCATTCTTGCAAGGTCTGCAAGTGTGATCCGTCCGGTAATGTCCATGCCAAGGGCTACTGTGAGCTTGCTCTTGGCATTCTGAAACTCCCGTGACTCCACAAGACCTCTCATCTTTACTACAGACACATTTTTGTTGGGTACTTCTATACCAACAGCGTTTTTTCCGGGAATAGGCGCCTCAATGCGGACTCCCGTTGCTGCAAGGTTCATTGCTATGTCATCCGAAAGATTGGTTATCTTGCTGATCTTTACGCCGGATGCAGGCTGCAGCTCATATCTGGTTACTGACGGTCCTCTGCATATATCTGTAATGGTCGTTGACACTCCAAAGCTTTTCAGAGTTTCCACAAGCTTTGTCGCTATCTGTTTGAGTTCACGGGAGATGTTACCCTCCTCATCATCAGGCTGTGCCTCAAGCAGAGTAAAGGGGGGCTTGAGGTAGGTAACATCAGAGGACGCCATCGTGCTTATGCGTTGAGAGTTTCCAAGCTCATGGGGTTTTACACGTGGAACTTCATCAGCCTTCTGCTCAGGCATTTTTGCCGGGAGCTTTGTATCGGCTATCGGAGAAGGACTCTTTTTAGCAGTGGGATTCTCCTTTTCGGAACCTGCAGAAGTGCGCTCTGCATTGTCCCTGCGCAAAAGTGCTGCAATATCTATAGAGGAATCGGAGCTAATATCCCTTTCATCATCTGCAGGAGATACTCCATCCTTCATCAGATCAACATTTTCAGCAATAAGCTTTTCTTCTTCCTTTGGGGACGTTGCAGCACCATTCTGCCGGGGCTGCTTAACTATCGATTCCTTCTTAGCGGGAGTGCTGCTTGTCTCAGGCTCATAAAAAGGAGTCTTGTTGATCCTTCTGTATCCGGATTCTTCGGCCTTACGACGAGCCGCACTGACCTTTCTGTCAACCTGACGATTGACATATTCCTCTCTGGTTTTCTTCCTGCTTTCATCCCTGATCTTTTTTTCCTCAGCCTTCACCCGGCTGCGAATCTCTTTGTGGTCACTAATCTTCTCGCTGACAGGCTCCTTGATCCTTTCGATAATATTGATAAAAAGAGCCTCAAATGACATATAGAGAAAAAACAGAAGCACCACTGATGACAAAAGCCCGCTGACTACTCCGCCAAGAAGCTTCGACAACGGTATGCCCATGAACGCACCGATAAAGCCTGCTCCACTGTTTTGAGATGCCTCACGGAATGCATTGGATATTTCATCAAAGTAAGAACCAAGCTGGGTTCCGGAGGATGCAAAGCAAAAAATCGTGGTTGCAAACATCACAACGGTACCCGAAAAGAAAAACACTTTCAATGGGAACCTGTATGTAGATTTAACTCTGAACATCTGCACCGCACAGTAAACCAGTATCAGCGGTACCATAAAACCAAGGAATCCGAAAATACCCTTGTAAACATCATGCAGACTTTTCCAGACATTCTGTCCGGACAGGAAAAACAGCATCAAAAGCAAGAGTGAGCACCCCAGCAGAGCTACGCCCTTTGCAAAACGTATATTCTTTACTGAGGAGCTGACGTTTTTCTTTGCCCCTGATGCTTTGCGAGATGTGCTCTTTGATCTGTTTGACGAGGATTTTTTACGGGCAGTTCCCGATGAGGAGCGGCAGCCCGTTTTTGCTGCAGACGGTCTTTTTGCCGTACTGCGTGACGGCTTATTTGTGGTTTTATTATTATTTGCCAATTATAATTTCACCCCTGTTCAGGAAGCATTGCTTTTCAAAACCAATATCATTTAAAAGTGGAGAGGCTGCTGAGTAAACATATTTGTTCCTGATGACAGCTCGATGATACTGATAAGAATAATAACCAATCCGACCGCAGCAGTGTAGAGAATAAAGATGAACATCTTGTTTGTGGTAAGCAGCCATTTAAAGAGCTTGATGGCGATAAATCCAACCACTCCGGCTACCACCATGCCCACCAGTACATAAGCGATGTTAATATCCTTTATGCCGTTGTCAGATGAAAAAATGACGTCCTTCAGCTCAAGCAGGGCAGCCGCAACTATTGCCGGGGTGCCGAGAAGGAATGAAAAATCAAGAGCCGACTGTTTTTCAATGCCACGGAACTGTCCGGCGGCGAGAGTCGAACCGGATCTTGAAAGTCCGGGAAGAAGAGCCGCTGCACACTGAGTAAAGCCAACGATTACAGCATCAACAACCCGAAATGTTTTCCTGTGTTTTCTTCTGTATTTTTTGCCGTCAATGACCTTGACTGGTTGTCTTTTTCTTCCGCCAAAGAAAAGCAGTGCGCTTGTAGCGGTAAGGGCGAGGCCTACGATTATGAAGTAACCGTCCATGGCAAATTTATCACCAAGATCCTTCAGCTTCAATCCTGTGCCCGGAATTGGAAGGAATAATGCAAAGAGGGGGAGAAGTCCGATAATTATCATCATTGCCATGTTTTCATTCGGAGTCATCTCCTTCCACTTGAATTTCCTGGTAAAGATCTTTTTGATAATGCTTCCAAGAGCACCAAAAAGCTTGATCACCGTCTTGAAATATACGCACAAAACAGCGGCAAGTGTACCTACATGGAGCATCACAGAGAAAAACAGATTATTGTCTGATAATCCTGTGATGTGCTGATAGATTGCCAGGTGACCGCTGCTGGATACCGGAAGAAATTCCGTGAGTCCTTGGAGAATACCCTGGAAAATTGCATCAAAAAATGTCATATATATGTACCTCCCTCTTTAGGATAAAGCCGGACAAGCTGTAAAGAATAATTCCTTGTCAGCGGCTGTTGATCATTCATAGTCAGAAAAATATTTCCCTTAAAAGATTATGAGAAATATCAGTTATTTATCACCTGCAGCCGGGCACTGCCTGTCGATCATTTTATGCAAGGCTCTCACAGCATCGCTCAGTGAACCAACGCTGTTTATCAGTCCCTCAGACACGGCAGCCGGCCCGTCAAGTATCGTGCCCGCATCCATTACCAGCTCTCCGGTATTGAGTGCAAGGCTATTATATCGTTCTGCACTGATCTTCGAGTGGGTCGTCACAAAATCAGTAATACGGCTCTGCATCCTTTTGAAATATTCAAATGCCTGTGGTACTCCAAGCATCATTCCGTTCATTCTTACCGGATGAATCGTCATTGTGGCAGACCGGGCAATGAAGGATCTTTTTGCTGCTACCGCAATGGGCACCCCGATAGAATGTCCACCTCCAAGCACGAGAGAAACCACAGGTTTTTTCATGCCTGCCATAAGCTCGGCTATAGCAAGGCCTGCCTCCACATCGCCGCCAGCAGTATTGAGCATTACAAGAAGCCCCTGAATCTCGGTGCTTTGCTCGGCAGCTATCAGCTGCGGTATGATATGCTCATATTTTGTGGTTTTATTTCTTGGCGATAAAATATAATGTCCCTCTATCTGACCGATAATGGTCATAAACTGGATAACATACCTACCGTCATCAGCAATGATCGATCCGGTATCAATAACCCTATGGTTACTCATTGCTTCGATATCTCCAGCTTGCTCTGATTCATCTGCATCTGAATACTGGTTGGAAATAATATATCCGGACTCCTTCGCACAGGAATTCATGATCTCCGCACCTCCCTGAAAATAGTATTAACAGAAAGGGGAGACAATACTCATAGAGAAGTATTTCGTGATTATTTCTGGAGTATTCTGTCAAGAAACCTGCATATCCTGTCTATGGGGATCATGAGCAGCGCCCAGAAGAAGCTGTATAGAGGACATATCTGACCGCAAAAGTTTAGTCTGTGTCCGGAGTAATCCCAGACACAAAGCTTCATGCAATGGTTGAATACAAAGCCTGAAAAAAACTCCGCTATGGTAATGACTGTACTTCCGATCAGGCACTTGAACACGAGTGAACAAGCACCTAACCCACGAAGGATCCTGTACAGCACCGTAAAGCATAAACCGCCCGTAATAACCATCGACCAGTGAGTATGGCGGCGCCAGAGCATTTCTATCAGTCCGTAGGAAAAGCCTCCTAAAGCAAACAACAAACAAAAGCAAGATAATCTGTTCTTCATACAAACTCACCCGTATTATTGTTTGCAGGAGACACAGAAATTATCAGATCAAGTCCGGAATCATGACTTTTTTTTGTGGGTGACCAGAGTATGTATTACTATTGCTGCAACAGAAGCGCAGGCAATGCCAAAAATAATATAAACTACTGTATCACTGTAGGGGGCCTGCTTGTCTGATTTTGCTTGATTTGCAATTTCCTTCTTGTCCAATGAGTCATTAATCTCTTTTATCAGCATCTCAGAAATATGCTGATGACCGTCCTTGTTAGGGTGAATATCAAATGTCAATGCATTCGTCCAGACAAGAGTGTTATCCTTAAACTCTGTCAGCAGGTCAACAACATTCAGTCCATAGCCATATTCATTACTCTCCGCAAGCTCTGATGACTTCTGTTTTATGTCAGTAAGCATTTTGTTGATGCTTTCCACTATACTGTTGCCTGTTATCATTGACGTGGGATCATAGGGGGTAACGAGGAATATCTCTGCATCAGAATCAGTCTCACGGATATATGCGACTATCTCCTTGATATTTGCCTCGTACTTGAGAACGGTATCACTGAAGCTGTTCTGTACGCTGCTCTCGTTACACTTCTGAATAACACGACCAAGAGGTTCTTTCGCCCTGGGGTCGGTCAATACATTCAATACAGTACCTTCGGAAGCCACAGGATTTGAAAAATCAGTTTTGATGCCAAGCTTGTTAAAGTTTTCCGTCTCGTCGATGATAGCCTGATAAAGGGCTATCTCAATGGCATCAATTACATCATTCCCTCCGACAGAAATGATTATTACGTCTGCATTTTTGATAATAGCGGGATCAGTGTTCTTGATTTTTTCCAGAGTCTGACCGCTGGCATCGCCTGTTGTTGAATAATTGAAAAAGCTCTTGCCGTACTCAAGCCCGTAATGCTCACACAGAATATTTGAAAAGCAATCCTTTGGCTTGGAATTGTCATTGCGGTCATAGCCCTCAAGCCTAAAGCCCGCAGATATCGAATCACCGAAAACAACCATTGATGAGATTTTGCCTTTATCTTCATCATTTACGTCACTATTTTCATCAGCGAATACATCTATGCAGCAAAGGGGCATAATCATCATTACTGCCAGAAAAACGCAAAGCAATCCTTTCATCCTTTTCATAGCTGCTCTCCTCCAATCAGAAAAACGCAGGTCAATTCAGGAATCCATCAATAATAGTCGCCTCAGCCTCTTCCTCTGTCATGCCAAGAGTGCGCAGCTTGAGTATCTGCTCTCCGGCGATCTTTCCGATTGCCGCCTCATGTATCAGGGCAGCATCGTTATCTCTGGCATGAAGCTCAGGTGCAGCATCCACCTTGCCGTTTTCTGAGATAATAGCGTCACATTCGGAGTGACCTGTGCAGGGAGCGTTTCCGACTATCACCGAATGATATTCCTGGTGAGAATTATCTCTTGCTACTGAGCGGGAGATAAGATCCACTCCGGAATCCTTGCCATTCATTTCCACCTTAAATTCCGTCTTTGCGGTCTGATCCTTCTCAGTCAGTATTCTCTCTCTGATCAGGAGCTTTGACCTTGCACCCAGCTCAGCTTTGGTAACTCTTGTAGTTCTGTCCACTCCGCCGATCTGGGCAGTATCCATCTCCAGCACGGAATCCTCATCAAGCTCCGCCTCAGTTACCGGATCGATATAGCGAAGCCCGGTTCCATGTCCCTTGCCGATGTGCTTTTCCAGGTATTTAACCTTGGCTCCCTTGCCAAGAAAGAAACGATGGATACCGTTGTGCCTTGCGGGTTCACCGGTTTCTGTGTGGATGCCGCAGCCTGCAACGATGATTACATCTGCATTATCTCCCACAAAAAAGTCATTATAGACCAGATCATCCACGTCACCGTGGGTGACGCAGGCGGGAATTGACACAGTTTCGTCCTTTGTGCCCGGAGCTATAAAAATCTCAAGTCCCGGCTTGTCCTTTTTAGTCTCGATCCGGATATTCTTGCTGGAAACTCTTCCGACGCACTGCCCGTCCTCACGGATATTGTAGGCACCCTTGAATTCTCCGTCCCAGTCGGATATCTCTCTCAGCAGATCCTTTGTAATCTCATTCATCAGAACATCTCCTCCTGCCTGAAGCATTTTCCTGTAACAGAATTATTCTCAAGAAGCAGCTTCATCATTTCATCAGGCTTTCCATGGGCTTTTATTGTTCCGTCAGCAACAATGACGATCTCATCGGCAATGCGCAATATCCTCTCCTGATGGGATATGATTATCATTGAGCCGTCAAGATTATTCCTGATATCCTCAAAGGTCTTGATGAGGTTTGCAAAGCTCCACAGGTCAATGCCTGCTTCCGGTTCATCAAACACTGTGAGCACGGAATGTCTTGCCAGCACTGTTGCTATCTCTATGCGTTTTATCTCACCGCCGGAAAGGGTAGAATTGACCTCACGGTCGATATATTCCTCTGCGCAAAGCCCTACCTTGCTCATGTAGCTGCAGATTTTGTCAAGGGACAGCTTTTCACCGGCGGCTAATTCTATGAGCTTTCTCACAGTTATTCCCTTAAAGCGCACCGGCTGCTGAAAGGCAAAGCTTATTCCAAGTTTCGCTCTTTCGGTAATATCCATTTCAGTGATATCCGTTCCATTCAGGATAATCCGTCCGCTATCCTGCTTGTAAATTCCTGCGATTATTTTGGCAAGGGAGGTCTTGCCTCCGCCGTTTGGTCCGGTTATTACAACGAGCTTTCCGTCAGGAACATCAAGCTCAAGGTCACGGAGCACGTTCATCCCATCCGGGGTGCTCCAGGTTATATTCTCCAGCCTAAGCAATTTTATCATCCTTTTCTGTGTAATTTAAGCATAACATATATTATATCACATCTGCACTGATTATACAAATCTTTTTTTGAGTTAATGCAGAATATTTAAAGAAAAACAAAAGCTCCTGCAACGGTGCCTTTAACCGTAACAAGAGCTTTTGCATTATTCTACTGTATCACACGAAACGGAAAATCAGTCGGTTACAGAAAATCTAAATACATTGTCAGATGTGCCTGTTCCGCTGACTACCTTCAGCTTTGTTTTTCCCTCAGCATCTATCACATATGTAGTACCGTTGTCTATGGCAAAATAAAATGAACCTTCGTCTATTCCGACCCGATACAGCGTGTTGCCCGCAAGTGAATTATTCTTTTTACCATTGTTCCAATAGTAATAGACACTTTCGGAAAGAAGCAAATAATCACCCTCATTGATCACAGTGCCGACCTGAAGACTTGTTATACATTGTAGTGCCTACTATCAGAGAAGCACACAGCACTGTAGACAATATTCCAATGGCCAATCTACGCTTTGAACTGCGTTCTTTCATGGTTATCCCCCCTAACTATTTTTGCTCCAGCCGGAAATGAAAAGAAAACGAAACCGCTCACTCTTAACTCAATATTACCCTTCCGCTTGCACTTTGTGTGTCATAGTAATTGTGCCATATTTCTTTAAATAAAACAATATTATTTTTGATATTCTGAAACAGTTTGAGCGTAAAGTGTTTTTGCTTTACAAGTATTCTCACTCGATCATTGGTAAAGTACAGCACTTTACAGTTAGCTTTTTTGCCCATAAACACTGATTTTTTACAGAAAGAAGCATTTTGTACTTTAAAAAATCCTGTAGTGGTTATTTCTCGTTGCTTTGCACAAAAAGAAATCTCGGCTTTGTATTGTACAAAACTAATGCTTGTGATATAATAAACAGGATGCGGACAAGGTATTTAACCTTAATTCCGCAACAGACCACAAAGGATTCCAAAAAGGAGAGATGACAATGCTTTCTGATATCGAGATCGCTCAGAGCGCTCAGGTTCAGCCCATCGTCAACATTGCCCGCAAGCTCGGGATCAAGGAGGATGATCTTGAATACTACGGCAAATACAAGGCAAAGCTTTCCGAGTCGCTCATAA
Source organism: uncultured Ruminococcus sp. (assembly GCA_902768825.1). GTDB lineage: Bacteria > Bacillota > Clostridia > Oscillospirales > Acutalibacteraceae > UBA1213. Next base: position 13,692 of record CACXMR010000034.1, read on the forward strand.
AGGAAAAAAGCACCGGCAAGGACGGCAAGCTCATTCTTGTCACTGCTATCAACCCGACTCCTGCCGGCGAAGGCAAAACCACTACTTCAGTAGGACTTGGAGATGCGCTTTCTCTCATTGGCAAAAAAACCATGATCGCCCTTCGTGAACCTTCCTTAGGTCCTGTTTTTGGCGTAAAGGGCGGAGCAGCCGGAGGCGGCTATGCACAGGTTATCCCAATGGAGGACATAAATCTGCATTTTACCGGTGATATGCACGCTATCACCGCAGCAAACAACCTGCTCTGTGCTATGCTTGACAACCATATTCAGCAGGGAAATTCTCTCGGCATAGATGTAAAAAAGATTCTTATCAAACGCTGCCTGGATATGAACGACAGGGAGCTTAGAAATATTGTTGCAGGTCTCGGCGGAAGAGTAAACGGAGTTCCCCGTGAGGACGGTTTTATCATCACAGTCGCCAGTGAGGTAATGGCTATCCTTTGCCTGGCTTCCGATATTACCGACCTGAAGGAGAGACTCGGCAGCATTCTGGTGGCTTACACCTTTGACGGCAAGCCTGTCTATGCCCGTGACCTGAAAGCAAACGGTGCTATGGCAGCACTTCTCAAGGATGCTATCAAGCCAAACTTGGTGCAGACCCTTGAGGGCACTCCCGCTATTATGCATGGAGGTCCTTTTGCAAATATCGCTCACGGATGTAACTCTGTCAGAGCTACAAAGCTTGGATTAAAGCTTGCAGACTATCTCGTTACCGAAGCAGGCTTTGGTTCTGATCTCGGTGCGGAAAAATTCTTTGACATAAAGTGCCGTAAGGCGGGACTTAATCCATCAGCGGTAGTGCTGGTAGCAACTGTACGTGCACTGAAGTACAACGGCGGAGTTCCCAAGGCAGAGCTTGGCAGCGAAAACCTGGCTGCTCTCGAAAAGGGAATAGTAAACCTCGGTAAGCACATTGAGAATATGCACAAATACGGTGTGCCGGTGGTTGTTGCAATCAATCGCTTCGGTGCGGATACCGATGCAGAGCTTGACTATATAAAGAACTATTGTAAGGAGCTGGGGGCTGACTTTGCTCTCTCAGAGGTATTCGCAAAGGGCGGAGAAGGCGGAAGAGAGCTTGCCGAAAAGGTGGTTGCCGCTTGTGAGAAGGAAAGCGCCTTTAAAGTGCTTTATCCGCTGGAGCTTTCCATTAAGGAAAAAATCTCCGCAATAGCAGGTGAGATATACGGTGCTGACGGTGTGATCTATACGGCAGCAGCGGAGAAGGCAATAGCCGAAATCGAAAAAATGGGAGCTGCCAATGTTCCTGTTTGCATTGCCAAGACACAGTATTCACTCTCAGATGATCCTGCACTCCTTGGCAGACCTCAGAACTTTAGCATCACTGTCCGTGACGTAAGACTTTCCAACGGTGCCGGCTTTGTCGTTGTCTATACCGGCGATATTATGACAATGCCCGGTCTTCCAAAGCTCCCCGCAGCCGAAAAGATCGATGTTGACGCTGACGGAAGGATAACAGGTCTGTTCTGATGGGAAAGAAAACAAATCTGCAAACGTTTTATAGCCAAAGTGAGCAGCAGACAGAGCAGATAGCCGAAAAGCTTGCTCACACTCTTCAGGGAACAGAAATGATCGCCATGTTCGGCGGGCTGGGAGCCGGAAAAACCGCCTTTACGAGAGGTCTTGCCCGAGGGCTTGGCATAGATGACGGCGTGTCCAGTCCTACCTTTGCCCTTGTGCACGAATACGAGGGCAGATATATGCTGTATCATTTTGATATGTACCGTATTGGCAGCTATGATGATCTGTATTCCACAGGCTTCTTCGATTATCAGGGGCAAGGCGTGATGATAATCGAATGGAGCGAAAATATAGAGCCCTTCCTGCCTGAGGAACGCATAAACATCACTATAAAGCGTATTTCGGACAATGAGCGTGAAATAATCATTGAGGGAGCAGAAAAGCTATGAGAATACTTGCTATTGACACCACTGCGTCACCTGTCTCGGTCGCTTTGTTAAAGGACGGGTTCCTGGAGGGCGAGTTCTTTCTGAATATTAAGACCACACACAGCCAGACCCTGATGCCTTTGGTTGAAAACATCCTCAGACTGACAGGTATCAGTGCAGAGGATGTTGACCTGTTTGCCGTCAATGCAGGCCCCGGCTCATTTACAGGTGTGAGGATAGGAGTTTCGTCTGTAAAGGGCATGACCTTTGCATCGGATAAACCCTGCGCCGCTGTCTCAACATTGGAGGCTATGGCTTATTCAATGCCATACAGGAACGGTATAGTCTGCGCTGTGATGGATGCCCGCTGTTCACAGGTGTATAACGCTCTTTTCAGGCTTGATGAAGGCAATGTGGAGCGTATTACCGAGGACAGGGCCCTCAGCATAGATGAGCTGAAAAATGAGCTTGAATACTATGAGGAGGATCAGATATATCTTACAGGTGACGGAGCAGACATATGCTTCAAGTCATTTGGAGATTCATTGCCTTCACTTGTGCTCACACCGATGAATATACGCTATCAACACGCTTATGGTACGGCTATGGCTGCTATGAGGATGGCAGATGAAAACAAGCTGTGCACCTCCGATGAGCTGATGCCGATATATCTTCGTATACCTCAGGCTGAGCGAGAATTGCAGGAGGCTGAGCGAGAATTGCAGGCAAAGAAGAGAAACAACGACGGCAATGCAAACTGCTGAATAAGTATAGAGGGGATCATTATGAAATTAGCTATTGCGGCTGATCACGGTGCTTTTGAGCTGAAGGAATCAATCAAAAAGCATCTTGAAGAAAAGGGTATTGAGTATGAGGATTTCGGATGCTACTCAAAGGAGTCGGTTGACTACCCAAGATTTGCATACAGGGCGGCGAAATCTGTTGCAGACAAAAAATGCGACTTTGGTGTTATATGCTGTACCACAGGCCTTGGAGTTTCTATGGCGGCAAACAAGGTAAAGGGCATCAGAGCAGCGGTATGCACAAACGAGATGCTCGCAGAGATGACCAGAAGGCACAACAACGCAAACGTGATCTGCATGGGACAGAATGTTGTCTCCATGGAGCTTGCAAACACCCTTGTAGACATCTTTATCTCCACAGAATTTGAGGGAGGCAGGCACCAGCGTCGTGTTGACCTGCTGACCGACATTGAAAACGGTAATGAGATATAAACAAAAACACAGATGCGGCAGATTATTCCTACCGCACCTGTGTTTTTTTGGCTTCTTAAACAGACCTCCCGTAGTCAGTCTGTTTTATCATCCAGGCTGCCTGTTAACTTACAAACTGAGATTATCCGAGGCTATCAGCAGCCACAACCGCAGTTGTTGTCACAGCCGCAGCCGTTGTTGTTACCGCAGCCGCAGCCACAGCCGCCGTTGCCACCGCAGCAGCTAAGGATGACGATGAGGATGATGATCCAAGCACAGCTGTTATTACCGAAAAAACCATTGTTACACATAAGTTATTTCCTCCTTAGTTCGATTACATTCCATAATACGCATTTGGGAGGAAAGTGTTACTTATATCGAGGAAGAGTTTTTCGCAAAGGCAGGGACCATCTATAACTCTTTCTTTATCTTCATAAGAGCCGCCTTTTCCAGACGGGATACCTGAGCCTGACTGATGCCGATTTCTTCTGCAACCTCAGTCTGAGTGCGACCCTTAAAAAATCTGAGTGAAAGGATACGCTTTTCTCGCTTGTCAAGAGAGCGGATCGCTTCCTTCATAGCGATTTCATCCAGCCAGTTTCCTTCATCGTTGCTGTCACCGATCTGATCCATGACGTAGATGGTATCCGTTCCGTCGGAATAGACAGGTTCATACAAAGAAACAGGCTCTACAATCGCCTCAAGCGCCATAACAACGCTCTCCTTTGAAATATCAAGAGCACTTGCTATTTCGTCAACTGTCGGTTCACGGTTGGTTTTCCTTTGAAACTCCTCCTTGATCTGCATAGCCTTGTAGGCAGTATCCCGTATGGATCTGCTCACTCTTATCGAATTGTTATCCCGCAGGTATCTTCTGATTTCTCCTATTATCATCGGAACCCCATAGGTGGAGAACCGTACATCCTTGTCGCAGTTGAAATTGTCAATAGCCTTTATCAGTCCGATGCAGCCCACCTGAAAAAGATCGTCAGGATTTTCTCCTCTGCCTGCGAAGCGTTGTATCACACTAAGGACAAGTCTGAGGTTTCCCTTTATCATCTCATCACGGGCCTCCAAATTGCTATCCTTTATCAGCTCCAGAAGCTCGTGCTTTCTTTTTTCAGACAGCACGGGCAGCTGAGAGGTGTTGACTCCGCATATTTCAACTTTGTTGTAAAGCACATAAAAACCTCCAATTGTTTTGTTTAGGTTATTATTGGCAAGTATTTTGCTTTACATACATATATTGTCTTTGATTATGTTTCTAAGCTTGGAATAACATTTTTTCTGTGGAAATAAATGAAAAATATATTAGAGTATTGATTATTCTGTCGTATTGTGGTATAATTACTTCATCTTAAACAAAGGAGGCGGCTACCATGGCTTATAAGATTACAGATGATTGCATTTCTTGCGGTGCTTGCGCTGCTGAGTGTCCTGCAGGCGCTATCTCTGAGGGTGACGGCAAGTATGAGATCGATGCTGATGCTTGTCTCGACTGCGGCGCTTGTGCAGGCGTATGTCCTGTTGGTGCTCCCACAGAGGGCTAATCACACGGTTTACTCAACAGGGGTCGGTATGCATTCATACCGGCTCTTTTTTCTGTCAGGAACAAAAATCATCAAACCGGCTCTGTCTTTTCTGGGATAAGCAAAATCAATGTATCCGGCTGAAAAGAAAAGCTGGTTTTGTATTTACTTTTATACTCTGATATGGTAAAATGCTATTATAATAAATTTTCAGCCTGCAGGAGGCTTAAACAATGAATACAAAAATCAAGACAGAAAACACCGATGCACTTTATGAGGCAATACTCACACTTAAAACAGTCGAAGAATGCTATGCTTTTTTTGATGATCTGTGCACCGTCCCTGAAATAAAGGCAATGTCCCAGAGATATGCCGTGGCAAGGATGCTGGATGCAGGGGAGATATACACAGAGATCGTTGAGCGGACAGGCGCAAGCACTGCCACCATCAGCCGTGTCAACAGGGCACTTAACTATGGAAGCGATGGCTATGCGCTGACTATTTCACGCACACAAAAGGAAAAGGACGGGGAGAAAGCAGAGTGAGCTCTTATACATATTTTGCAGGCTTTTACGATGCCCTTACGGGTAATGTGGGTTACGACAAAAAAGCCCGGTATCTGCTGGAGCTTTTCAAGCGTCATAACCATGAACCCGGTCTGACTCTGGATCTTGCCTGCGGCACCGGAAGCCTGACCCTTGAGCTTAGCCGCTGCGGGGTTGATATTTTTGGCGTTGATGCATCATCTGATATGCTTTCTATAGCCCAGCAGAAGTTTTGCGACGACGAACGACAGACTATTTTTATCTGCCAAAAAATGCAGGCTCTTGAGCTTTACAGTACGATCAATACCTGTATTTGTACTCTTGACAGCATTAACCACCTGCCATCAAGGAAAGCAGTGACCGATACCTTCCGCAGGATATCTTCATACCTTGAGGAAGATGGGCTTTTTGTATTTGACTGCAATACCATCTATAAGCATAGACATATTCTGGGGGATAATTGTTATATCTACGACATGGAACAGGTTTTTTGCGCATGGCAGAATAATTATTTTGAAAAGGACAACAAGGTCATCGTAACTCTGGATTTCTTTGAACCCTGCGGTAAGAAATATACCAGATACACCGAGCAGTTTGCCGAACGTGCATACAGCCGTGAAGAGATGACAACAATGCTCTCTGAGGCAGGTTTGTATCCTGAGACGGTATATGACGATATGTCATTTGAGGCTCCGGGACCTGAATCCCAAAGAGAAATATATGTAGTTAGGAAGAAAAAACATGAGTAAGGACAGAATTATACGTTGTATTACACCTGATGGAGCCATAATGGCTTGTGCCGCTGATACCAGCGACATAGTATATACAGGAGCAAAGCTGCACATGACTTCTCCGGTGGCAACAGCAGCACTCGGACGACTTCTTACAGCGGCAGCAATAATGGGTGCACAGCTGAAGCAGGATGACGCAAGCCTGACGCTGCGCATTAAGGGAGATAACAGCGAGACAGGAGCTGTCATAGCGGTTTCTGACAGTAAAGGAAATGTAAAGGGATATCTGCAGAATCCCGATTGCCCCACAGAATACTATTCAAACGGAAAGCTGAATGTTTCCAAGGCAGTCGGCAAGACAGGAATACTGAATGTCATGAAGGATTTTGGTGCCGGTGAGCCTTATGTCGGGCAGGTGCCCCTTGTTTCAGGTGAGATAGCCGAGGATATCACAAGCTATTATGCTACCAGTGAACAGATACCCACAGCCTGCGCCCTGGGTGTTTTGCTTGACAAGGAGGATCATCAGGTGCTTCTTGCAGGAGGACTGCTGATACAGCTCCTTCCCGGAGCTGGGGAAGAGGAGATCGACAAGCTGGAAAAAAATATTTCTGAGCTTGAACCGATGACTACCATGCTTGCAAAGGGTATGAGCATAGAGGATATCTGCCGCACAGCCTTAAAGGGTTTTGACGTGGAGGTGCTGGACGAAACTCCGGTAAGATATGCCTGCTCATGCAGCAGAGAGAAGATCATCGACGCCTTTTCGACTCTGAGCGATGACGAAATACGTTCCCTTGCCGATGAAAAGGGCTATGCGGAAGCTGTCTGCCATTTTTGCAAGAAAAAGCACCGTTTTTCAAAGCTGCAGCTTGAACAGATAATCAAATCAAGAGCTTCATCAAACGAATAAAAAATCACAGCACGGTCATCATCAGATAATAGTGACCGTGCTGCTTATTTTTCAGGGATAAACCGATGTAAGACCGTAGTATTCCTCGATGGTAAGACCGCTTGAGGCGATCTCAGCAGCCTTCTGAACTCCAAGATATCTTATGTGCCACGGCTCATACTTATAACCTGTAACGTCTTCCTTATCCTTGGGGTATCGGATTATGAAGCCATATCTTACGCAGTTCCGTTCAAGCCACTCAGCCTCAGGCGTATAGGCAAAGTAGTCCGAAGTCGTATTAACATCAATCGCAAGCCCTGTCTGATGCTCTGAATGTCCTGGTCTTGCAGAGCATCTGTCTGCCTGTTCCACCCCTCTGTCATAGATGAAGGAATTGTATGTATATTGCTGTGTCCAATAGCTCCTGAATCCGGAAATAATATAGAGATAAATTCCCTGTGAGGCTGCATCGCTTGACATCTTATCAAAAGCATCAAGGGTTTCGCTGCTCAGACCGTCTCCAAAATCCATTGGCAGGGAATAGGTCTTGTTTGTTATCAGTATCCCGTCAACATAGGTTACCCCGTTTACTTCATGTATAGTTTTGAGGTTCTCGGAATAAACACTGCCCCATTCCGTGTAGGATTTCTGTCCGCTGTCCGAAGTTTTGTAGCAGCATACCCGGAAGTAGTACCTTTGATTCTTCTTTAGTCCCTTCAGAGTGATCTTATTATCCTTAGTCTCCACTGTTTTGCAACTATTTGACGGGAAGCTTTTGGACGCAGAGTATTGTATACAGTAGCCTTCCACACCGTTGACTGGTTCCCATTCAATATCTATCTGGTCAATCCTGCTCCTTATATTCTTGATAACAGGAATATTGGTTCTGTTTTTCTTAGTGTTCTGATTTTGACTATGTAAAGAGCTATCCTGTCTGGAGCTTTCCTGCTTAGAGCTTTCCTGCTTAGAGCTCTCCTGCTTAGAGCTTTCCTGCTTAGAGCTCTCCTGCTTGGAGCTTTCCTGCTTAGAACTCTCCTGCTTAGAGCTCTCCTGCTTAGAGCTTTCCTGCTTAGAGCTTTCCTGCTTAGAGCTTTCCTGCTTGGAGCTTTCCTGCTTAGAGCTTTCCTGCTTAGAGCTTTCCTGCTTAGAA
>CACXMR010000035.1 GCA_902768825.1 uncultured Ruminococcus sp.
GCTTGTGCGATTCCATCCGCAATCTGACCTGTGAAACCATTCGTAGTATCACAGGTCGCTCTTGGATATTGTCATGTTTTAATTAAGGGATAGTATAAGACATTATTCCCCTCGGCAATTCCCATATCAAGGCCTCACAATTATTCTATATTCATCAAGGACCCTTCTTATGACCCATGAAAATAGTAAGACAATTTCCTAAGAAGCTTTTTTTCCAGGCATAAACGAAGAAATACCGCAAAAAACAAGCTCCCGCAGTCCTTCCATTGGTGCTGCGGGAGCCTGTATTATCCGTTAGTTATGTCAGTTGTCAGGCTGGAGAGTAACCTCCACCTCAAATGTATAGGACGGCATGGTCTCCCTGCCGGTAACTCTGAAAATGCTCAGGGTCACTACATCTCCGGGCTTGTATTTACTCAGCTCATCAATAAATTCTATTGACGACTTTACTCTGACTCCGTTGATCGCCGTGATGATATCCTGGGTGCGCACGTCAAGTCCTGCAAGTGCTCCTGTAGCGGATATGGAAGTGATCACCATACCCTGGGGAACATTTTTCAGCTTTGATTCATAAAGGTTGCAGGTCGTGCCCTGAATGCCTATTGTTCCTCTGTCATTGACATAGCCGTACCTGATGAGCTTGTTTACTATTTCTGCCACCTTATTGCTGGGGATGGAAAAGCCCATGCCCTCATATTTTGTATTGACGATCTTGGCTGTGTTCATGCCTATGACCTGACCGTTATCATTGATGAGGGGGCCGCCGGAATTTCCCGGATTAATCGCCGCATCCGTCTGAATGTATCTGACGTAGCCGTTAGTGGAAAGTGTGCGGTTAAGTGCCGAGACAGTGCCCGTCGTCAGGGAGTTTGAATAGTTGGAGCCTCCCGGATTTCCTATGGCATAGACCTCCTGTCCCACAAAAAGCTTGTCCGAGTCTGCAAACTCCGCCGCAGTAAGACCTTTCGCATCTATCTTGAGCACTGCAAGGTCGGTTTTTTTGTCAACACCGATGATCGCCCCAAGATATTGATCTCCGTTGGCCAGTGTAACCAGCACTCCGGTTTTTTTATTGTCATCTATCACATGGCTGTTTGTTGCGATATAACCGTCCGCAGAAATTATTATGCCCGACCCATCGCCTATCTTATCCAGCACATAATCCTCCCCGCTTTTGTAGGAGGTAATGCACACCACCGACGGACTTGCCTTCATAAAGGCTGCGTTGGCAAGGTTTGGCTGTTTATCCGTCTCAGACGTAAGTGTTGATATCTGGGGACCGTCCGGATCGGCGGATACCTGTGGTGCTTCGGGAATGGATATCTCCTCTGCATAGGATGTCTTGGCTGAAGAATTGTTAGGCACCTTCTCGTTGCTTTGCTTTTCCTCAACGCCCTTATTCGTCACTTTGAAAATAAGGAATATTGCCATAGCCACCACAAGCACGCTGGTTACCCAGAGAATGGTCTTGACGACAAACGTACCCTTTTTTCTGCCCGGCGGAGAAAAGGGCGGGAAAAAAAGCTCATCCGCTTCCCTGCCGTTTCCTGCCGGAACAAAAAGCGGAAGCTGTGAAGCAGGCGCCCCATTGGTTTCGTTTACTACATCCGCATAAGACATAGGGCGTTCAGTCTCCGGAGCTGCGGTATACTCCGGGTCGGACACTACATCGGTCAGCTGGTCCGTCACGATACTTTCAGCAACGGCTCCGGGCTCCTGTAAGTCTTCTCCGGCTACATCACCGGCAGTCTCAGCAATATCCATAGCCTTCAGTCTGTCGTCCTCCGGCGTCTCAGGATCCTGACCCTCTGCTATCCCTGTCCCGTCATCATAATCCGTCGTTTCCTCTCTATATTCCTCACCGCTTTTGATATCAACGCTCATCTGCTCCTCTGAGCCGTTTCCTTTTTCCAGGGCCATCTCTCCGTCCTCCTTTTTCCCAGGAGCTTACCTCAGCGGTTCTCCCTGTTCTTCTCGTGTTTTTTTCCTGTTGACCGCTTAGGAAGATAGAAATCAAATTCTGTATACTCTCCCACGTTGCTTTTTGCGGTAATATCCCCTCCGTGAAGCCTTATGATGCTCCTGACAAGGTACAGTCCCAGACCAAGACCCTTTTTGTCCTTGCTCCTGGACTTATCTGTTTTGTAAAATCTTTCAAACACGTGCTCTATCTCAGATGCACCAATGCCCATGCCGCTGTTTTTGATAATAAAATCAAAGCGCTCCAGGCTCTCCACAATGTTAAACTCTATGTATCCTCCGTCATTGGTAAACTTGACAGCATTTTCTACAAGGTTATACACCACCTGATGCAGCAGATCCTTGTCCCCATAGACATTCTTGGGAGAGATCATATCCAATCCCCTTATGTCAATATGCTTATGCTCGATCTCCTGCTCAAAGGTCAATATGACACTCACCAGCACATCAAGAAGGTCAAAGGACTGATAGTTCAGCTTTAGCTCACCGCTGTCGATCCTTGACAGGTTCAGCATCGAACGCACCAGCCTTGACAGCCTCTTTATTTCCTCAGAAACAATATGCAGATAATGCTCCTGCTTTTCAGGAGCTATCGTACCGTCAAGTATGCCGTCTATAAAGCCGGCTATGGTAGTCATAGGGGTTTTCAGCTCATGTGAGACATTGGCAACGAAGCTCTTTCTCGTTATCTCCGAAGCCGAAAGGGACTCCGCCATATTGTTAAATGCAGACGCAAGCTCCTTGATCTCGTCATTGCCCGTGGTGTTGACCCTGACGCTGAAATCTCCCTTTCCAAACTGCTTTGCCGCCACAGCCATCTGCCTCAACGGCCTTACCATATTATAGGAAAAAACGCCTATGGCCAGTATAGACATAGAGAGCGTAGCTATTGCCGCCAGGAAGAAGATCTGCATTACCATTCCCATAAAGCTGTCTATATCCTTGGTGTTTGCACTGACTATGACAGCTCCTATGGCATCTGTGCTGTTCGCCCCATAGATAGTCTTAGTAGAAATATAATGATCCTCACTGTATAAGCCGCCCATTGTTCCCTTTTCAAAGTACTTGTTCTGGTTGAGGGCATTCTGTATGCTCTCGTTCTTGATGACCATGCCCTCCACAAGCTTGGAATTATCCGACACGGACATAACTACCCTGCATTCGTTATCCACCACGATAATATCAGAATCCACGTCATCCGCATAGATGCTCAGAGAACGCTCCAGATATTTTGTATAGTTATCGTTTGCCCAGATGAAATCCACCTTTTTATTAGGGTCTATAGGCATACTTTTGAGGTTCATGCCTATATATTCGGAAACGTTCTCAGCTCTTGTCTCCAGCACGGTATGCTTTTCGTGATACCAATAGCTGGAGATAGTCAGAGTAAGTATGATTCCCAGCAAAAGGAAGCTCAGGAATACTATTATCACACTGACGTTCATATATTTGAGGAAGAGCGATTTTCCCGAAAAAAACTTAATTTTTTGTTTCAAACTTATAACCTACTCCCCATACCGTCTTTAGTGCCCATTTGTCCGACACGCCCTCAAGCTTTTCCCTGAGTCGCTTGATATGCACATCCACGGTTCTTGAGTCGCCGTAATAATCAAAGCCCCATATATCATCCAGAAGCTGATCCCTCGTAAACACCCTGTTAGGATTGCTTGCAAGATGGAAGATCAGCTCCATTTCCTTTGGGGGAGTATCTATCTGCTCGCCGTTGACCCTCAGCTCATAGTTAGTCAGGTTTATGACGAGTCCATCATATCTGACCTCCTTTTTGTTGTCAACGGCTGTCTCTCCGATCACAGAATGACCGCCCACACGTCTGAGCACTGCCTTTATCCTCGCCACGATCTCCTTTGTCTCAAAGGGCTTGACCACATAATCATCCGCTCCAAGCTCCAGTCCAAGCACCTTGTCAAAGACCTCGCCCTTTGCTGTCAGCATGATTATCGGGCACTGAGAGGTCTTTCTGATCTCCCTGCACACCTGCCAGCCGTCCAGGACGGGAAGCATTATATCCAGCATAACCAGATCGGGCTTTTCGGTTTTGAATTTGGTAACAGCCTGTCCGCCGTCATTTGCTATGACCACATCATAGCCGTCCTTTTCGATATAGAGTCTGAGAAGCTCACAGATATTGATATCGTCATCAACCACCAATATTTTACCCATACTCATTTTATCCACATCCTTTTCAGTATCATCAGACGGACAAACCGCCCCGATCACATATCACTGGTCATATTATATCATATTTTTTGCATTTTGTATACAAAAAGCTTTGCCTTCAATCAAAAAGTCAAGAAATGGATTGCTTCCTGAATACCACAAGACCGATGGTCGATGAAAGCGTGAGATAGATTGCACCTGAGATTGCGGGTATATATCCCTCTCCGGAGAGCACAAGCTTCTGGGTGTTGGTTATTGTCTCAAAAATCCAGAACCTCGATATATTTCCGAAATCCTGATTCCCGATCTTTATTATATTGATCAGCGCCGTTACTAAAATTGGAATAAGCATCGCAAGCGCAATTGCATAGCCTGTCCTTTTGGTTATCACCGCAAGCATGGAATAGAAGCTTGCAACCGCCATGAACAGCAATGCATACAAGGCAATGCACAGAAGCATCTGCCCTGCCGGAACGGACGACGTAAAGCCGAACATTATGCAGCCCGACAAAAAGCTGCCCAAGGTGTAGGAAAGCACTGTCAGAAGCATTGCTATCACAGCACAGGTAAGCTTGGAAAAATAGACCCCGTTTCTCGAAAAGCCTCTTGTCAGGGCGTTGCGTATGGTGCCCATGGAATACTCCGAGCCTACAAAGATCCCGATCACCACCGCCGCAATGTATAGAACATTCAAATCGCACAGGGATACGTTAACGTATGACCAGAGATTGTCGCTGGGCAAAACATCCATGGCTTCCATTACAACCTTTGAATAATCCCCCAGACTCTCTATATACATGAGAGTCTCCTCCATGGTCTTGTTAAGCTCCTGCCAGGCAATATAGTATAGGACTGACATCAGAAGACCGAGAACAAACGCAACTATCAGGCACACCCTGAAGCTCCTGATCTTCCTCAGCTTGAAAAGATCTGATCTGAAAACCTCTGACATCATCATCCCTCCTCCATCTTTTTGAGAAAATACTCCTCAGCGCTGTCGGTTTCGCTTGAAATGCCCGACACAATAATGCCCGCCTTGAACATCTCATTGGTCAGCTCACCGATATTTGATATCTCTCCCACCACATAAAGACTGCCGTTTTCTATGGCAACCTTGTCGGTCTTGAGCAGTTTCCTGGCTATCTCTCCGGCCTTTTCAGGATCGCTTGTCTTTATGACGGTTTTTTCCACACAAAGCTTCCTCAGCTCATCAGAGGTGATCTCCTCCACAAGCCTTCCCGATGAAATTATGCCATAGCAGGTAGCGGTCTTTTCAAGCTCTCCCAAAATATGGCTGGATATGAAAATAGTCTTGCCGCTTTCCTTCAGGTGCAGGAGAAGCTCTCTCATCTCCACAATACCCATGGGGTCAAGTCCGTTTATAGGCTCGTCCAGCATAAGCAGGTCGGGATCCCCCACTAATGCCATGGCAATGCCCAGACGCTGCTTCATTCCAAGGGAAAACCTGGCAACAGTTTTTTTGCCTGTGTCCGACAGACCCGCAAGCTTCAGCAGTTCAGGTATTCTGCCCTTGTCTGCTCCCAGCATGATACTATACAGCTCCAGGTTATCCTTTGCCGAGAGATTTCTGTAAAGAGCAGGAGCCTCAATCAGGCTGCCGATACGCTTCATTGCCTTCCTCGGCTCCTGACCGTCAAAAAAACTGAAGCTCCCTCCGGAAGCCTTGGTAAGTCCCAGCACGGTGCGCATAAAGGTAGTTTTGCCCGCTCCGTTCTTGCCGACAAAGCCGTATATCTCACCCTGTTTTACTGTGAGAGAAACCTTGTCCACCACGTTTACCTTTGAATAGGTCTTTGTCAGACCCTCTGTCCTCAGAACATATTCCACCGTCGTCACTCCATTCAATTATGTATCGATCCCCTTGAGCAATAATCAGGCGTCCCTCTCCTCTATTTCTATTATTATCCGGGATTTCTCCAGGTACATGATCCTGAACACCTCTCCTCGCTCGGCGGCGTCATGCAGCTTTACAAAATCATCCAGGCTCGGCGCCTTGCCATAAATATAACCGTCCTCCAGGCGTATCTTATAATTCACGGTCATCTGATAGTAGCCGCTCTCTATTTCAAAAACAGGCACAAGCTCCACGGAAACATAAGCTCTCCGGTCTATATCATCACCTGCAAGAGCCTTTAGCTTCATGGGGTAGCCCTTTATCATTCTTTTTGCAGTCTCACGGGTCATAGGCGCACCTCCTTTATTACAATCGTTGTATTACTTATAGTATAATCTTAGATAATATTGCAATCAGTATTATTACTTATAGTTATCAGATTATAATATTATACAATCAGTATTTATATCAATAAAGCTACCAATAGTATTATATCAGATAAATATACATTATGTATTATTTGTTTTCGTCAGCATCTGCGGCGAAACATAGGTGTATTCATTGATCGCTATGCTGCCACTAAGAATTTCAAGACTGCCGCTGATAGCCAGACTCTCTTTTTTCCGCTTGTCAAGGGTCTTGATCCTGTATTCAAGGATGGACGCAAGGGAGCGGTCACGGCATGACCACAGGGCTATGAAGCCTTCCGCCCTGTGAGAACGTGTATAACCGGCTGCTTTGCCCCTGCCGCTGCGGTGCTCCTCAAGTCTCCTGGCCGGATCGGTGGTAATGCCCGTATATACAGACCCGTCCTCACACCTGAGCATATATGTGTAGTACATGATCATCCCTGAGTCCTGCGCTGCATTTCCTCATGGTCGGCCTTTACCGCTTCATACAGGTCAATGCTGCTCCAGTTGATGTTTGTCTCTGTTACTATTGCCTTCAGAGCCACCCTGCCCACTCCGTATTTCCTCAGAGACTTAATCAGCATATCAATGTCCCCGCTGTCAAAGCCGCTCATCAGCAGCATTTCCTCAGTGAAGCCTCCCTCAGGCGCTTTTGCCTCAGACTCAAAGCCTGGCAGCTCTGCCAAAAAGCCTATTCTCTCCCCGAAGCTCTCAGGTTCTACCGCTTTGACCGCTGCCTTAACAGCCACCGCCGAGCGCTTTACTCCCGACAGTCTGTCTCCGCTGAAATTGTATGCAAGTATCAGTTTTTTCATAGGGCTTGTCCCTCCAAAGATCAGTCCGTATCAAGCTTGAGCACTGCCATGAATGCCTCCTGGGGCACCTCCACCGTGCCAAGCTGACGCATACGTTTCTTTCCTTCCTTCTGCTTCTCCAGCAGCTTTTTCTTACGGGTAATGTCGCCGCCGTAGCACTTGGCAAGAACGTCCTTCCTCATTGCCTTTACTGTCTCACGGGCTATTATTTTTCCTCCTATGCACGCCTGTATCGGCACTTCAAAGAGCTGGCGCGGTATCTTCTCCTTCAGCTTCTCCGCCATCTTCCTTGCACGGCTGTAGGCCTTGTCGGCGTGAATGATAAACGACAGCGCATCCACCACCTCGCCGTTAAGCATGATATCCAGCTTTACGAGCTTTGACTCCTGATAGCCTGACACCTCATAGTCAAAGGACGCATAGCCCCTTGTGCGGGATTTGAGGGTATCAAAGAAATCATAAACTATCTCTGCAAGGGGCAGAATATAATGTATATCAACTCTGTCCGAGTCAATGTATTTCATATCCTTAAAGATACCTCTCCTGTCCTGGCAAAGCTCCATTATGTTGCCCACATATTCCGAAGGAGAATAGATGTGTGCTTCCGTCACCGGCTCCTCCGCCTTTGTTATGAAGCCCGGATCAGGATAATTTGTGGGGTTGTCGATGTATACCACCGTTCCGTCGGTCTTGGTTATCCTGAAAATTACGCTGGGTGCTGTGGTGATGAGGTCAAGGTTATACTCCCTCTCCAGTCGCTCCTGAATTATCTCCATGTGCAGCAGTCCGAGGAATCCGCACCTGAATCCGAAGCCCAGAGCCACTGACGTTTCAGGCTCAAAGGACAGTGCCGCATCGTTCAGCTCTAATTTTTCAAGAGCCTCCCTCAGATCCGGATACTTTGCTCCGTCCGCCGGATAGATGCCGCAGAACACCATGGGCTGCACCGCACGATATCCCGGCAGCGGCTCCTCAGCGGGGGAGTCAGCAAGGGTGACGGTATCGCCCACACGGGCATCGCTTACCGTCTTGATGGAAGCTGCGATATATCCTACCTCTCCTGCATAGAGAGCCTGAGTGGGTTCCAGGCACGTTGCCCTCATAAAGCCGCACTCCACCACGGAAAATTCCTTTCCCGTTGCCATAAACCTGATAGTATCTCCCACCTTCAGAGAGCCTTCCTTAACTCTCACATAGATAATGACACCCTTATAGCTGTCATAGTAGGAATCAAAGATCAGCGCCTGCAAAGGCTTGCTGTCATCGCCCTCCGGCGGCGGCACAAGGCTCACTATCTGCTCCATGACATCGTGTATGTTTATGCCGACCTTTGCGGATATACAGGGAGCATCCTCAGCCGGCAGCCCGATAACGTCCTCTATTTCATTTTTCACCCTGTCCGGATCGGCACTTGGCAGGTCTATCTTGTTTATGACCGGAACTATCTCCAATCCTGCGTCCAGTGCAAGATAGGTATTGGCAAGAGTCTGTGCTTCAATTCCCTGAGAAGCGTCAACCACCAGCACTGCCCCCTCACAGGCTGCCAGTGATCTTGACACCTCATAGTTAAAGTCCACATGACCGGGAGTATCTATAAGGTTAAAAACATATTCCTCACCGTCATCAGCCTTATAGATAAGCGTCACTGCGTGAGCCTTTATGGTTATACCTCTCTCTCTTTCAAGGTCCATATTATCCAGAAGCTGATCCTCCATATCACGCACCGCAACAGACTGCGTCTGCTCCAGTATCCTATCGGCAAGGGTCGATTTTCCGTGATCTATATGCGCAATAATACTAAAATTTCTGATCTTTGATCTATCTGTAGACATTTATACCACCACTTTATACTCTTTCTGATTATAGGTTATCTTTTATTATAGCACACCACCGCCCACTTTGTAAACATTCTTCCTTGACGAGGACTAAAATCGATTTTCCGGAAAGAATAAGCCTGATCCCTGTCGGAATCAGGCTGTTTTTCTTTTATGTTGGTGGGCTTCGCCCCCCAAACCCCTGAGCAGGGGCTTTGCCCCATGCACCCCACAGCCTTTGAAAAGGCTGGCGAAACTTTTGTGTTGTCGTCTTTCGGAACAACTACCAACTGCGAGCAGTCAGGTTGGAAATCAGACAATATGACAGCGCGAACACGGGAGCGCAGGCTCTGCGCGCTATTCTTCGTCCTCCGGCGGAAGCTCGGCGTTTTCGTTGGTGGCATGCTTGAAGGTTGGCACGATCTCGGCTATCAGCTGCTCCACTTCATCCTTGTTGTTCCTGTAAGCGGCATAGTAGAGATTTTTCAGGTGACGGAAAAGAGCTTCATTGTCAAACTCTATCGGCTTACCTATATATATCTTCTTGTTGTCCGTCTTGGTGATGCCCTCCTCGTTCAGGAGAAGCTCCTCATAAAGCTTTTCTCCGGGACGCAGACCGGTGTATTCGATCTTGATGTCCTCGTGGGGCTTGTAGCCCGACAAACGTATCAGGTTTTCGGCAAGCACCTTTATCTTGACAGGCTCTCCCATGTCAAGAATGAATATCTCTCCGCCCTTTGCAATACTGCCGGCTGTCAGCACCAGGGACACAGCCTCAGGTATTGTCATGAAATAGCGTATGATATCCGGATGGGTCACAGTGACCGGCCCGCCGGTCCTTATCTGCTCCTTAAACAGCGGTATTACCGACCCGTTGGAGCCCAGCACGTTTCCGAACCGCACTGCTACGAAATTGGTTTTGCTCCTCATGCCCATCATCTGTATGAGCATCTCGCAGATACGCTTGGTGGCTCCCATCACATTGGTCGGGTTTACTGCCTTGTCGGTGGATATCTGTACAAAATTCTTTACATGATACTTGTCTGCTACCTCGATGAGCTTCAGCGTGCCAAAAACATTATTCTTGACCGCCTCTTCAGGGTTTGTCTCCATCAAAGGAACGTGCTTGTGGGCCGCAGCATGGAACACAACGTCAATATCGTGGGTCTTGAAAATATGCTCCAGCTTTTTCTTGTCACGGACAGAAGCTATCTGCACCTCAAAGGAAAGGTCTGACCCGTGTTTGCGGATAAGCTCCTGCTGAATGTCGTAGGCGTTGTTTTCATAAATATCAAGGATTATCAGGTGTCTCGGCTTGAGAGATGCGATCTGTCTGCAAAGCTCAGAGCCTATAGATCCTCCGCCGCCGGTGACCAGCACCGTCTGACCGATAAGGTATTTTCCGTATTTCTCAGTGTTGAACACAACGGATTCACGCCCTAACAGGTCATCCACCTCTACCTGACGAATGGATGAGGTAATGGGCACACCGGATGTCATAAGGTTGTAGATATTTGGGATGATCTTTACGTCAAGATGAGTCCCGGCACAGGTGTCGAGGATGCGCTTCTTGTCGGAAATGCTTATCTGTGAGATGGTAAAAAGTATCACCTCTATGTCCAGCTCCTTGCACAGCCTCGGTATATCATAGGTAGTGCCCGCAACACTGACTCCGGCTATCCTTCTGCGCTGCTTCTCCTTGTCGTCATCAACTATGCACACGGGGATATATTCGTTTCCTGGAGTCTTGGACAGCTCACTGAGCACAGAAAGCGCTCCCTCACCCGCCCCGACGATCATCAGACGCTTTTTTGCTTTGTGTGCAAGGTTTCGGCGCTCAAGGATCTTATTGAGACGGTATATTATCCTGAACAGTATGACAAACAGCGTGGACATCAAAGCATTGACAATAAAGATGCTTGAATGTATGGAGAGACTCCGTTCAATACTGCCCGTTATCATCATAGACGACATAAACACAAGGTTTGCCGCAAGGGATGCTATGGCCGCATAGAAGAAGTCCTCCGTATCGGCATAGCGCCACATCTTGTTGTAAAGTCTGAAAAGCCAGAAAACCACAGCAAAGGAGATATTCAGTGCCACAAGACCCGTCAGAAACGGGGCGTAGGCGCCCTCAAGGGAAAATCTCCCCCTGTGGAACACAAAGGAAATATAGTATGAGAGATTCCACAGCAGCAGGTCGCAGATAAACAGTGATATCCGCCTATGACTGCGGATCAGATTCATTATCTTAAACATAGCAAGATCTATCCGTTCTTTTTTATTATTTTCTGCATGAGACGTTCGATTATCCCGCAAGTATATATATTTCTATTATATTACAGTTTATCACAAAAAACAATTATTATTTTTTATAGCCTGTGCATCTGTTTTTTTCCGGTGCTGCAAATAAATCATTGACGTTCAATCCCTGAAATGCTATAATTTTTACAAAATCCGACAAAGAGGGATGACTATGGAAAAGACAGAAAAATCAATACAGATACGTTATTTCAGCGGTTATATCCGCAACTGGAGAAGCCTTTGCGCAGAGCTTGGGATAAGCACCTCGCTCAGCCGTCAGCAAAGAGAGGAAGAGATAATCAAAAACGCCTACATCAGCTGGGGAATGGACTTCATGTCCCATATCTACGGCTGCTTTGTCATCGCACTGTGGGACGATGAGGAACAGACCCTCTATGTCATCAGGGACCAGGTAGGACAAAAGCATATCTTCTATGCAGAAGCAGGCGGTGAGCTTATCTGCTCAGGCGACATAAGTGAGCTTGCAAACGACAGCAGGATAGAAAAGCGCATTAACAAGCGTATGCTGCAGCTGTACCTATTTTACGGCTACCCTATCGGCAGCGAGACCTTCTATGAGGGCATATACAAGCTGATGCCGGGGCATTATGTAAAATGGGACGGCAAAAAAGCAGAGGTAGTCCGCTATTGGAAGCCGGAATTTGCACCGGATCACTCAAAGACCGTCGACCAGTGGGCACAGGAGATCCGGGAGGTCGTCACACAGATATTCAGTGAGGAAAGCGGCGACAGCGAGTTTCCATACAAAGAGTCCTTCCTTTCAGGAGGTGTGGATTCCTCTTATCTGCTTGCTGCCGGAGATGCTGTCTTTGCAAACACCGTGGGCTATGTGGGCTTTGAGGACAGCGGCTTTGACGAGTCATCCCTTGCACAGCACACCGCTGAGATACTCGGCAAGGGCTTCCGTAAGAGAATGATAGACGCAGAGGAATTTTTTGGACGCATACCCGCCGTCATTGAAGGTCTGGGACAGCCCTTGGGAGACGCTTCGGCTGTCGCATTCTCTATCGGCTGCTCAGCTGTAAAGGAGCACACCAAGGTGGTTTATTCCGGAGAGGGCATAGACGAGTTTTTTGGCGGCTACAATGCCCACAAGACTCCAATGCAGCCCGACTGGAAATATTACCTTACCTGTTCCCACATCATGTCACAGGACGTTATCCGCTCAATAATGAAGGACTATGACGAGAGCATTGATGTATCCGATCCTGTTGCAGCGATATGGAACGAGACGGAGGGTCAGGACGAGCTTGACAGGAAGCTCACCACCGATATTTCTCTCTGGCTTGAGGGAGACATTTATCTCAACACCGACAGGACAAGCACAGCCTGCGGAGTAGAGCTGCACACACCATTCAGCGATCTGCGGCTCTTTAACGTAGCAAGAAGGATTCCCGCAGAGATGAAATTCATGAACGATCAGAACAAATACGCTTTCCGCAAGGCTGCAAGCTCTCTGCTGCCTGACGAGGTGGCATTCCGCAAGAAGGTAGGCTTCCCTGTTCCCGTGCGCAAATGGCTTGCAGATGAGCGTTTCAACAAGCCGATAATCTCCATGCTTACCGGAGAGACCGCAAAAACGTACTTCAACACCGACGAGCTGCTTTCCATGTGGGAGCGCTTCATCAACGGCGAAGAGCTTCTCTGGAACCGCATCTATGCGATCTACGCCTTCCTGCTCTGGGCCAGCGCAAGCGGCGGCAAGCTGCCGCCGGCGAGCCGCCGGTCCCGACTTCGCGGGGGCAGAGTGTCTGACTTCTCAGTTGACCGCTCGCGGTTCATAGTTCTTCCAAAAGATTAAACACAAAAGTTTCGCCAGCCTTTTCAAAGGCTGTGGGGTGCATGGGGCAAAGCCCCTGCTCAGGGGTTTGGGGGCGAAGCCCACCAACATAAAAGAAAAACGGCCTGATTCCGGCAGGGATCAGGCTTATTTTTTGGTCTGGACATAGGCAGAGCATCTGGCAACACGGGCAATGGCTGAGTAAATGTCATAATAAGGCAAAATTATCGTAAACATCGTATAAATATTCATTGACAACAATGTGCATATGCGATATAATTTATTTGTGCTTTATAAAAAGTATTGTATTTTTTGCTTAAAGCTTTACGATATCACATTAAGGAGGAAAACAACCCTATGAAACAGTATCCCGCAAAAAGCATCTTCAACATCGCATTAGCAGGCCACAGCGGCTCAGGTAAGACTTCTCTTGCAGAGGCAATGCTCAATCTCGGAGGCAATTCCGAAAGACTCGGCAAGGTCAGCGACGGAAATACAGTGATGGACTTCGACCCTGAAGAGATCAAGCGCAAGACTTCTGTACAGACAGGCGTGGCTCCCGTTGAGTGGAAGGGCAAGAAGATCAACATTATAGACGCTCCCGGACTCTTCGATTTTGAGGGCGGTCTTTATGAGGCTGTAAGAGCTGCTGATACGGTACTTGTAACTGTTTCCGGTAAGGACGGCGTTTGCGTCGGTACTGAAAAGGCTGTCAAGGCCGCTGACAAGAGAGGCCTGACAAAGGTGTTTTTTGTAAACGGACTGTGCGATGAGAGCGCAAGGTTCTATCGTGTTTTTGAGAATCTGAAGGCTTCCTTCGGCCCCTCTGTCTGCCCTGTTGTTGTTCCCTATATCGTCAACGGTCAGGCAGACTGCTATGTCAACCTGCTTGAATATAAGGCTTACAAGTATGTCGGCGGCAAGGCTACGGTGGTTCCGATCCCTGATATGGGCGACAGACTTGAGGGCCTCAGAACAGCTATCAATGAGGCTGTGGCTGAGACAAGCGATGAGATGTTTGAAAAATACTTCTCAGGTGAGGAGTTTACGCCTGAAGAGATCATAGTCGGCGTCAGCAAGGGCGTAAAGAACGGTTCTATCAGCCCTGTTTTCTGCGGAGACGCACTGCTCACCTTCGGCGTGGAGCAGCTTCTTAACGGTCTTGTATGGCTGGCTCCCTCAGCTGAGGATAAGTCGGGTGAGACGGCTCTTGATACAGAGGGCAGCCCTGTTGAGCTGAACGTAAATGATGACGCAATGCCTGCTGCCATCGTATTCAAAACCATAGCAGACCCGTTTGTTGGTAAGCTTTCCTACTTCAAGGTGGTTTCGGGCAAGATTTCTCCCGATTCACCTCTTGTAAATATGAGAACAGGCAATACCGAGAGAATTTCCAAGGTTATGACCATCAGGGGTAAGAAGCTTGAGGATGCTCCTTACATCGGTGCAGGCGATATCGGCGCTGTGGCAAAGCTTTCCGCTACAAACACCGGCGATACCCTCTGCGCACCCGCAAGGAAGGTCGTGCTGGACGGTATTGATTATCCCGCTCCCTCACTGCAGATGGCTATCGCTCCCAAGACAAAGGGCGATGAGGAAAAGGTCGCTCTCGGTCTGCAGAAGCTCTGCGAGGAGGATCCCACGATCAGATTCGAGACTAACCACGAGACACATCAGATGGTGATAAGCGGTATGGGCGAGCAGCATCTTGACGTTGTTGTTTCAAAGCTCAAGTCAAAATACGGCACCGAGGTAGTTCTCTCCAAGCCGAAGGTTGCCTATCGTGAGACTATCAGAAAGACAGTCAAGGTACAGGGCAGATACAAGAAGCAGACCGGCGGTCACGGCCAGTTCGGTGATGTATGGATCGAGTTTTCACCCTGTGACAGCGAGGATATGATCTTTGAAGAGAGAGTTGTCGGCGGTGCAGTTCCCAAGGGCTTCTTCCCTGCAGTAGAGAAGGGTCTGCGTGACAGCATCTCCAAGGGTCCTCTTGCAGGCTATCCTGTTGTAGGACTCAAGGCTACACTTTATGACGGCTCCTATCATCCGGTAGACTCCTCTGAAATGTCCTTCAAGACAGCCGCTTCCCTTGCATATAAGGCAGGTATGCCTGATGCTTCACCCGTACTGCTGGAGCCTGTGGGAATGCTCAAGGCAACTGTTCCGGACGCTAACATGGGTGACATCATGGGCGAGGTTACAAAGAGAAGAGGCCGTGTCCTTGGCATGAACCCCTCTGAGGATCGTATGCAGACCATCGAGGCTGAGGTTCCTCAGGCTGAGATGAGCGATTTTGCTACATTCATCCGTCAGTGCACACAGGGCCGTGGATACTTCTCCTTCACCTTTGTACGCTATGAGGAAGCTCCTGCGATGGTTTCTCAGAAGGTCATCGAGGAGGCCGCAAAGTAAATCTTCACTCCATTTGCTGCCAAGCCTGAAGGCGCTGTATGAAGCGTCATAAATATCTGACTGATACAATAACACTAAAGGACTGATCTCGTGAGGGGTCAGTCCTTTTTCTTAAATATTTTCAATGTTTTTATAATAGATTATTTACATAGAGTTAACAACAAGTTTTCTGAATATGTATTGAAATAATGAATTTTTTTTGGTATCATAATGACCAAACAAACTCGTGATTTTTATACTATCTGGAAAGGACGATGAATTATGGGAAGAACATCAAATAAAGATGCAAAAAGTTCATTTGAGGATTCTTTCAAGAGAGCGACGAGTCCGATGATGACCCTCCTTCTGCTCAACGAGAAACCTATGTATGTATATAATCTGTCACAGGAACTGGAAAAAAGAAGCAACAGCACCTATAAGATGAATTTTCTCTATCCGGTTCTTTACCGCCTTCAGGAACAGGGATATGTCTGCGAGTATACCCAGGAGATAACCGAGAGCCACAGAACAAGGAATTACTATGCCATTACTGACGAGGGAAAAGAGTATCTGAAATTTATGCTTGAAAAATACAGGGAGCTTCTGAACGCAGTGGACGTGGTGATTGAAAACGGTATTACAGAAGAGCCGGCCTGACCTGAGATCAATAATATCCTATATGTATAATCACGCAACAATCTACAATAAGTAATACAGCAAAGCAAAAAATTTACCCTATGTATAATCGATAAAATTATACATAGGGTATAATTGTTTATAAATCAGTTTTTGCTGAAATCCGTAAGTACAAGCTCTTTGTTATGCTCCGTCGCCCATGTGATGTTCCACTCACTGGAGAAAAGCAGAAGATGCTTGCCCTTGAGATCCTGGATCCGCTTTGTGTCAGAGGTAAGGTTGAGCTTCTTGGGGTCAAGGTTTTCGTTGTCTATCCATCTGATAAGCTCATAGGGCATATTTTCGAGAATGATATCCACGTTATATTCGTTCTTCAGGCGATACTCCAGCACCTCAAATTGCAACACGCCTACAACGCCCACAATGACCTCCTCCATGCCTCCGCCAAGGTTCTGGAAGATCTGGATCGCACCCTCCTGGGCTATCTGGGTGATGCCCTTGACAAACTGCTTGCGCTTCATGGTGTCCTTTAGTCTTACCTGGGCAAAGTGCTCAGGCGCAAAGGTGGGAATACCCTCAAACTGCACCTTTTTTGATGGAGTGCAGACTGTATCGCCTATTGAAAAAATGCCCGGG
Source organism: uncultured Ruminococcus sp. (assembly GCA_902768825.1). Taxonomy (GTDB): domain Bacteria; phylum Bacillota; class Clostridia; order Oscillospirales; family Acutalibacteraceae; genus UBA1213. The sequence goes on from CACXMR010000035.1 coordinate 16,824, forward strand.
TCAAACACACCGATGATATCGCCCGCATAAGCCTCGTCTATGACTTCTCTGTCCTGAGCCATGAGCTGCTGAGGCTGTGAGAGGCGCATTTTCTTTTCTCCCTGGACGTGCCAGACCTCCATCTGCTTTTCATACTTTCCGGAGCAGATACGCATGAAGGCGATCCTGTCACGGTGAGCCTTGTTCATGTTTGCCTGGATCTTAAAAACAAATGCAGAAAATTCATCATCAAAGGGGTCTATCTCGCCGTTAACAGTGTTTCTGGGCAGGGGCGGAGTAGTCATTTTGAGGAAGTCGGCAAGGAAAGGCTCAACGCCGAAGTTTGTAAGAGCAGACCCGAAGAAAACAGGAGTCAGCTTGCCGTGGCGCACCTGATCAAGATCCAGGTCATCACCTGCGCCCTCAAGCAGCTCTACGTCATCCCTGAGGGTCTGTGCAAGGGTATCACCCAGCTTCTCGTCAAGATCAGGATCATCAAGAGTCAGCTTGTCTGTTTCGACCTCTCTCTGACCGTTGTTTGCAGTAAAGGCAAGAATTTCCTTGCTCGCAAACTCATATACTCCCTTAAAGTCCTTTCCGCAGCCTATGGGCCAGTTCATCGGACAGGTGTGGATGCCCAGCACCTCTTCGATGTCCTCCAGCAGATCATAGGGGCTTTTGGCTTCTCTGTCCATCTTGTTGATAAAGGTGAAGATGGGTATGTCACGGAGCAGACAGACCTTAAAAAGCTTTCTGGTCTGAGCCTCGACGCCCTTTGATGCGTCTATGACCATCACTGCCGAGTCAGCCGCCATGAGCGTCCTATAGGTATCCTCCGAGAAATCCTGATGTCCGGGAGTGTCTATGATATTGACGCAATATCCGTCATAATTAAACTGCATTACGGAGGAGGTAACGGAAATTCCCCTCTGTTTTTCTATCTCCATCCAGTCAGAGACAGCGTGCTTGTCGGTTTTCTTTCCCTTGACGGAGCCTGCAAGCTGAATAGTTCCGGTATAGAGCAGCAGCTTCTCGGTGAGAGTCGTTTTGCCTGCGTCCGGGTGTGAGATAATCGCAAAGGTCCTTCTTTTGTTGATAAGCTCTTTATTATTCGTAGCCAAGCTTCTTCCCCCATAATCTTTGATCTTTTTGTCCTAAAGAGTAATTATACATGATTAGCTCAGAATAATCAATAGGGGTCAGGGGGACTTTTGCGAAAAAGTCCCCCCAACACCCCCGAAAACGGCGCAGAGCCTGCGCACCCAATTTGCGGGGTCCGGTGGACATCTCTGCGAAGCATAAGCGCCGACCGAGCGCAGTGAAACAAGTGCCCTTGGGGTGCCGACAGGCGAGACCCGGAGCCTATGGTCACGGACTTGGGGAGCGAAGCCCACCAACATATAATGCCCCCGAACCGATAGACGAGACAAAAAACTCATTGCCCGAAATTGATGAATTACATGAATCTGTTCAGATCGGGAATATATTCAAAGCCTGCGGCGCTCAGCTTTGCAGAGAGCTTTTCAGCGTCGATGTTGTTGCTGCGGCAAAAGTCATCAAGGGAGGAATATTTATCCCTCAGCTGTGTGTTGACGAAGGAATAGAGTATTACTGGATCTTCCGGTAAGCTCATGTTAAAGTCTCCTTTGTTATAAAACTTATGAAAATGCTAATCTATATTGTTACTTTTAATCCGAACACGGCTGCGGAAGCGCAGACTCTGCGCCGGTGCCAAAGTAGATGTCGTACCAGACAAGAAAAACGTATATCGTCCAGACCTTGCGGCTGTTGTCGTCCTTGCCTGTAAAATGCTCGTCAAGGTAGGATACTATCAGATCGGTATTGAAGAATTTCCTGGCTGTCTCAGAGGTGAATTTCTCCTTGACTATCTCATAGTATTTCTTGTCTCTCAGCCAGACACGGGTGGGCACCGGAAAGCCTAACTTTTCCTTCTGCGCCGTGGCCTTCGGGAGATGCCTCATCGCCGCCTGACGCATAGCATACTTTGTAGTGCCGTGAGCGATACGGTATTTCGTGGGTATAGTCCTTGCCACATCAAACACTTTCCTGTCAAGGAATGGCACACGAAGCTCCAGCGAATTTGCCATGCTCATGCGGTCTGCCTTGAGCAGTATATCTCCCACCATCCAGAGATTGATGTCCAGATACTGCATCTTGGTCACATCATCATAACCCTTTACCCGGTCATAATATTTTTTGCACAGATCCTGAGGTCTTGTTACGATGGACGGATCCCTGAGGATCTCCCTTTTTTCCTCGTCGTCATACATAAAGGCGTTGCCGATGAATTTATCCTCTGTCTTTCTTGCGCCCCTCATGATGTAGCCCCTGCCCTTAATGTGGGGCCATTTCTTTGCCTTCCTCGCCAGTGCGTAGCGAAGCTTCTGCGGCACTATCCTCTGATAGGTTTTGAACACATGAGGCTCGTTGTAGATTGTATAGCCACCGAAAAGCTCATCTGCGCCTTCGCCGGAAAGAACCACCTTGACATACTGACTCGCAAGCTTTGATACGAAATACAGGGCAATGCAGGACGGATCGGCAAGCGGCTGGTCCATCTGATATTGTACCTTTGGCACTGCCTCCCAGAATTCCTCAGAACCGATAAGGTGTGTATGGTGCTCGACTCCTATTTCCTTTGACAGACCCTCTGCCCAGCTTATCTCGTTGTATCTTTCTCCGAAATCAAAGCCCACGGTAAAGGTTTTCTGATCCGCAAAATAAGTGGAAACATAGCTTGAGTCCACTCCGCTGGACAGGAAACAGCCAACCTCTACATCGCTTATCTTATGGGCGTTGACAGAATCCTCAAAGGCCGCCTCGATCTTATCTACGGCTTCATTTATTGTCAGGTTCTTGTCAGGCTGGAAGGTTGCCTCAAAATATCTTGTGACCCTGACGTTTCCGTCCCTGAACCACAGGTAATGACCCGGAAGCAGGCAGTAAATGCCCTCAAAGAAGGTCTCCGGCGGCACCACATACTGGAAGGAAAGATAGTTGTCCAGTGCCTTATAGTTAAAGCTCTTTTTATATTCCGGGTACTGCAGTATGCTCTTTATCTCAGAGCCGTAAACAAGATTTCCGTTAATGACCGCATAATGCATGGGCTTGATGCCAAAGAAATCCCTCGCAATAAAGACCGACTTATCGAGGGTATTATATATGGCAAAGCCGAACATTCCCCTCAGTCTGTCAAGAAGCTTCTCTCCCCACTGCTCAAAGCCATGAACAAGCACCTCTGAATCGGTTTTTGTAGAAAAGCTGTGACCAAGACCGATAAGCTCTTCCCGCAGTTCACGATAATTGTAGATTTCCCCGTTAAACATCAGAACAAGGGATTTATCCTCGTTATAAATCGGCTGATGTCCCTTTTCAAGGTCGATGATGCTAAGTCTGCGGAACCCCATAGATATATCATCATCCTTGTAGAATCCTGCACTGTCCGGGCCTCTGTGGGTAATAACATCGGTCATTCTCCTGATAACCTCATCCCGATGCTGGACACTGCCCGTAAAACCGCACAATCCGCACATACATACTTCCCCTTTTCTCCTTTTTCACACAGGCACTGTTTGCCAAATGTGTATATTATTTTAGCACAACACTGCCCAGGTTTCAATATTATTATTCCGAACAAGTAAAAAACAATTATCTCTTGCCTAAAAGTAGTGAAAAATCCGTCAAAAACACTTGACAATTCCATGCCGATATGTTATCATTTATAAGCAGTCAAGCGAAGGGCTTGATTACAGATGGTCCGGTAGTTCAGCTGGTTAGAACGCTAGCCTGTCACGCTAGAGGTCGACGGTTCGATCCCGTTCCGGATCGCCAAAAAAGGAACTCTCTCATGTGAGTGAGGGAGTTCAATTTTATGCTGGTATAGCTCAGTCGGCAGAGCGCATCCTTGGTAAGGATGAGGTCACCAGTTCGAATCTGGTTATCAGCTCCAGAAAGCACCCGTAAAACCGGGTGCTTTTTTGTTGCCTAAAAACGGCTGAAACGCTGATATTTACTGGGTTTTTCTGACTTCCAGAGTGTAAAAGCAAAGAGCAGGCAAACAGAATTTTCGGATCAGCAGGCGTGTAAACTAAACACAAATCAGTAAACTGATCATAAACTGTTCATATGGGGCTGATGGGGGTATGAACAGATCAGGCTTATCATAGAGCATGAGATGATAAAAGATAACTTGATACATCCGGGTAAGGGCGGCAGTCATTTAAAAAGCAACTCCATATTCAGTTGCTCTAATTCTATAAAAAGTTTGCAGAAACGCATATCAGTTGCTCTAATTTATGATTTAGTTGCTCTATTTTAGTTAATAGTTTGCAGAAAT
>CACXMR010000036.1 GCA_902768825.1 uncultured Ruminococcus sp.
CCTTCTTCGCTGATTTCGTATTTCTTTGCCATAATTATCACCCTTGACTATTATAGCACATTTTCACTCTTTTGTCAGCCTTTTATTGAGGATTAGTATCATCCAGAAAAAAACCTGACCTGCATCTATTCAGAGCGCACACGCCACATCCGTTTCTTCAAAAAACGGCCTGATTCCTCTCGGAATCAGGCCGTTGTCTTTATTTATTGGTGAGCTTCGCTCCCCAAACCCCTTAGCAGGGACTCCGTCTCTGCACCCTGCAAGCTTTTGAAAAAGCTTGAGCAAAACTTGCGGCAAGCTGCCGCTCCCGACTTCGCAATGTAAGATACTCTGACAATATGCTTCTGCGTCCGCGGGATGATAATAAACTATGAACTGCGAGCCAACAGATGAGAGCGGGGGAACTTTTTCGCAAAAGTCCCACTGACCGGCTACTGGTCGTTCTGCGGGTACTGTGGATACTGGGGGTACTGCTGTGCCGGTTGCTGGTCGTTCTGTGGGTATTGAGGATACTGGGGGTACTGCTGCACCGGCTGCTGGTCGTTCTGTGGGTACTGAGGATACTGGGGGTACTGCTGCACCGGCTGCTGATCGTTCTGCGGGTACTGAGGATACTGGGGGTACTGCTGCACCGGCTGCTGGTCGTTCTGCGGGTACTGGGGATACTGGGGGTACTGCATAGACGGATCAGGCATAAACATTGACTGACGGGGCGCCTTGGGCGCCTTGGGAGCCTTGGGAGGCTTAGGCGGTTTGGGTGCCTTTTCCTTCTTCGGTCTCTGGCTGAGCTTAACAAGCTGCTTATTGAACACAAGGGACAGCACAAAGAGCACCACGCTGATGCCCCCCAGCACAAAGAACAGGGTCATTCTTTCAAGCCATGTATTCCTGATCCTCAGGACTGTATCGAGCCCGTCATAGTCGCCTGCTTCAAGCCTGTCGATAAGGCCTCCTCCGGAAATGCTGCCCGATACCACGATGCTTTCGATGAGGCAATACACGCCTGCACCGATAAAGAGCACCATGCACAGCACAAGGAAGGTCTTGGCTATGATAATGAGCTTGCCAAAGGAGTTGGGCTTTTTCTTGCGGATAAGCATGATCGCCACAAGTATTGCCGCAAAGCAGAGCACTGCAACCAACACGCCAAAAACGATCTGCAGCCAGACAGGAATATCACTGTTGTTGACTGCTGCGGCTGCCGTGCTGCCCTCGGAGGTGCGGATCACCTTAATCGTCCTTGTAGCGTGGATGCCGTAGGAATTTTCAAGATCAAAGGAAACATCGTTTTCGCCCTTTTGCAGTGACGCCTCAGCGGAGAACTCGCCCTGAGCGTCTACAGGCACATCAACATCACCCATTTTGAGCTTTACGCCGGGCTGGGTCTTGCCGATAATGACTATCTTATCCGCTGAAGTAACAAGTCTGTCGGATAAGCCGTAAAACTCAACGGTTGCCGGCTCACTCTGGACGCTGATGGTCTTTGAGATCGTATACTGTTCGTTGTCGTTGATGTAATAGGTCACAGATACCTGATTACTGCTCATTGGTTCAAGGGGCAGTGACATGGTTCCTGTGCCGCTGAAATTATAGCTGCCCTTCTTGCCGTTGATGGTAACATCCGCAGGAACGGTAGTATTCTCAGCACTATAGGATATCTGCACCATAAGGTCTCCTGTTATCTCAGGCGTATCGATAGAAACGCTGACACTGGGAGAATAGCTGAGAGTGAACGAATAAACCGAATCATAGGCATCGTTACTGACAGTCAGGATGTTGACGTTTACATCTGAGTTTGCGATAAAATCAAGGCTTGTGCTGTCATAGCGTCCAACGTTGTCATAAACCAGAAGCTTGCCGTCCTTGTCGGTCACCGAAACAATCACTGAGTCATACCTGTCCTCGATCTTGCTCCAGTCCAGTGTCATCAGGTGATTGGCAAGGTCAGCCGAGGTCTTGATAACAGAAGGATCTCCCGCCTTTGTGCGGCCTGTGACCTTTACGGTCTTGTCTGTCTGTGCTTCGGCAGTGATAACATCGCCGTCGCCAAAATCAGCCTCTGCCTTCATTTTGAAGCTCCACTCACCGTCGGGGAGCTTGCTGATGTTTGCCTCAGCTTCAGCCGGATTCTTTGTGCTGCAGTTCCTGTCGAAGAGGTCAATGCTCATTTCAGTGCCCGTGATTCCCTTGGCCGTATAGGCACTGACAGTCCACTTGTAGCTTGTCTCCGTCTTGCACTTTACATCCGCCTTGAGCTTTACCCTGTCGTCCTTTGGCTCTTCAAAGGTAAAGGAGGCTACCGTGAGAGGATCGTGCTGAGGCTTTGACGGCTCTGCAACCGAGGACTCAGTCTTGGAGGTTTCAGTCTTTGAAGTCTCAGTCTTGGAGGTTTCAGTCTTGGAGGTTTCAGTCTTGGAGGTCTCGGTTTTTGAGGTCAATGCTTCGGGAGAAACCACCCACTCTGCGGTCCTGACCTTGACAGTGGAATCTGACACTACACGCCAGGTTCCTTTTTCGGCGTTTGCGATAAAGAGGTGAAGCTCCTTATCCTTTCTTTCCACCTTGTCATAGTCTGAGTCCACCCTGACCGATGTGGAAATGACAGTGAGCATTATCATCAGCAGAACGCTCAACGCACAGGTAATACCCGTTTTTATGTTGCTTTTGATAGCCTTCATCCTGCCATCACCGCCTTAAAGTCAAGATTTGCAAGGATAACCGATGCCACGGCACTGCCTGATAACAGCGGATCCACAAAGAACGCTCCGGGGCCGAGAACAACGGTCTGGTCTTTGCCTGAAGCCTTGTCCTTATACTGCATTGTGATGGATCTGTCGATCAGGGCGAAGCTGAGCTTAGCATCGTTCTGCGCCGTGGGAGCCGATTTTGCAGCCACCTTGCAGGTGCCCTCAAACGCAAGCTGTGAAAGGCTCTTGCCGGAAGCATCGTCTATCTTCATAACAAAATCTGAGCAGATAGCGCCCTGATTCATGGCAACCGGCTCAAAGGGCTGTGAAGCGCTCATTATAGCTGACTTAAAGCCGCCGTTTTCCCAATTAAGCTCCAGTGAAAGGTTATCGGCAACCAGGGGAATACAGATGTAATTTTTGATCCTGTAAACGCTGTTTTCGGTGTCTATTGTGATGTCATAGTGTCCGTTGTAAAGAGAAATGCCCATATTTCCGAGCTTAGCACGGAAGCGGCTGCCTTCATCTGTTTCCATTGCGGCAATGCTGCAGTCAACAGTCTTTTCGCTGATGGTCACCGGCTTGCCTGTGCTGTTGCGATAGAACATGGAAGATCTGTCGCTGACCCTGACAAGCTGTGAATACATGGGAAGCAGGGGCATAAACTCATCAAACTCTGCCTTCAATCTGTCCGGATAGATAGCGGCAGTGACATCACGGAGCCTTGCAAGGTCGGGGATATCCAGTTCTGACAGATAGGTACTTTCTGTATAGAATTCGGATGAATTGGGTGAGATGCCGGTATTCCTGTAAAGTGTAAGGTCCTTTATCTCAGGGATGCGGATGAAGGCTCCCTTATCCGCAAGGAGCTTTGCATAGGGACTAAGCTCCGGGTCGGTCTTGTCAAAGGTGATATATGCGTTTTTGGCGTTGATCCTGATGCTGTCGCCATAGAAGAAATCTCCGCTTATCTTCACGCCGCCGCCAAAGCCAAGCCAGCCGTTCATAGTGACTACACCTGAGAGAACAATATCGTTGCCTATGCGTGAAATATTGCTTGCCTCAAAGACGTATTCGCCAAAACGCATCTGGGATGACCTCTTTGTGGAAACGATCAGGCCATTCTTGAATATACATCTTTTACCGTTGACCTTTACGATGACGTCATATTCACCGCTGGATGTATTGGCAGGGATAGTGACCTTCCAGCTTGTATCGCTTTCATACTCGGTCTTGAGGTCTATGGAAAGTCCTGACTTGATGGACACGGATATCTTTGTATCCTTTGTCAGACCCTCGCCGATCAGGTGTACTATCTGGTCAGAGGATGACCTGTAGATAAGCCTGGTGTCAAGACCGCTGATCTTTACGTTCTGGAGAGGAATGTCGGTGTTTTCGGTGGTCTCGCCGGGATCATCCTCCGGGTCGGGGTCATCAGGAGACTTAGCCTTTATAGAATAGGGCTGAGTGTCGCTGATCTTGGAGTCTGACCTGTAGACAGCCATTGCAGTCCTGTTAACAAGAAGATTATCTGCCGCATTATAGGTAACACGATACCTGTTTCTGCTGATGCCGTAGAGGTATTCATAGAAGGAGAGCAGGGCGTTTGCGTCAGAAACATAGGTATAGCTTCCGCCGCCTGCCGTGGAATAGGTGCTCAGCACGTCTGAATCAACGTCATAGCCAAGTCCCATTGAGTAGATAACAACGTCCTTGAGGGAGCAGTTGTTCTTGATCTGGTTAATGGTGCGGTCACTGGGTCTGCTGTCCTGACCGTCAGACATTACGATCATAACGTTGATTCCGTCGCCGGGCTGTGCCTGATTCATAGCTTCAGAAACACCATCATAGATGTCCGTGCCGCCGTAAGCGCCCATCTGGTTAATGGCGTTCCTCAGAGCGGACATTTCAGAACCCAGGGGTGCGCTGGCTCTGCTGATGACACTGCTGTCAAAAGCAACGATTCCTACCTTTACATCCTCGGTAAGGCTGTTGAGGAAAAGGCTCAGTGCGCTTTTCAGGTTGCCGATCTTGTCTGACGAGCTCATACTGCCGGAGTTATCGCAGACAAGAATGATATTAAACTTTTCGTCCTCGATCTTTTCAACGGTATAGTCTGTAATCTCGATGCCGCAGTCATAGATCTCGATGTTTTTCTTGAACTTCTCGGCATCGTTTGCAATGCTTTCATCCACAGCCACCACCAGTGACACCTGGCTGAACTTGGACGCGTCCACCGATGCGATATTGATAGATGCGGTGATCTGGTTCACCTGAGAGGTGAGATAGCTGCTGAAGGCCTTTTTGTCGGCCTCGGTCTCATCGGAATCATAGTCGCTGTCAAACTCATAGTCAACCAGCCCGATCTCCGGAGCGTTGCCGGCGCTCATGACTGCAAAGCCGCTGCCGGAGGAAAGGGAGCTTTCCTCAAGGACGGAGGCGCCGTAGATCCTGTTGGTCAGTTCTCTTGCAAAACGCCTGTCATCCTCGCTCAGATCGGTCCCGAAATCAGAGCGCAGCTCAGGGGGTGTCATATACTCCACCATCTGATCCACATAACCGTCGATGTTTTTGAGGTTTTCGGTATTGTTCTTGTCCTCAAGGATGCTGTTGACTGCCGCAGCGGCATTTGCATAGTTTTCGTCCTCGCTGTTTGCCGCAGTGATAAGAGCCTGCTGGATATACTCATTGTTGGCGTTCAGCTTTTCATCGCTGAAGTTCATCCTTGCAAGCTCAAGGTAAAGCTTGGAAGCTTCCTTTTCTTCGGGGCTGCGGGCAAGGGCAAGGAGCTGCAGCTTGAGCCAGTTGTTAAAGAGCTTTGGCGAGCTGATATCAGTCTGTTCCAGCATAGCCTTTGCACTGTCAATAAGCTCCTGATCCTCTGTAAAATCGTTTTTATTCTCCTGGTCCTCTATCCATTTAAGGATGCGATAGTTCTTGTCCCTGACACGGGCGTTCACATCGCTGTCACGGAGAATGCTGTTGGTGATCTTGCCGGTCCTTGAAAGCTCAGCAAGAATCAGCAGTGAGTGAGCATCCGTAAATCCGAGAGAACGGTCAACGATAGTCGCATAATCCTTGGCAATCGTAAGAGCCTTGAGATAGCTCAGCTCCATTGTGGATGAAGCAAAGAGCTGGGGATACTGCTCCAGATAGGACTTGTATTTTTCTACCGCCTTTTCTGCCTGAGAGGCATAGGAAGCCCCTGCGTCCATAGCGTCTATCTCAGAATAGAGCTTTGCAGCCTTTATCGCCTCCGGGGGGATCGAAAGTCCATTGATCTCTGTGATGATAAGCTCCGCAAGCTTCTCATAGGTTCCGCCGCCGTTCATCAGCAGTGTCACCTCGTTATGCTCAGGAGTATAACGCTCCTTATCAATGTCCGAGGTTTTTTCAAGGTATTTGTAGATACCGTCGGCTGCCACATAATCCCTTCTGATAGCCTCCATTCTTGCCCGTGCAAGAAGGTACTTGTCGGAAACAGGATATTCCGCAGCATACTCGTCCAGCACCTTCTCGGCTCCCGTGGTCTCTCCCTGAGATATCAGGGCAAAAGCCATGTCGAGATAACCTTTGTCCGGATCGACATCATCCATTGATACCTGAGAGTCATTTGCCGATGCTGTCGGAAGCTCTGAAAACGTGGTGTTTACCACAAGCACAGCCACAAGAGCAATCGGAACAAGAGCTATTGCCGCAGCGATGAAGGTCTTCCTGCTGTCCTTGCGGAATATGGCAAGCAGGATCGCCGCAATCAGCGCTGCCGAAAACAGGATCAGCACGACTGTCAATGCGTTCATATTATTCTTCCTTTCTGATTTGGAATAGAAGAATCGCCTTGGTTTGAAATTTTTACACTTCAAAACAGCATAATATAATTCTTCATGTTACATTATACCAAAAGCGGGGTAATTTTTCAATACAATTTCTTGCTATACTAAATAAAAAGCTGCCCCGATATTATACGGGACAGCCATAGTTTTTACTTTGAGAATGAGACAAAAATCTGGTCAATCAGCTTCCAAGCTCCTCGGCACGTTTTGTGCAGGCAGCCATTGCGTCGATGATAGCCTCCGGCACATTGCGCTCCCTGAGTACCTTCAGGGCTTCGATGGTGGTGCCGCCCTTTGATGATACCTTATCGATAAGCACGTCAGGAGAATCTCCGCTGGAACGGAGCATTTCTGCACTGCCTTCAAAGGTCTTGCAGATAAGGCTCAGAGCCGCCTCTCTGTCTATACCGACGGAAACGGCATAATCCAGCATTGCCTTTGCAAAAAGATAAACATAAGCCGGGCTGCTGCCGTTGACAGCGATTACTGCGTTCATCTTGCTCTCGGGAAGTATAGCGACATCGCCGGAAAGGGAGAACATCCTGCTTACCTCCTCAAGCTCCTCCTCTGAGATATTTTCAGACGGACAGACAGCGCTGGCGCCCTTGCCCAGAAGAAGCGGAGTGTTAGGCATTACTCTGACGGCAGGAACGTTTCTTCCCAGTCTCTTGCGGATATATTCAATGGAAATACCCGCCGCAATGGTAACGATCACCTTATCGTCAGTAACACTGTCCTTAATGTCGTTGAGGACTTCGTCATAGTTCTGAGGCTTGACTGCAAGTAGGATAATATCGCTTTTTTCAGCCAGCTCACTGCATGAGGAAGCAGCTTCCACGCCCTTCTGTGCCATCAGCTCAAGCTTTGCCTTGTCAACGTCAAAGACATTAAGTTCTGAGGGAAGCTTTGCATTATTGCCAAGTATTCCGTTGATTATAGCAGTCGCCATATTACCTGCTCCGATAAAGCCTATTCTTTTATTTTTCATATAAGACACCTCTTGATGGATTTTTCCAACAGATTATATCACATCCGCACAGGGATATCAAGATGGAGAGTAGATTTTTAGCTTACAGATTAAATAATCAGACAGATTGAAGATAATTAGCCTGATTCCTCACGGAATCAGGCTTTTATCTTATTTATTGGTGAGCTTCGCTCCCCAAACCCCTTAGCAGGGACGCCGTCCCTGCACCCTGCAAGCCTTTGAAAAGGCTTGAGCGAAACTTTTCTGTTGTCGTTCTTGGTTAGACTATCAGCCGCGAACAGCCAACTAACAAATCATTTTCTCTGCCCCCGCGAATATGGGAGCGCAGGCTCTGCGCCGTTTTCGGGGGGTGCGGGTGTCCGGTGGACACCTCTGCAGAAGGCAGAAGCACCGACCGAGCCGACAGGCGAGACCGGGGGGACTTTTTCGTAAAAGTACACATATTGGCATTTTTGGGTGCATGCCATAAATAGCAGGTATTTCCAGATAAAAAGGAAAAAAAGAAAAAACGGATACACAAATGTATATCCGTTTAAATCGCATTAAAGTTTTCTCTCGATCAGGGGAAGCTGATGCAGGAGGGATCAGGGAAGTTATACTTATTATTTCTGCCGTCAACCTTGTAATCTCCGTACAGGAACATCTCCAGCTCGTCCGCTCTGCGGTAGAGAAGCCCATAATAGCAGACGCCGCCTGCATGGTGATAGGAAAGCAATTCATTGATAAGTGCATTCCTGTTTACATTATTCAGATCCCTTGAATAACCGCCGCCGGTAGTTGAATAAACATTAAGATAAGTACCGCTGCAATAGCCGGTCTTGCCGCTTTGTGTCTTGACCTTATACCACACACTGTTATACTTTGTGGTGCTGACGAGTGTGACTGTTTCGTTATAGTCAAGGGTCTCCAGCACAGTGGAATTTGCAGTCGCCTCGCTCCTCAGATAAAGGCCGCTGGTGGCAGTGACTGTGCCCTTCATCGTAGCTCCGGTGGTGCGTCCGTAGGAATTAAGCAGGATATTTTTAATATCAGAGGAATAAGTCCAGCCAGTGCCGCAGTTGTAAGAGAAGGAAACCAGTGCGTCAAACTGCTGCTGGTTATAGCGGACACCGTTAGCTATGAGCATTTCGTTGACCCTCTTGGTAAAGACTCCGTCGTTAACGGTCTTGATGAGCCATGCGAAAGCCTCTCCCCTTGTAAGGTTGTTATAAAACTTTTCGCCCTCCCAGACCACTACGCCGTGGCCCAGTGTGGGGATGTTGCCTGCAAGAGTATCATAGGTGATGCTTGACACAAAGCCCTCCATGTCACCGATGTTCTTAATGACCTGGTCGCTTGCACGAAGCTTTTCGAGAGCCGTTGTGGTGGAGCTTGTCTTGTCGCTTATGTAAACGTCAAACTTTCCGTCATCGCAGGTGCCGTAGACACCATTATATTTTGAATAAGCCCTGACAACAAACTGTCCTGCCTTGGTCGGGGTGTAGGTGCCCTTCCATACATAGGTGCTGCCCTCTGCCGTCTTGCTCGTCGCCTGAACGGTGGTGGGGTTTTGTCCGTCGCTCACGGTAAAGTAGACGCCTGAATGCTTTTTGTCGGTAATGGCTACAAGAGTGATCTTGGAGCTGAGAGTCGCTGAGTTTGGAGATGAATAGCCAAACCTCACCGGTGCCGGGTCGGTAACGGTAACGACACAAACAGCCTTATTGCCATATCTGTCCACATAGGAGATAGCCGCATGACCAACGGACTTGGCTGTGATAAAGCCGTCCCAGACAGTAGCGATATTAGAATCGCTTGTCGTCCACTTGCTGCCGTTATATCCCTTTATATACAGGGTCTTGCCGGCTTCGATGGTTGCCTTTGAACGTGAAAGGCTCACATAACCCTTGTCAACAGATTTTACGGTCACCGAACACTTATCCTTTACAGTGCCCGTCTCATCGGATACGGTAATGACAGCCGTACCTGCACGAAGTCCGCTGATAAGACCTCCACGCACGTCCGCAACATTGGTATTGCTGCTTGACCACTTGAGTGTAAGATCAGAGGGTGTCTTTGAAACACCCACAGACACCGATGAACCAACGTCCACAGTGACAGATGACTTCATAAAGCTGATGGAGCTTGCAGGCTTTACGGTGACAACACATTCAGCCTTTATCACGCCCGAAGAATCTGTGGCAGTGATAGTCGCCTTGCCCGAACCTACCGACTTGACCTCTCCTGTCTTGGAAACGGTTGCGACAGAGTTATCAGAGGATGTATATTCAAAGGATCCTCCCTCAGGGATCGTTCTGCCTGAAAGCTGCAGGCTCTCGCCCGGCTCAAGCTTTGCTGAAGTTTCGTTGAGGACTATGTAACGATACTCGGTCCTGATGACGTCAACGGTGCAGGTGACCTTCTTCTTTGTCTTGGAATCCGTCGCTGTGATGACCACCTTGCCCGAAAGCTTGCCCTTTACATATCCGTCATCGGAAACCTCGGCTATCTTAGCATCAGAGCTTGACCAGGTTATTTTACCGCTGCCGCCCTTTACGGTAAGCTTGAACTTTCTGCCCTTTGCAAGGGTGTGGGTCGTCTCAGAAATGGTAAGCCCCTGGTTCTGGGTGTCCTTGGCCTTTGTGACGGATGAATCGGTAAAATATGAGACATAATCCGTGCATACATAGCCCTCTGTGCCGGATGAATCACGGACCTTTGCCCAGCTGTTGTTGCTGAAGCTGAGGATGTCAAGCTCTTCATTCAGATCAAGGGTGTAATGTATGGAATAATCAGTGCAGGGCCCTGTGCGGAAATTCACACAGTCAGTCGTTTTGCAGTCAGTGAGAATATCAAGGGATGAAGCCGGATAATAGCCTGTTGTTCCGTCACCCAGTGAGACCTTATACCAATCCGAACGGGATTTATCCTCAATAGTAACATATGTCTCGCTTTCCATAACCCTCAGACCGGTATAATACTGACCTGCGCCGGTGCGAAGGTATCCCTTTTCCAGAGTCTGTGCTATGATTGTAGTTTTGGCGGACGCAGGCAGGGACGTGAGCGTTACTGCCCCAACCAATAACGCAACCGCAGAGATGACAGAAACTGCTTTCCTGAGTCCGGGTCTTGTAGTAGATTGCTTTGTTGTTTCCATGACCGAAGCTGCACAACCTTTCGTAATAATAAAATCAAAAATCGGGCAATTATTTACAACATCGTAACCGTCCATGCCCAATAAAAAATCGATCGTTACAATTATAACTGATTTTTTAACCCTGTTCAACTGGCATTATATATAAAACGACCTAAACATTTATGACATATCAGCAATTATTATATTTTTGCAGCATTATTTTTTAATTTATTTGTTCAGTATTATGGCAATTCTTGACAATGTGAATAATTCTATCAAAGAATTTATGCAGTATCAACTAAAATCTTCTCAGGAGTTTTGTTACAAGATTGTAAATCTTTTCCTCATACTTTCTAAAGAAAAGGGTCAGGCAAAGATCATACAAAAGGAAGACAAGATTAAGCCCGATAATGAGGGGAACAACCATCCACGCTGCACTGAGCCATTTTGTAAACACCTGCACCGAAAAAACAAAGGTCAGCAGTGCATAAGAACAGGCAGCGGCAGCATTAAAGGCAAGCAGCTTTATCAGATATGTCAATACTTTTGAGCGGAGCTTTTCTACAGTCTTTTTAAGAAGCGGATAATAACCAAGGAAAAGTATGAAGCATACGGCAACGGTTTTGTCTGTGCATAGAAAAAGAGATAATAATGCCACCGCTGCAAAGGATATCCACCCATAGCCGTGCCCTGACACGAATGAGAGGGTGTAGATCACTATCCCCGCAGCGGCGGGAAACGCAAAAAGCAGAGACGGTATGAAATTTGACGCCAGCATGATAAGCAAAGAAAAAGCCGTCATCATGCCGCCGTATGCAATTTTGTGAGATTGCTTCATAATTATCCTCCCGCCGGCGAGCCGCCGGTGCCGATTTTGCGATGAAAGTTAGTCGGGCGATACACTTTTGTTTCCGCAAGACGATAGTGTTATCCGCAAGCGGTCAACTAAGAAATCAGGCGTTCTGCCAACGCGAACAGGGGAGCGCAGGCTCTGCGCCGCACCCGGCGGGCCGCCGGTGCCGATTTCGCGATGAAAGTTAGTCGGGCGATACACTTTTGTTTCCGCGAGACGATAGTGTTATCCGCGAGCGGTCAACTAAGAAATCAGGCGTTCTGCCAACGCGAACAGGGGAGCGCAGGCTCTGCGCCGCGCCCGGCGAGCCGCCGGTGCCGATTTTGCGATGTAAGATAAAAAGACTTGTTACTGCTCTGGTCGCGGATGTAGTTTTAAACTTGAACACGGGTGAGACAGCTTGCCGCTGCGTGCTTCCTTACGTCAGCAGAAAAATTGGTTCAGGGGCGTTACAAGGGGACGCCCTCTTTCCCAGGGCGTCCCCTCTTCAAAAACAGTCCACCGGACTGTTTTTAAATTCACCCCTTGCGGAGGGATTCTCACGCTAAAGTGTTTTCGCTCTCTGCGGAGAGCGACCAAAGGCTCTGCCTTTGGAAACCGCAAGCTTTTGAAAAAGCTTGAGCAAAACTTTTGTGTTGTCGCCTTTCGAAACAACTACAAGCCGCGAGCGGCCAACTTTGAGCCCGTTTTTCTGCCCCCGCGAACGGCGTTTTCGGGGTTGCTAGGGGGACTTTTTCGCAAAAGTCCCCCTAGCCGCAGGAGCGGCAGAGACAGTCTGAGCACATCAGACAAGCACAAATGTCGCAGCAGTCGCAGGCTGCCTGACTCGCTGCTCCGGAAGCATTGAATCCGCTGCCGGAGCCTGTAGACCTCTGCTGCTGTATCCTGCTGAACATCGACTTGTACTCAACGTTTGACGGGTCCATCCTGCAGGCAGTCTGGAAATAATTATAGGCGTCCTCAAGAAAACCCTTGCGGTAATATACAACTCCCATCAGATAATACCACTCCGCATTCCTGCTGTCTGAGGGTATGCCCGAAAGTGCATTTTCCGCCTGGCCAAAGTTTCCTTCGTTAATCATTCGCCTGATCTGCTGATAAACAGAATCCGAACCGTATGTGTTTGCATAAGACGAGGCTCCTGCATCGCTATAGCCTGAACTTCCATAGCCTGAGCCGGATGTCGAACTGCCGCTGACACCGTTCTTCCTGTCATTGAGGATTTTTTCGTAGGCCTCGTTGACCTCCTTCATCTTCTCCGATGCAAGCTCGGCAAGAGGACTGTCCGCATATTTGTCCGGATGATATTTTTTTGCCAGTTCTCTGTAAGCCTTCTTTACTTCAGCATCCGAAGCAGATGGGGAAATTCCGAGCACCTTATAGGGATCGTTCATTTTGTTTCAGTCCTTTCGTGGCTGTCATGAGCGCTTCTCTCCCTTTGAGAGATAATTATAATGGTCCTTTTCTTTTTTACTGCATTTTTTCTTGTTATTCTTGCTAAAAAGACAATGCTTCTGTTGAAATGATAACCCATAGTACATTACGTTGTCAAGTATTTCTTTATAAGAATCAAGCTCCAGCAGATCATAGGCAAGCACAAGCTGTGATACCGTCATATTGAGCACACTGTTGCAATATTCCATGGCTGAGAACAGATCGCCCTCAAAGTATTTCCGGAAAGGGTTGAAATTATTGTGCTTGATATCCTTTTCAAGATCGTCCGCTGCGTCCATCAGGTAGATCCAGCGCCCCAGGAAATATCCGAAACGGGAAAGCACCATCCTCTGCCCCTCGTCCTCCGATAGTGAAATGCAGAGCTTTGACAGAAGAGTTGCCGTAGGATCCGATGAAGCATCTATTCCGCTGTGGTCATTCTCCGCCTGCTGCTGACTTGCGATCATATCACTGACGGCGGCTGCTATGTCGGGATAGGCTTTTTCCGCCCTTTTGTAGCTGCCTTTCACAAAAAGCCTGCCTGCCCTTGCCGCTGTTCTCTTAAAAAATCCGCTGTCGCTGATGGTGTCCTGGAGCTTGTAATAGGTCATTATCACCGAAACCGCCCCGGCAAAACGGAAGCCCTCGCCCTCACTGCTGCAAAACCTGCATTTTTTCATGGGATTGAACACGCACCTGCCGTCCCTGACATGAGAGCACTCACTCCTGAGGGACACCGCAAACATTGCAAGGAGAGTGCAGTCGTAGCTCAGGGTCAGCCTTGTCAGCAAGCCGTAATCCTTGCCCATGCTTTTGCACAAACCGCAATAAACACTCCTGTAGAGCTCAAATTCCCTTACCCTCAGCTCTGAGCTTTCCGGTCTGAGGTATCCGAACACGCCGCCACTCTCCTTTCTGTGATCACAGCATTCTTTTTAGGTAATGCCCGGTGTATGAAGCCTCGCAGGCAGCGATCTCCTCAGGAGTGCCTGTGGCAATGACCGTTCCGCCGCCGTCGCCCCCTTCGGGACCTAAATCAATGATGTGATCCGCCGTTTTTATCAGATCAAGATTATGCTCGATGACCACCACGGTGTTGCCGTTGTCAGCAAACTTCTGCAGCACCTCTATGAGCCTGTGCACATCCGCAATGTGCAGACCGGTGGTGGGTTCGTCAAGTATGTAGATGGTTTTGCCCGTAGACCTCTTGGAAAGCTCAGCAGCAAGCTTTATCCTCTGAGCCTCTCCTCCGGACAGGGTAGTGGATGGCTGACCGATCTTGATATAGCCGAGCCCCACATCATAGAGTGTGCGCAGCTTGTTATATATCCTCGGATGATTGGCAAAGAAGCTGCAGCCCTCTTCTACCGTCATCTCCAGCACGTCATAGATGGATTTGCCCTTATACTTTACCTCAAGAGTCTCCCTGTTGTAGCGCTTTCCGGAGCAGACCTCGCAGGGAACGTATACATCCGGAAGAAAATGCATCTCGATCTTGATGATTCCGTCGCCCTGACAGGCTTCGCACCGCCCGCCCTTGACATTGAAGGAAAAACGTCCTGAGCCGAAGCCGTGGATCTTTGCCTCGTTGGTCTGAGCAAAAAGCTCTCTTATATCGGTAAACACTCCCGTATAGGTGGCAGGATTTGATCTTGGAGTCCTGCCTATGGGGGACTGGTTGATGTCTATTACCTTGTCAAGAAACTCAACACCGGTTATTTTTTTGCACCTGACCGGCAGAGGTCTTGCCCCGTTGAGATCGGAGGAAAGCTGCTTGAACAAAATCTCATTGACAAGGGAGGATTTGCCCGAACCCGACACGCCTGTAACGCAGATAAACTTCCCCAAAGGGAACTCAACGTCAATGTTTTTCAGGTTATTCTGATATGCGCCGAATACTTTAAGGCAATGCCCGTTTCCCTCACGCCTCTTTTTCGGCACAGGAATAAACAGGTCTCTGCTCAGATAACGCCCTGTGATAGAGTTGTCGCAGGCCATGATTTCATCAATAGTTCCGGCAGCGACTAACTTTCCGCCGTGTATGCCCGCTCCGGGACCGATATCAATAATATGGTCCGCAGCCCTCATGGTATCCTCATCGTGCTCAACCACTATCACCGTGTTGCCAAGGTCACGGAGATTTTTGAGGGTAGCTATGAGCTTGTCGTTGTCACGCTGGTGAAGCCCGATGCTGGGTTCGTCAAGGATATAGAGCACTCCCGAAAGCGCCGAGCCTATCTGAGTGGCAAGCCTGATGCGCTGACTTTCGCCGCCGGAAAGGGTGCCCGCAGAGCGTGACAGAGTAAGATATGACAGTCCCACGCTGTTGAGGAAGCTCAGTCGGCTGTCAACCTCTTTTGTGATGGCGCCGGCGATCAGTTTTTCTCTGTCGCTGAGGCGTGAATGGCGTGTAAAATCAAGGGCCTGCTCAACTGACATATCACAAAATTCACTGATGTTCATGCCCCCCACGGTAACAGCCAGACTCTCAGGAGAAAGTCTCCTGCCGTTGCAGGCATCGCAGGGCACTGCGGACATATAGCTCTCGATCTCGGACTTTATCCATGAGCTCTGGGTCTCACGGAAGCGCCGCTCAAGATTGTTTATTATTCCCTCAAACTCGGTCTGATAGGTGCCGGAGCCGTATTCGTTCTTTCGGTGGATAGTTATCTTTTCACCCTTGGTGCCGTAGAGGATGATGTCCACGGCCTCCTCCGGCAGGTCCTTGACCGGCGTGTCAAGGGAGAACCTGTATTGCTTTGCCAGCGCCTCAAGGTACATCGAAGCTATGGTGCTGCCCTCCATTGCCCAGCCGCTGCCCTTGACGGCTCCCTGACGGATGGACTTAGTGGCGTCGGGTATGATGCGGTTGACGTCGATCTTCAGAAACACCCCGAGACCTGTACACTTTTTGCAGGCACCGTAGGGGTTGTTAAAGGAAAACATTCTCGGGCTAAGCTCGTCAATGCTCACTCCATGCTCCGGGCAGGCGTAATTCTGAGAGAAAAGTATGTCCTCTCCCCCGCTGACTGCGGCTATGACCAGACCGCCCGACAGCTTTGAGGCTACCTCAACGGAATCCGCCAGCCTTGACCGGATATCACTGCGGATAACAAGCCTGTCCACCACCACGTCCACGTTGTGCTTTTTGTTCTTTTCCGGCTTGATAGGCTCTGACAGGTCATAGATTATGCCGTCAACCCTCACCCGCACAAATCCGCTCTTTGCCGCAGACTCAAACTCCTTTTGGTGCTCTCCCTTTTTGGAACGCACTACCGGAGACAAAATCTGTATCTTTGTGCCCTCTTCAAGCTCCAGAATGCTGTCAACTATCTGGTCCACCGTCTGCTGTTTTATCTCTCTGCCGCAGACAGGACAATGCGGTATGCCTATCCTTGCATACATCAGTCGGAGATAGTCGTAAATTTCCGTCACTGTGCCCACTGTTGACCGGGGATTCTTGGAGGTGGTTTTCTGATCTATTGAGATTGCCGGCGACAGACCGTCAATGCTGTCCACATCCGGCTTGTCCATCTGACCAAGGAACATCCTTGCATAGGAGGACAGGGACTCAACATATCTCCTCTGCCCTTCAGCATAGAGAGTGTCAAAGGCAAGGGAGGATTTTCCGGAGCCTGACAGACCGGTGATAACCACCAGCTCGTCCCTTGGTATTTCTACGTCGATATTTTTGAGATTATGCTCTCTTGCACCTTTTACGATTATTTTCTTGAATGCCATATTTTTCACCTTATCACATTAGCGGCAAGCTGCCGCACCCGAATTCACGTTGAGAGTCATTCTGACAAAATACTTCAGTGTCCGCGTGTAGATAGTAACAACTGCGAGGGTGCATTTTCGGCTTGAACACAGAGCGCAACGGAGTGAAGCGCACCCCGCGCCCGGCGAGCCGCCGGTCCCGAATTCGCTTTGATAGTCACTCTGACAATATACTTCAGTGTCCGCGGGAAGAAAGTTACATCCGCGAGGGTACAATATTAGTTCGTTCACAAAGCGTAACGAAGTGAAGCGAACCCCGCGAATTGGGAGCGCAGGCTCTGCGCCCGCGCCCGGCGAGCCGCCGGTGCCAATTTCGCGTTGAGAGTCATCGTGGGATTATAATTCTGTTTCCGCGAGAAGAAAGTTACATCCGCGAGGGTACAATATTAGTTCGTACACAAAGCGGAACGCAGTGCAGCGAACCCCGCGAATTGGGAGCGCAGGCTCTGCGCCCGCGCCCGGCGAGCCGCCGGTGCCAATTTCGCGATAGAAGTCTATCTGAAGATACACTTTTGTTTCCGCGAGACGATAGTGTTATCTGCGAGGGAGAGACCGGGGGAAACTTTTTCGCAAAAGTCTCCCCGACCGGAAACAGATAAGGAGTGCGCTGAGGCACTCCTTGGGTTTGTTATTCTTCGGAAGGTTCTTCCGTCTTGGTCTCGGACACCGTCTCTGCTTCATCCGCATCATCATCGGCATCGTCAACATCTACCGGGATCTCCTTGCCCTCCATGGCATATCCAAACTGCTCGCCGGACATCTTCTCATGCTCAAACAGGAACTTTGCGATAGTGTGGAGCTGATCAATATGCTCACGAAGAATCTTTTCTGTCTTTTCATAGCCGTCAGTGATATATTCCTTCACTTCCGCATCTATCAGAGCGGCGGTCTTTTCGGAGTAGGTCTTGTTATGTCCGAATTCCTTGCCAAGGAAAACCTCTCCGTCAGATGAACCGTATGTGATAGGTCCAAGCTTTTCGCTCATGCCGTACTTGGTTATCATAGAGAACACAAGATTGGTCGCTCTCTCGATATCGTTTGAGGCTCCTGTGGAAATATCGTCAAGGATAATAGCCTCGGCAACACGTCCGCCAAGGAGAACCACTATCTCCTCAAGCATTTCCTTGCGTGAACGATAGGACTTATCCTCTGAGGGGAGTGACATTGTAAAGCCGCCTGCCATACCTCTGGGAATAATGGAAATCTGATGAACAGGGTCCTGAGTGGGGCAATAGTAGGTAGCCACCGCATGACCCGCTTCGTGATAGGCTGTGAGCTTCTTTTCCTTGTCGGACATGACTCTTGATTTTTTCTCGGTGCCAACAACAACCTTGATGGTGGCTTCCTCGACTTCCTTCATGGTGATGGCCTTCTGGTTCTTTCTTGCCGCTAAGAGTGCCGCCTCATTAAGAAGGTTCTCAAGGTCTGCGCCGGTAAAGCCGGCTGTGGACTTGGCTATCGTCCTGAGCTCAACGTCAGGAGCAAGGGGCTTGCCCTTAGCATGAACCTTGAGGATCTCCTCACGGCCCTTGATATCCGGTCTGCCCACGATGACCTGCCTGTCAAAACGTCCGGGACGCATAAGGGCCGGGTCAAGGATGTCGGGACGGTTGGTTGCGGCTATCATAATAACGCCTTCGTTAGCTCCAAAGCCGTCCATCTCAACAAGGAGCTGGTTAAGAGTCTGCTCACGCTCATCGTGTCCGCCGCCAAGGCCTGCGCCTCTCTGACGGCCCACTGCGTCGATCTCGTCAATGAAAATGATACAAGGAGAGTTTTTCTTTGCCTGGTCAAAAAGGTCTCTTACTCTTGAAGCGCCGACGCCCACGAACATCTCAACGAAGTCCGAGCCGGAGATCGAGAAGAAGGGCACTCCGGCCTCTCCTGCCACGGCTCTGGCGAGCAGCGTCTTACCTGTTCCGGGAGGGCCTACGAGAAGAACGCCCTTGGGTATCCTTGCGCCCAGCTCGTTATATTTCTTGGGATCCTTCAGAAACTCAACGATCTCCCTTAGCTCTTCCTTTTCCTCATCGGCACCCGCAACGTCAGCAAAGGTGGTCTTTCTCTTCTCATCGGTCATGTTCTTGATCTTAGCCTTGCCGAAGCCCATCTGCTTGCCGGCATCACCAAGACCGCCCGACAGCCTGCGCATAAAGAATATCCACACACCTGCAAGAAGCGCTATCAGCACAAGGTTCGGCAGGAAGTTGAGCCACCAGGAATTATCCGTAGCCTGCTTCCAGTCATACTTCATAGGAGCATCGGGGTGATCCGTGTTATACTTTTCCACATAATCATCGATGGACTCCAGGAATATGCCGATACTTGCCACATAGGTCTTGATCTCGGTCTTATTCCTGTAGGGGGTGTTAAGCTTCATGGTCAGCTCGCCGTTGCCGAAATCCAGCTTATACTCCGTGACCTGCTGATTCTTGAACATATAGATGATATCAGAGGTGGGATACTCCTCCTTGGGCTGCATCGTAAATATCAGGGATATTATGATTATCAGCACTATGGGAATACCGAGATAGATCAGAAGGTTTCTAATGGTTTTCTTGTTTTCCAAACAGTTGTCACTCCTTTATTTATTTGCATTGACCTTTTGTCAGGAATAAATCTCAGACTTGAGGACGCCCACATAAGGAAGGTTTCTGTAGCGCTCACTATAATCCAGGCCGTAGCCCACAATGAAGAGATCCTCTATGACCTTTCCGGTATAGTCGGCAGTGACAGGCTTTTTCCTCCTGCCGGGCTTATCAAAGAGGGTGCAGATCTTGACGGAAGACGCTCCCTTTGACAGCAAATGCTCCTTTACAAAGGAAAGGGTATTGCCCGTATCAAGAATATCCTCAACAACGAGAACATCTCTCTCCTTAACATTGCAGGTAACATCCTTGACTATCTTGACATTGCCTGAGGATACAGAGCCGCTGTGATAGCTGGATGCCTGAAGAAAATCAAGCTGGCAGCCGTCCACGGTGATCTTTCTGAGCAGATCAGCAAGGAAGATGACACTTCCCTTGAGAATACCGACAATTACAAGCTCCTTGCCCTCATAGTCGGCATTTATCCTTGCAGCTATGTCTGATACGGTCTTGTTCAGTTCTTCCTCGTTCATCAGTTCCTCAAAAACGTCATTGTGCAGCATATTACAACATCCTTTCCTGTTTAAAATTCTTTATGAGATTTTATCATCCGTCTGTTTTTCGTTCCTCATCCGCTTTGATAAGGAGCACTCTGCCTGTGCCGTCATTTATCATGCAATGTGACGACGGCCCCACCCCGCTTATCCACAGGACTCTGTTCCCGTCTGCAAGCAGCAAGACCGATTGCCGTTCCTCCTTCGGGAGCTTCATCTCGGTAAACAGCTTCCTTACATGCTTGGTAATATTCCTATAGGGTATGGCGAAGGTATCGCCGCTCTGTCTCGAACGAAAAACACTTGTCAATGGTATTGTATCATAATCAAGGGCAAGTGAAAACAGTTTTTTTTCGATTTTTTTTATATTTTCATATTCTCCCCTGCTGATGACAGATATATCATACCTTTTCCCGCAAAAGCACAAGGGAGATTCTGACCCGAAAGCAATAACCTCGCCGGTATCTGCATCATCCTGCTGTGTTATGCGGAAGATTCCCTGAGTGCCCACGGCGAATAAACCGTTCCTGAGCTCTGCCGCACCACCATTATACACAATTTTTCGCATAAGTTCAATATGCTTTGCCTCGGGAATCAGTGCATATTTTGTACACAGCTTTCTTACAGCAGAGGAAAACACTGCCGCCGGAAGCTCTGACAGACACTTCATGCTATAGCCGCCCCTTACGGCCGCATTGCCAAGAGCAGCTTCTGCCTGGGCATCTATACAGCTGCGGGCATCTCTGAGTCGCTCCGACATCCCGCAGACGGCAGATTCAAAAGAAGGGTTTATCTCTCTGAGCGTGGGCATGACGTCAAGACGGAGCTTGTTGCGGGTGTATTCTCGCCCAAGGTTTGAGCTGTCGGTGACATAATCTATGCCGTTCTTCCGGCAATAGGACTCGGTTTCCTCTCTTGTGCAGCCTATGAGGGGCCTTATGATATTATCTCTCACCGGCGGTATGCCGCAAAGACCTGAGAGACCGCTGCCTCTCACCAGATTAAACAGCACCGTTTCAGCGTTGTCGGATGCGGTGTGGGCGGTTGCGATCTTTGCTCCAAGCGGCTCTGCCTTCTCTGCAAAAAACTCATATCTTATCTCCCGTCCGCACTGCTCGGTGCCGATCTTGCGCTTTTTTGCCTCGGCACCTACGTCCTTCTTCAGGACAAACAGCTCCACGTCAAGTCTTTTGCACAGCTCCCGTGAAAATTCCTCGTCACGGTCGGCTTCTTCACCTCTGAGCTGGTGGTTGATGTGGCAGGCATAGACCTCAAAGCCCATGCTCTCTCTGAGTGAGCACAAAAGCCACAGCAGCGCACAGGAATCCGCTCCACCGGAAAGGCCCACTATCACCTTGTCGCCCTCATGGAGCATATCATATTTTAATATAGTGTTATAAGCTTTTTTATCCATTTTCCTGTGTGACGGCGGTAAAACGCATAAACTCGCCCTGCCAGTGAAGGGGTACGGAACGGGTTTCGCCGTGTCTGTTTTTGGCGACTATACATTCACCGCTGTTTTTGTCGGCATCCTCGTCTCCGCCCTCGGTGTTTTTGTAATAATCCTCACGGTAGAGGAAAAGCACTATATCCGCATCCTGCTCGATGGAACCCGAATCTCTCAGGTCGGAGAGCTGGGGCTTGTGCTCGGATCTCTGCTCGCTGGCACGGGAGAGCTGGGAAAGAGTGATTACCGGGACATTGAACTCCTTTGCAAGTATTTTGAGGTTTCGTGTTATCTCTGAAATTTCCTGCACTCGGTTGTCGATCCTTCTTGAAGCCGACATCAGCTGCAGATAATCTATGATAAGCAGGTCAACGCCCTTGAGTCGCCTGAGCTTTGCCTTTATTTCGGGCACGTTGATGCCCGGAGTGTCGTCAAGGTACATATCCGTCTTGGACAGCACGTCTCCAGCCTCGATCAGTCTGATCCATTCCTCACTGCTGAGCTTGCCGGTTCTGAGGGTTGTTCCAGAAATGAGAGCTTCCATGGAGAGCAGTCGTGACGCAAGCTGTTCCTTGGTCATTTCGAGGGAGAAGAACGCCACCTTACGCTTGCATTTAAGTGCAACGTGCTTTGCGATATTCAGGGCAAAGCTGGTTTTTCCCATGCCGGGGCGGGCCGCAAGCAAAATCAGGTCAGAGCGGTTGAGGCCGGTGATGACATTATCCAGCAGTCCGATGCCCGTGGGTATGCCCTTGTAGAGGTCGCTGTCATCAGAGTTAAGGAGATCCAGCCTGTCAAAGGTCTCAAGGATCACATCGCTGATAGGCTCAAGGCCGCTCTTGCTTTTATTGTCACGGATGTCAAAGATCCTTTGCTCTGCCGAGTCGATGACCTTGGAAACCTCATCGCCGGAAGCGGAAGCGTCCTCGATGATCTCCCTTGATGAAACGATAAGGCTCCTGAGGAGATACTTGTCCCTGACGATGAGAGCATAATCCCTGACCCTGGAGATAGAGGGGCAAAACTCAGCCAGATTCATAAGGTAGGTCTTTATGTCCCCGTCAGAGGTATCCCGCTTTCCACTGATACTGTTGAGCACTGTGACGATATCCACAGGCTTGCTCAGAGTGAAAAGCTCTATCATGGTATTGTATATTTCTTTGTGTGTTGAAAGATAAAAATAGCTGCCTGAGGGGATAATCTCCATAGCGGTGGCGAGAGCCTCTGATTCCATCAGTATTGCACCGAGCACTGCCTGCTCCGCCTCAGAATTGTAGGGAAGATTAAGCCCGTCAGTCATATTGCTGACTTCTAATGTATCCATTTTATCACCCAGCGGCAAGCTGCCGCACCTCTATTTGCGTTGGTAGTCTATCCAAACCGACAACAGAAAAGTTTCGCCAGCCTTTTCAAAGACTGCGGTTTCCAAAGGGCGCTGGGTCCGGTGGACCCCTCTGCGAAGCAGAAGCGCCGACCGAGCCAACAGGCAAGACTCAGCGCCTTTGGTCAGGGGTTCGGAGACTGAAAGTCCCTGACATCCCAATGCTAAAGCCTGATTCCTTTCGGAATCAGGCAAAAACACCCTAACTAACAAACGGTAATGTTATTGGGTCAAGCCTGCTCCTTGACCATGATCTTGATGTGTGCGGATATGCCCGTATAAAGCTTGATCTCGCAGCCGTAGGTGCCAAAAGCCTTGATGTCGCTCTCAAGCACTACCTTGCGCTTGTCCACCGTGATGTTATACTTCTGGGCGACGGCGGCGGCAACCTCTTTGTTGGTCACAGAACCGAAAAGCTTGCCTCCCTGGCCTGCCTTGGCTGTCATTTCCAGCACCTGTCCCTCAAGCTTTTCGGCGTTTGCCTTGGCCTCGGCAGTAGCAACCTCTATCTTATATTGCTTCGCCTGCTCGGCGTTCTTCAGCTCGTTGAGAGCCTGTGCGTCGGCTTCCTTGGCTAACTTCCTGGGAAGAAGAAAGTTTCTTGCATAGCCGTCTGACACGTTTGCAAATTCTCCCTTCTTGCCTGTACCCTTTACATCCTGTAAAAGAATGACCTTCATTTCTTTTTCCTCTTTTCTATTATTATTTTTTGGTAATGCTGCTTTGCGGACGCCTTAACTTGCAGCGTCCTCCTTATTCACGTCAAGCTCACTGATTATCGACACAAGCTTTTCCCTTGCCTCGTCAATGCTGGTGTTTTCAAGCTGGCAGGCGGCCATGGTCTGATGTCCGCCTCCGCCAAGCTGCTCCATGATGACCTGAACATTCAGATCTCCCAGTGAGCGGGCGGAAATATTGACAGTCTTGCCTGTCTTATACATAACAAAGGATGCCTTGACGTTTTCAATGCCCAGCAGCTCGTCCGCCGCCTGGGCAGAGGCAATCCTTATGTCCTGGATGTCCTCCTCGGCGCTTGCTATAGCACAATAGTTGAAAATCTCAGCCTCGCTGACAAGCTTGTATTTCACCTTGTAGGTATCTATGGAATTTGAAAACAGCCGCTTGACCTCAACGGTATCGGCTCCGTTGCTCTTGAGATAAGCCGCCGCCTCGAAGGTGCGCACTCCGGTCCTGAGGACGAAGTTTTTTGTGTCCAGCATGATGCCGGAAAGCAAAGCTTCACTCTCAAGCCTGCTCAGAGAATCATGTCCTAAATACTGCACAAGCTCCGCTGTCATTTCGGACGCAGAGGATGCATAGGGTTCATGGTAAAACACAAGGGCATTATCTATGTGATTGACCATCATACGGTGATGATCTATGACAACCACCCTGTTGCAGCGCTCATAGACCGCCTTTGATTCAAGGAAGTTAGGCGAATGGGTGTCCACTATGATGAGCAGTGAATGCTCGTCAAGCAGGGCAAGAGCCTCGTCCTCAGTCTTGAAAATGCTCTCAAAGCCTGCCTTTTCAAAGCTTGAAACCAGGGACTTTGCGAGAGTCTGCTGCCTGTTGAGTAAGATGTAGGCATTTTTGTGCAAGCCCTTGACCACGGCGCTCCACATTCCTATGCAGGCGCCCACCGAGTCCAGGTCCGAAAACCTGTGCCCCATTACAATCACGTTGCTGCTGTTGTTGATATGGTTGGTCAGAGATGCCGCTATGACCCTTGTGCGCACCTTTTCACGCTTTTCGATGCCCTTTGACACTCCTCCAAAAAACTTGTAGGAATCCGCCTTTTTGATGGCAGCCTGGTCGCCGCCCCTGCCGAGAGCCATGTCAAGAGCCTGTCTTGCCCACAGTTCGTTTTCCTTAAAGCTCTTGCCTCCACGGCCTATGCCGATGGAGATAGTAGCACTGAGTCTGTCGTTGATCTTTATGGTGCGGATATCGTCAAGGATCCTGAACTTGCCGTCTATGAATCTCGTGATGTCACGTTCCTCCATGACGACCACATATCTTCCGCCGCCGATCTTCTTATAAAAGCCCCTGGTGGTGCCTACCCACTTTACTATCTCCTGCTCAACCGCCAGAGTGACCTTGATCGCCTCGCTGTTGTCCGTCTCTCTTTCCAGCTCGTCCTTGTTGTCAAAGGCAACTATGGCAACCACGGGTCTTGACTGGAGATATTCGTCCGAATTGGTCTTGTAGGTATTGTCATCAATGAAATACACTATAGAACCATACTCGTGCCTGACAGCAAAAACGATGTACCACTTGTCGTTATATCTGGTATCGGCGCCATTGCTGGCAAATATTGCATCCGTGTTTTCGTCAGACAGATATTTGTCTATGCTGTCCCCCAGAGGGTCCTCATTGTTGCAGACATTTTCTTTAAACAGGGCATTTGCAGCCATGATCTCGTTTTCTCTGCTGATAATGACCACAGGGATCATTATGTCATCGATTGTCCTTGACTCGTCCCTGAAAAGTCTCTTGGCAGCGCCGGTCAGCACCATGGAAATGAGATTTTTCAGATTGATAATGCTGACGATCACCAGGACAGTAGCAGTTATGGCAAGGACAAGCTCCACAAGAAAGCTTGTCAGGCTATACTTTATGGAAATAAAAGCCATAACAAACATCACAAGGGCGAAAAGCAGAAACAGAGGTGTTATAATATATTTATTTTCTTTTTTTCTCACGCTGATTCACCACCGAAAGCAATGATCTACCGCCGTATAGCAATAAGGCAAGCCCTGCCGTCACACCTCCATGATTATCGGAAGTATCATCGGGCTTCTTCTTGTCTTGTCATAAAGCAGCTTTGAAAGCTCATCCTTGACCGTATTCTTGATTACTCCCCACTCATGCACTCCGTGTGAAGAACAGTCCTCCAGAGTTTCCATCACTACCCGTCTTGCCCCCTCCATGAGAGGCTCGCTTTCCCTCACATAGACAAAGCCCCGGGAAACTATATCCGGACCGGCAATAACATGACCGTCCTCGCTGTCGAGAGTCACGACTACCACGATCAGACCGTCCTCGCCAAGATGCTTTCGGTCACGCAGCACGATGCTGCCCACATCTCCGACTCCCAGTCCGTCCACCAGCACCTTGCCCGCCGGTATGCTGGGAAGCTGCTTCATATATTCCTTATTTATCTCCACTACATTGCCGATGTCTCCGATGAAGATATTGGAGCGATTCATGCCCATTTCCACGGCAAGCTGGGCGTGTTTGATGAGGTGCTTCTGCTCTCCGTGCACAGGGATGAAGAACTTGGGCTTTGTCAGGCCGTGAATGATCTTCAGTTCCTCCTGGCAGGCGTGGCCCGAAACATGGACCTCATACATTGATTCATAAATAACCTTGCACCCATGCTTCATCAGCTCGTTAACCACTGAGTTGACAGCCTTTTCATTGCCGGGAATAGGGTTAGCCGAAATAATAATATAATCATCAGGGCCCACCTCCACCTTGCGGTGGTCGGAATAAGCCATCCTGGAAAGCGCCGACATGGTTTCACCCTGACTGCCAGTAGTGATCAGCACGATCTCATCCTTTGAGTATCTGCCAAGCAGGTCGATATCTATTATCAGCCCCTCAGGAACACTGATATAGCCAAGCTCTGAAGCAATAGCCATGTTGTTTATCATGCTCCTGCCGGAGAAAGCCACCTTCCTGCCATACTTCTGGGCGCAGTCAAGTATCTGCTGGATCCTGCCCAAGTTGGACGCAAAGGTAGCGATGATGATTCTGCTGTTTTCGGCCTCCTTAAAGAGGAGATCAAAGGTGTGAGCGACCTTTTGCTCGGTCATGGTATAACCGGGACGCTCCACGTTGGTAGATTCTGCCATAAGCGCAAGGACACCGCTCTTGCCAAGCTCTGCAAAACGGGCAAGATCTATCATCCCGCCGGTGGTGGGGGTGCAGTCGATCTTGAAGTCGCCAGTGTGCACCACGGTGCCTGCAGGAGTGTGTATCGCTATCGCCACTGAATCCGGTATGGAATGGTTGACATGAATGAATTCTATGGACATACAGCCAAGCTTGATCCTCTGTCCGGGAAGGACAGTGTTGAGCTTAGCCTTGCCGGTGAGTCCGTGCTCCTTGAGCTTGCTCTCCACAAGACCCAGGGTCAGGGGCGTGCCAAAAACCGGCAGATTTACCTTCTTGAGAAGGTATGGCAGGGAGCCTATGTGATCCTCATGTCCGTGAGTGAGCACTACTCCCTTTATCTTATCCTTATTTCTCTCTACATAGGTAAAATCCGGGATAACCAGGTCAACTCCCAGCATATCTCCGTCCGGGAATGCCATTCCGCAGTCGAGGAGAAACATATCTCCGTCACATTCAAAAAGTGTGATGTTCTTTCCGATCTCATTGAGTCCGCCAAGGAATGTGACCTTCACGGAGTGCTCGGACGCATTGTTATAGCGCCGCTTGGGATTATATTCGTTCTGCCTTGTATATCCGTTCCTTGTGTTTCTTTCAGGACGCATCTCCTGTGTGATTTTTTTCTGGAGCTGTTTGCGCGGCAAAGCGATCAGCTCACTACTCCCAAGAGCCTGATCCGTTGGCTTGAAATGCGCATCTGCCGGCTTGAAATTCGTGTCCGCCGGCTTAAAATGCGGCTCTGCGGGCTGATATCTCTTCCCCGAGTTATGCCCCGGCGTCACCTTCTTGTGCCATGCCCTGCTGTTTTCCGAAAACTTTGAGCCTGAGACACCCTTATTTCTCGGATTTTTGGGAGCACCTTTTCTGTTAAATTCTGATAGCACTACGATTATACCTCCAATTTCGTAATATTTCATAAATTATGATCATAAAGTTGATATCTTATTACATTTCCGATAATATAATAAGCTTTTTCCGAACACAACTATATAGTTTATTTTACTCCCTTCTGAGCTTTATGTCAACACATTCTTTTCCGGGGGCGATGGCACAGGGAGACTTGATTTATGCCTGGGAAAGTGTATAATTGTATTATCATTGATAAAATGGAGGAATAGTATGTTCAGGGACGTTGCGAGAATAAAGCAAAAGCTGTCACAGGAAAGCTGCATCGAGCTGCTGAGAAGCGAAAAGCGAGGTGTCCTGTCTTTGTGCGGTGATGACGGCTATCCCTACGGGCTGCCCATTAACCACTATTACTGCCAGGAGGACGGCTGCTTATATTTCCACAGTGGCAAAACCGGCCACAAGATTGACGCTCTCAAAAGCTGTGACAAGGCTTCCTTCTGCGTTTATGACAGCGGAAGCAAAATGGATGACGATTGGGCGCTGAGCTTCAGGAGCGTGATTGTTTTTGGGAGGATCGAGATTGTCGATGACCATGAAAAAGCTCTGACCATGTGTGACAGGCTCAGCAGGAAATTCACAGACGATGACGATTATATTGAAAACGAGATTAAGAGCTTTGGCGGGGGCGTGTTGGTTTTTGCGCTGAGGCCTGAGCACATTACAGGCAAAACTGTAAAGGAATCCTGATGTGGTGCGGAAAGGAATGGGATTATGAAGGTAATAGAAATGTTTACGGACGGGGCATGCAGCGGCAATCCGGGGCCGGGCGGCTGGGGAACGATTTTGCGCTATAACGGCCATGAAAAGGAGCTTTGCGGCGGCGAAGCAATGACCACCAACAACCGAATGGAAATGATAGCGGTGATTGAGGGACTGAAAGCTCTGAAAGAGCCTTGTGAGGTACATCTGACCAGCGACTCGCAATATGTGTGCAATGCGATAACAAAGGGTTGGGCAAGGAGCTGGAAGAAGAACAATTGGATAAAGAGTGACAAGACGAAGGCGAAGAATCCTGAGTTGTGGGAGGAGCTGCTAACGCTGCTGGATAGGCATAAGGTAGTGATCAACTGGGTAAGGGGGCACAACGGGCACCCGGAGAACGAGCGGTGTGATCGGTTAGCGGTGGCGGAGGCGAAAAAACATTCATCAATGTAATTCTTCCGAAAGACGACAACACAAAAGTTTCGGCGGCCTTCTTCGCATTGAGAGTCATTATGGTGCTACACTTTTGTTTCCGCGGGAAGATAGTAACAATCGCGAGGGTGCAGTTTGAGTCCGTACACAGAGCGTAACGGAGTGCAGCGAACCCCGCAAATTGGGAGCGCAGGCTCTGCGCCCGCGAGGGTGCAGTTTTGGTTCGTACACAGAGCGGAACGCAGTGCAGCGCACCCCGCGAACACGGGAGCGCAGGCTCTGCGCCGCGAAACTTTTAATTTGTCGATCTTGGGAAGATTATTTGCGGCGAAACGGCCCTTTCTTATTATTATACATAAACGTCAAAACCGCCATCGAACAGATCACCACATACCCGATCACACTGTAGATGTCCGGCACCTCTCCTAAAAATATAAACCCTAACGTCGTCGCAAATATTATCTGTGAATAATCATATACCGATATCTCCCTCGCCGGTGCGTTGGAGTATGCCGCAGTAATGCTGAACTGCCCTCCCGTCGCCGCAAGACCCGCTCCTAACAGCATCAGCAGCTGCCACCATTCCATCGGGTGGAAGTCAAACACCAGGAACGGCAGCATTGAAATACATGAAAATGCAGAGAAAAAGAATACTATTAGTGAACCATTTTCTCCCCTTTGCCCTAATATCCGCACCATGGTGTAGGCAAAGCCCGCACTCAAGCCCCCAAGCAATCCTATCGCCGAGGGCAGCAGCTCTACATTCTGAAAGGTTGGCTTGATTATAAAAAGTGTGCCTACAAACGCCATGAACACCGCAAATCCCTGCACAAAGGTCAGGCTTTCCTTGAGTATGATAATGGAAAAGATTATCACAAAAAACGGCGACATCTTGTTCAGCATGGAAGCATCCGACAGCGGAATGTTGCCAAGTGCATAAAAATTGCAGACTATGCCTATGGTCCCCACCGCAGAACGGAGAAGGAGAAATTTGAGATTTCCCTTCTTCCAGCGGAAGCCCGTGCGGTTCTTCAGAATTATTATCAGTGCAAAGAATACTGCCACGAGATTGCGGAAAAAGCTCTTCTGAAAGGCAGGAATGTCCCCCGACATCCTCACTAAAAGATTCATGACAGCAAAACAGAATGCCGAAAGAATCATTAACACAATAGCTTTATATTTCAGCTTGATCCTCGACATTCTGTTCACTTCCAATTATCAGAATAAGTATGAAAGGTTAGTATCCTCGGCAAGGTTGCCCAGAGAATAGAGCACCAATATCCCATCGGCGTTTTCGCTCTCTGCAAGTGCGGAAATCTCTTTTTTGTAGTAGCGCAGGTCTACCATGATTACCTCACTATAGTTTTGTGACAGGAAGGGCACCAGCGCATGGGCATAGGAGTCTTTGATGACCACCAGCTTGCCTCCCTTTGCATTGCTGTTTTTGATCCTGACAAGGCTATGGTTGCCGTCAAGATAGACGGGGTATTTGTCATCGTTCCGGAGCTGCTCACGGAAGAAGTAGCTATCCCCTGTTTTTTTGTCGCTGCCATCGGATATCTCCACGGTCACGGAGCCTGCGGGCTGGCTTGCATTGCTCCACAGCTCGATGTCGTCCGGCGGGATGAACCAAAGTGCGCTCTTTGAATAGGATGTGCCGTAAAAACCGGAAACTGTTTCCTTTGTGAAGCTTTCCTCCGGCACAGGCGCATAGCCCATTGTTTTGCCAAGCTCACTGTAGCACTGATAGGCTCCTGCGGCTGTCCAGTGGTGGTCGGTTTTGTAATAAAGCTGTGTGGACCCGGACTTTTCTTCAAAGAGCTTTACTGAGTCAACATATCTCACCTTGTCTCCGAGAGCCTTTGCAAAGCCGTCAATAAGCTCGCCGTCACAATATTCCTCATGCACTAAGGGCAGCTTGTCGGAATAGATATAACCCGATGAGGGAAGCACAGTCATATAGACAGGAATATCTATATCCTCGGCAAACTCCTTGATATAACCGGCGTTTTTGGCAAGATTTTCCCCACCCTGAGCGGGCTTGGGGAAAAGACAGTTGTCAGAGCCGAGATAGATGCCCTTTGAGCCGTTCCTGCCGGAAGCAAGGTCGTAGCAGGCGTTGAGTCCGACAAAGAAGTTCCTGCCCGGCATATGGTCTGAGAGATAGGTGTCCAGCTCCTTCTGGAAATTGCCGTTAAACAGCGTTTCAAAGGTAAGCTCAGGGAAATCCTCAAGGACACGTTTTTCCTGGGGAGAGTAATGCTCCTTGGGAAGAGCTATCCAGAGAACCATAAAACAGGCTATAAAGCCGCAGAAGATAAATGTCGGCAAATAATCAAAGAATTTTTTAAGCTTCATATTTACCTCCATTATCAGAATTTAAAGTAAAGGAACGGATTGTATGCACTGCTGGCAAGGGCTGAAACGCACAGAAGCAGCGCCGAGACACAGCCCACGTTGTCGATGACGCACAGCAGGGGCTTTGACTTTATCTTGTGATAGATAAACGTAAATAGCGGGGTTGAAACAATCGCCGCAGCGATGAGCAGCGGAATGTAGGATATGACGGTGGGCACGATGGTGCCGCTCATCATAAAGCCGTTGCTGCCAAACATCCTGCCGAGGAACTCTGCCATCTCCCCCATGTCTTCAAAGTAAAACAGCACCCAACCCAGCACTATCAGGAGCAGTGAGTAGATGTGACCCACAAAGGCAGGGGCTTTTTTGAGGAGCTTTAGCAGGAAGCTCTTTTCGATGATAAGGATTATGCCAAAATAAACGCCCCAGAGGATGAAGTTCCAGCTGGCGCCGTGCCATAGACCTGTCAGGAACCACACAACGCTCATGTTGATGATCTGTCTGCCGAGGCCTTTGCGGTTGCCGCCGAGAGGGATATAGACATACTCACGGAACCAGGTGCCGAGAGAAATATGCCATCTCCGCCAGAACTCTGTTATGCTCTTTGAGATGTAGGGATAGTCGAAGTTCTTCATAAACTCAAAGCCAAACATCTTTCCAAGGCCGATGGCCATATCTGAATAGCCGCTGAAATCAAAGTAGATCTGGAATGTATAGGCGATTATGCCTACCCAAGCCCCCACTGCCCCCGCTGACTCGCCGCTTCGTCTGACGCTGTCCCACAGGACGCCCATCTGATTGGCAAGCAGCACCTTTTTTGACAGTCCCACGAGGAATATCTTGACGCCATCGGTAAACTGGGCAAGGCTTTCCCTGCGGTTGACAAGCTGTTCGGCAACATCGGCATAGCGCACGATGGGGCCTGCAATGAGCTGAGGGAACAGGGAAACGTAGGTGCCGAAAGCGATGATATTCTTTTGCACCTTGACGGTATTCCTGTAGACGTCGATAGTATAGGACATGGTCTGGAAGGTATAGAAAGAAATACCGATTGGCAGTGACACCTTAAGTATCGGGATATTAAGGAAGGGCATGACAAAATTGAGGGTTTCACCGATAAAGCCCACATATTTAAAGAAGCCCAGGAGACCGAGGTTAAGGACGATAGAGATTACGAAAATAGTTCTGGCGAGGGCTTTTTTATCACGGTTAATGCCGATAAGGATAGCCGAGAAGTAGTTGATGAGGATTGACACCAGCATGAGGAGGACGAGCATAGGCTCACCCCAGGAATAGAAAACCAGGTCAACGATAAGAAGGGTCAGGTTCCTGAAGCGTCTGGGTGTGATGTAATAGAGAGCGAGGACGACGGGCAGGAACATGAACAAAAAAATGAAGCTTGAAAAGACCAAGCAGACACCCCCGAAAACGCCGATCTCGGCGCAAAGTTGTAACAAAAATCGACAAATTAAAAGTTTTGCTCAAGCGGCAAGCTGCCGTGTGCTTCCTTACGTCAGCAGGAAGATTGGTTCAGGGACGTTACAAAGGGACGCCCTCTTTCCCAGGGCGTCCCCTCTTCAAAAACAGTCCACCGGACTGTTTTTAAATTCACCCCTTGCGGAGGGATTCTCACGCTAAAGTGTTTCGAGTCAGTGGGACTTTTGCGAAAAAGTCCCCCCGACACCCCCGAAAACGTTGTTGTCGCTTTTGGTAGTTGATTACTTAATATATTCGCCGAAAATTGCCTTGATCTGGTCAGCACTGCCTGAAATTACCAGCGATACATAATTA
Source organism: uncultured Ruminococcus sp. (assembly GCA_902768825.1). Lineage (GTDB taxonomy): Bacteria > Bacillota > Clostridia > Oscillospirales > Acutalibacteraceae > UBA1213. The sequence continues at coordinate 32,753 of CACXMR010000036.1, forward strand.
CCATTGACATCAACCGTCGCTTTCTCGATGATCGCCGCTTGCTCAGGTGTGTAACTCTTTATTACATTATATACGGATTCCCAGTTGTTCTGGAGCGCCTGACGGATTGGCTCTACATCATCAGCTGTCTTTGCCTTGATATAGATCAGCTGGTCCTGAGTTACGCCGTCAATGCAGTAAAGCCCTGCAAATTCCTCCATCTGGCTCTCCTCCAGACCAAAGGTGCGCTTTACCTTCTTTGCTGTGTAATCATTCGTCTCCGCCGGGAATGTGACCTCGGCCTTTACCTTTTCAAGTGCCTCAGAAAGTGTACCCGCTGTTTTGGATTCCTGTGAGGACTGGTCTGATGCTACTGACTGTGTTGATTCCTGTGATGCAGTGGACGCCGCTGAGGAATTGCCGCTGTCGTTTCCGCCGCCGCAGGCGCAGAGTGTCAGGCAAAGTGCCGCTGATGCCGAAGCCACAAGGATTGATTTGATAATGCTTTTCATTTGGATTACTTCCTTTCTTTTTCCTTTAAATCTCTGTTGAATGCTCATTTTTTATGTAAAAGTGCCCTGCTCAGGCAACATGGTTTTTGAGATAATCGACCCACACTGCACAGCCTGTGTCGGAAAAATGCAGACCCATAGCCGTGGGATCTCCGCAATAGTCGTATACAAGATTGCCGTAGCCGTCATCCATGGCCGAAGCAACGTCAAGATAGACATAGCCCCTCTCCTGACAGATCGGCTGTATCCTTCGGTTAAACTCGGCAATAGTGGTGTTGTTGAGATCGCTGAGCTGCATATTCTCAAGCATAGGCGTCACCGACTGGACATAGATCACAGCGTTAGGGCATTTCTGGGCAATGCGGTCCGTGATGACCTTCATGCCCTCGACAGCTCCGTCTACTCCATAAAGTCCTATATCGTTCATGCCCAGCATAATGAATATCTTAGCGGGATTGATCACCGCCGCACCCTCGTCAACCGTATACTTCTGGCCGTTATAGACCGGGTGAACATTGTCCTCACGGTAAAGGTCCCACTGGGCATTGTTATATCCGAGACTGCCGGCACAAAGGAACTCAGCATTGCCAAGTGAACCATAATCCGCATAGTATGACAGCTTCAGTGTTACGCTGTCGCCTATAAACAATGCGTCGTCAAACCAGCTTGCATCCACCGTAGTCCCTGTGGGGGTTACTGACGGGCGTGACTGAGACTCGCTGCTGCTCTCGTCTTCCGACGGGTCAGGGTCAATGCTTTCCTGAGGCTCTCCCTCTGAGGATTCTTCCACGCTTTCCTCTGACCTTTCCTCTGAGCTCTCCTCTGAACTTTCTTCTGAGCTTTCCTGTGTACTTTCCTCAGAGCTTTCCTCAGAGCTTTCCTGCGAACTCTCCTCAGAGCTTTCCTCTGAACTCTCCTTTGAACTCTCCTTTGAGCTTTCCTGTGAGCTTTCCTGTGAGCTTTCCTGTGAGCTTTCCTTTTCAGATACAGCCGAGGAAGCCTTGGTTTTGTCAGAGCTTTCCTTCACCGGCAGCACCGAGCTGTCCTTTGAGGTCTCAGTGCTCTCCGAAACCGTTGATGACTGAGTGCTCTCCTCTTTTTTGGTATCATTATTCTTCCCACAGGCACACAGAGACAACGCTAACGCCGCCGTGAACATCAATGTGATAAGTTTTTTCATGCCGCTATCCCTCACTGTACGTTAGCCTTGAGATAATCTGCCCAGACCTTGCAGCCTTCGTTTGTGAAGTGCAGTCCCATGCCGTTGGGGTTATCATCTGTGGGCGGGTCGCCGCAATACTCAGGGATAAGGTCGCCGTTTTCGTCCGCAACCGCTGAATAGACATCAAGATATTTGTAGCCTCTCTCGGCGCATACTTCCTTGAGCTTCTCGTCAAAAGCCCTGATATTCACGTTATTCAGGTCGCCAAGGTCGCTGTTGCTGACCATAGGAGTGACCGACTCAATATAGATCACCGCATCGGGGCATTTCTCCGCAAGCTTTGAGGTAGTTTCCTTCATTGCGTCCACAGTGCCGTCAATGCCATACAGACCGATATCGTTCATGCCCATCATCACGAATATCTTTTTGGGCTTTATCAGCTCCACACCGTCAAAAATGGTATATTTCACTCCGTTATACACCGGGTGCACATTGTCCTCGTGGTCAATATCCCACAGGCAGTTGTTATATCCAAGGCTGCCGCCGCACAGGAAGGTCGTTTCTCCCAGGTCGCCGCCTTCGGCATAGTATGAGAGCTTGAGTGTAACGCTGTCACCGATAAACACCGCATCATCAAACCAGCTTGCATCCACGGGTGTGCCCGCAGGCTTTGACTCGGCAGAGCTTTCCGCCGGAGTCTCGGAGCTTTGTTCAACTGAGCTTTCCGGCTCAGACTTATCCTCCACTGAGGATGACGGTGCCGCAGACGAAGCAGGAGTCTCAGACACCTTACTGTCATTTGATTTAGACGAACAACCTCCGACAAATACAGCGGCAAGAACAACCGCTGACAGAAGCAGGGCTTTATATTTCATCACAATACCTCCGTTTTTATTTTCTCTGAAACCGTAACATCTAAGCAACAGCCTTCGACGTTATCAGACACAACATATATTTTACAGCCTTACAAGCCCGTTGTCAACATGCCAAGTGGATTTTTCCGGCGTCACGCTGGCGGTTCTGGTCAGAAACAGCATCAGCTCGTTTTCGTTTATCCTATAGATAAGAAGCCATTCAGGTCTGATATGACATTCCCTGAAACCGGAATAATTACCCGTAAGCGCATGGTCTTTGAAGCGTTCTTCAAGCTGTACGGAATCTGCAAGCTTGCTGACAACATAATCGAGCAGATTTATGTCATATCCTCGTCTTGAAAGCAATTTCAGATCCTTTTTAAACTGATTTGAAAGAACAATGTCAAGCATCGGTTATCACCTCTTCAAGAGCGTCACTGAAGGATGAATACCTCTTATACTTTTCAGGATGGGAAATCATATCACTATATTCGTTCTTTGCAGACAGCGTCACAGAATTAGGCACCTCTGTAGTCAGCTCAAAAGGTATCCTCTGTTCTCTCACAACAGTTTTTGCAAAAATGTTGAAGGCGGCACTCACCGACAAGCCGATTTCCTGACAAAACTTATCAAAGGCAACCTTCGTAGCCTCATCAATCCTTATATTAACATTTGTCATTCCCATAATGATACCTACTTTTCTATTCTAAGACTATTGTACGCTATCGTCTATCGTTCGTCAATAATATAATATCAATATGATATACAAGTCATAGAATTATCATAGCATCTCCAAAACTGAAGAACCTGTATTTTTCTCTGACGGCAGTATTATAAGCGTTCATGATGTTGTCAAAGCCCGCAAAGGCGGATACCAGCATAATCAAAGTGCTTTCCGGAAGATGAAAGTTAGTTATCAGTCCGTCGATGACCTCAAAATTGAAGCCCGGATAAATGAATATGTCAGTCCAGCCCTCGCTTGCCCGGATGCAGCCCTCTTTTTTGGCAACGGTTTCGAGAGTGCGGCAGCTTGTGGTGCCGACGGAGATCACCCGGCCGCCGTTTTGCTTTGTCTCATTGATCAGGCGGGCAGTCTCCTCGCTCATCTCGTAGTGCTCTGAGTGCATTTTATGCTTTGTCACGTCCTCCACCTTAACAGGCCGGAAGGTGCCAAGACCAACGTGAAGGGTCACAAAACCGATCTTCACGCCCTTTGCCTGTGCTTTGGCAAGAAGCTCCTTTGTAAAGTGCAGTCCGGCAGTAGGCGCAGCAGCAGAACCTCTTTCACGGCTGTAGACGGTCTGGTAACGCTCCTGATCCTCAAGCTTTTCGTGAATGTATGGCGGCAGGGGCATCTGACCAAGCTGATCAAGCGCCGCATAAAAGCTGCCCTCGCAGGCAAAATCCACGATCCTGTTGCCGTCCTCGGTCACGTCGGCAACGGTGCAGGTCATCACTCCGCCGCCAAAAACAAATTCAGTGCCGGGCTTTGCCTTACGACCGGGCTTTGTGAGAGTTTCCCAGCGATTGCCGCCTAAATTTTTCAGCAGCAGGAACTCTACCCTTGCTCCGGAATCCTTCTTCTCTCCGAAGATCCTTGCCGGCAGCACCCTCGAATCATTCAGTATCAGGCAGTCGCCCTCCCTGAGGTGATCGAGAATATCATAAAAATGCTCGTGGGAAAGCTCCCCTGTTTTTCTGTCCATGACTAAAAGCCGTGAGCTGTCACGGGGTTCAGCGGGGGTCTGGGCGATGAGCTCCTCAGGAAGGTCATAGTAAAAATCACTTGTTTTCATAGGAAACTATCCTTTCTCAATTTCATAACAATAACCATTATACACAAACCTGCGCAAATTGCAAGACGGCTATCACAGCCAGAGCCACATTCCATGCATAGCCTTGTTCATAAGTAATCATCCCACTCAGGACCCAGCATTCCGGTGTCCTCATATTCACGCAGGTCGTAGGCAGGCTTGACAGAACGCTCCTTCCGGTACTTTCCCATCTGGTCATCCTCACAAAGCCACATATCCACATAGGCCTTTGCGGCCTTGACACAGCCCTGCTTGTGGGGATTGGCTGTCAGGTAGCTCCTCAGCTTGTCAAGAGACTTATCCACGTCCATCTCAGGGTATGTGTGTGTAAATTCATCGTAATCCTCCCGGGGAAGAACGTAGGTGCCGTTTTTGCAGGGAATTGAAAAGGCGCTCATACACACTTTACTTTCCTTTACTTTACTTTCCTTTACTTTACTTTCCTTTACTTTACTTTGTGGGATAACTTCTGCATTTACTTTAGTTTCTGTTACAAAAACCCCCGTTTCTGCAGCAGAAACTGACTCGGAGTGTGCACTTTTTAAAGCCGCTTGAGATTCTTCTTCCTCAAGCAGCCAATATTTTGATTTATCGACCTTGTTCCTAACAGTCACTTCGGAGTAGCGTCGCTGAATTCCAACAGAGGTTATAACAGATTGCTGCAGGAGGGCATGATCTATCAGTCCTATATCCGCACAATACTGAATAACTTGTAACACAAGGCTTTTGTCTTTTATCCACCTGTTCCCGATAATCCGGATGATCTGAGATACCAGTTTATCTATAGGAACCTCCAGATAATAACCGTTTTTGTAAACCTGACAAAGAATGATGTCGTAAATGCAAATGCCAAAGGGGCCGTACTCGTTCAGCAGGTCCATTATCTTATAGTCATCCCAGAAGTCCACATCCTTCGGAAAGTAGTCAAGTCCAATTTTTCTCGGACGTCCCATAATTACCTCCTGCGGCAAGCTACCGACTTCTGTTATTAAAAAGTACTTTTCAACCTACAGGTAAAAGCAGGGTTTTTTTGACCTCTAAAGGTCAACTTTTTGGAAAAAAATTTTTTGCTCTTCCTTCAGCTCAGGTCTTTTGGGTAAAAAAACGGTCAGACTCGTCAAGCATTTTCAGATAATTCTCATCGTGCATATCGGTGTCATTCAGTAATGCTTCTCACAATAATATTCATATCAATACACCTCTTTCTTCTTTTTTCTCTCGTTGATGGTGACAGTCTTGAAAAACTGTTCCTTTTGTCTGCGGTATTCGGCTGAGTCGCCGCTGTATTTTGCTTCGGCTTTTATTTTTTTGTAGCTCTCAAAGCGTTTTTCTTCCAGCTCACCCTTTTGGATGGCTTCACGCACAGCACAGCCGGGTTCGTTCTGGTGCCTGCAGTCACGGAATTTACAGCACTGCGCCAGGGCTTCAATATCCGAAAAGGCTCCGCTTAGTCCCTCGATGACGTCCCACATCCCCAGCTCACGCATTCCGGGAGTGTCGATGATCATTACCCCGTTTTGGAGCATGACAAGCTGACGGTGAGTTGTGGTGTGTCTGCCTTTGCTGTCGTCCTCACGGATGCCGCCCTCGTCCATGATCCTTTCCCCAGCAAGGGCGTTGACAAGGCTTGATTTGCCCACACCCGACGAACCCAGAAAAACCAGGGTCTTGCCCTTTTGGAGATAGGGCGACAGCTCATTCATTCCGTAGCCGGTCTTGGCGCTGACAATGCAGAGCCTTACACCCTCTGCGGCACTGCTTGCTTCGATTATATAGGGCAGATAATCCTCAGTCAGGTCAGCCTTTGTGAGCAGGATCACAGGCTCAGCCTTTGACTGGCGGGCGGCGGTGAGATATCGCTCCAGCCGCTTGGGGTTGAAGTCGTGGTTCATGGACTGCATGATGAACACATAGTCAAAGTTTGCCGCAACAGCCTGCTCACCCCTGCCCTTGTCGGGGTCACGGCGTGAAAAGTAGCTTTTGCGGCGCAGGGTCTTGAAGATCCGGCTGTCACCGTCAGGGTTGTATTCTATGAGCACAAAGTCCCCCACAGTGGGAAAGCTCTCTCCCTCGTGGTAATATTCCCTGCCCTTGAGCACTGCATAGCCTTCGCCATAGTCCGACACTATTCCGAAGCGTCCCTTGTGAACGGCAGTGATACGTGCAGGAGTTCCGCTGATATTTTCACTTTCGTTAGTTAATTCAAATCCGTAATCTTTGATATTCAATGCTTGTTCCTCCGATTTCAGTTTATTGTCTGTAAAACGCTTTCCCCTGCTAACTGAAATTGGGCGCAAAAATGCCGCAGAAAGCAACCCTCATGGGATCTCTGCGGCTGAAAGGCATATAAAAAGCACACCCCTTTATGAGTGTGCTGAATAATCAGTCATTGATCACGAAAGGTTCCTCAAAACGGCACGACAACAGAAGGGACCCTGTCCCCTGATCTGAAAACCATGCCAATATTCAGTTAGCAGACAAATACCTCTTTAACAATCATATTCGTGCTCCTTTCTCGTTTGCCGATAAGCTTAGCAGGCAAACCTTCAGGCTGAGTATATCATCATATTATTCTTTTGTCAATAGATTTATTCACTCCGGGTCTGAGGGGCAGAGCCTCTGCGGTCAGACGGGGTTTTGGGCAAAAAAACAGAGGAAGAATAATCCTTCCTCTGGTGTGAAGCTCATTACTTTCAGCCGTTATTACTGGATTTTGAGATACTCTGAGAAGCCTGTGATCTTAAATATCTCCATGACCATATGGTTGACATTGGTGATAACAAGACCTCCCTTGTCCTCCATCAGGTCGTTGGCGTTGAGGATCGCCCTGAGAGCGGCAGAGCTGACATATTCTACCCCTGCCATGTCAAGGATCAGGGTGTCGCTGTCCTTTCCGATCTCGTTGATCTTCTCTTCAAACTCCGTCACCGTAGCATGGTCGATCTTTCCCTCCGGCGCTATTACCGGTGAGCCTTCTTTTTCATAAACCTTGATTTTCATTATACTATCTCCTTTATTATTTTTCTTTGAGCAGGTCGCTGATAATTGTTTTGCCTATCTCATTAAATTCTTCGTTTCGCAAGAAAGTCAGAATAGCTCTGAGATAAGGCTTTGGATAAAGGGACACAAGATAGTCCTTCAGCTCTGAAGGGGACAGCTCACTGCGCTTTTTGGCAAGCTCCGGGTCTGTGCCCCTTAACGTCAGGAGAAACTGGGTAAGCCAATTCTGACAGTCCTTGCTGAAGTACTGTTCAAACTCCTCCTTTGCCCTGCTGTCGCCGCTGAGCAGTGCGTCGTGGACTCTGCTTCGGGCATAATACTCCGTCAGATCCTGGTTTTCATCATATACACAGCCCTTTTCGGTGCGGATTATCCGATGGGGCTTTGCCGTGAAGCCATTGTCCGTCAGGTCAAGCTCAAGCACAAGGCCTTCAGCAAGAAGCGGCGTGACGTCACTGCGGAAATGAAAGCAGAAATTGCCCTGACCGTAAAGCAGATAGGCACCCTTGTATCGTTCCTCCTCGCCGATGGCATGGGTGTGCTGGGAGATCACTACATCGGCGCCGCTGTCAGCCATGCGGTGAAAGCGCTTTCGCATAACTTCGCTGTTGTAGTGGGTGCCCTCGATGCCGCCGTGATAAAACACGATAAGAAAATCACAGCTTGCTTTCAGCTCTTTCAGTTCGCCGCAGACACGGTACTCATCATAAAGATTTACACCTGGATGATTTTCGAGGGGGGCATTGTCAAAGCGCTCGGTCACGTTGTAGAGAACGATCCGCCTGTCCCCGTCAGTATAGCTGACATGGGTTTTGACAGAGGAAGCGTCGTCTCCCCAGCCAAAATAGATTATGCCGTTCTGGTCAAGGGTCCTGCAGGTATCAATGTATCCCTGTCTGCCGTTATCCATGGAATGGGTGTTGCCAAGGGTAGCATAGTTAATGCCAAGCTCCTTTATCGCCTTTATGGTGGAAACAGGCGCCTTGATCACAGGTCCGGTTTTTTCTATGGGAGAATCGCCGTCAGTAAAACAGCCCTCAAAGTTGCAGATCCGAAGGTCTGCCGATGAGAACAGTTCGCATAGCCTGTCGCCAAAGAGCGCCGATGGGTCTCCGGCGGAAAACAGCTCATAATTGCAGGGCATGGGCATCAGGTCTCCCGCAATTATTATTTTGGTGTTTTTCATTCTCGTCAGAACTCCTTTTCGATAGTCAGCATATTCTGACCGTCACAATATTTGTAGCTCACATCAGTCATCAGCTTTTTGACGATGAAAATGCCAAGGCCTCCCGGTTTTCTTTCGCTGAGGGGGGCGGAAACGTCAGGCACCTTTGCGTTGAGAGGGTTAAAGGGCCTTCCTCCGTCCTTAAAGACTATGGTGATCCGTCTGTCACGGTGACGGGTCATTATCTCTACCTGTCCGCCGTCAGTATAAGCATAGGACTCGATGTTTGCCAGAATCTCAGAGGATGCAACGGATATCTGTCCGATCACCTGGTCGCCGCACCCCGCTGTACGGCAGTGCTCTTCTATATACTTTATCACATCATAAAAGGTCTCTTTATTCAGGGAGAATATCCGGCTCTCCATGGGCACCTCGTCAAGATAATCCCTGAAGGTCAGGGCAAGCATTGTTTCGTCATCAAAACGCTCCCTGCCCTGCTCAAAGCCTTCGATCTCGTTCCTTATCGTCCGGATGGTGCCTGCACTGTCGGCGTCTCCCCCGGTGCTGAGGATGCGAAGCAGTCTTTCGTCACCAAACATTTCCCCCTCAGGCGAGCGGGACTCTGTCACTCCGTCGGTGTAGAGCAGTATCCTGTCACCGGGCATAAGCCTGAGATGCTGTTCGGTATACTTTACAAGCCGCTTTCTGCCAAGCACAAAGCAGGGATTTGATACAACAAACTCAGGCTCCCTGCCCTTGCGAAGCAACACGGGATAGTTATGGCCGGCGTTGGAATAGGACAGATGACCGTTGGAGAGATCAACTATTCCCATCCAGCAGGTAACAAAAAACTTCTGAGGGTTTGACCTGAAAAGATATCGCCCTGTGTGTTCAAAGACCTTGTCGGCAGTCATGCCGGACTGGGCATAGACCTTGATAAGCGTCTTGGTCAGGGTCATAAACATGGCGGCGGCGGTTCCGTGACCTGACACATCGCCGATGACGATCGCCAGATGGGTTTCGTCCGTCATAAAAAAGTCGTAAAAGTCGCCCCCTACCTCTGAAGCCGGAGTCATGTCCGCATAAACCGAAAAGCTCTCGTTGTCGGGAAAGTCGTTGTCCAGCATTCCATTCTGGATCTTTTTTGCAAGGTCAAGCTCCGTATCGATAGAGGTCTTTTTGTGGATGATCTCCGCCTGCTTGCTGTAGAACAGTCTTCCGTTGATGGACATATAGATGACCACACAAAGCACTATCCCCAGCACAAACATCGGGGCTATCCTGGTTTTCCAGAAGGACGGGGAGCAGAGAAGGGAAAAATCAAAGGCCTTTGAGATGAGCATGGGCACGTCGGATATCTGAAGCTGTGACAGCTCCTGCTTGGTAAATTCGGTGGTGTTGAGCATGACAATCTGCTCCAGCACAAAGGACACTGCCGAGGTGATAAGCGTATATCTGGGGTTATAGAAAAACACACTGAAAAACGGCGGCACGATGAACATAATAAGCAGTGCGTCTCGCTGGGTCACACTGACGATGCACACCGACAGCACGATTACCGCAAAGTTGATATATTTGGTGGAAGGGTGGTATTTTTTGCGGGTAGCCAGGTTGTAGATTATTACCGCTGTAAACATCAGGATCGGCAGTCCCAGGAATACCCAGACCAACTGCCTGTAATAATTCAGCACGGCGTGTATCACCAGGGCGGCGTCAAGAAAGATAAATGCCAGCACGGATATGAAATTCATGCGCTGTTCGTTTTTTTGGAGCATGGCAACGGTGTAGGAGCTTAACTCATTTTTGGGTGGTTGTTTTTTCATGCACACATCGCCCCTGTCAGTAAGATATTGTTACGTTAGTCACGTTAAAGCCCAGCACACGGTTATAGCTGACTGAAGAGCTGAGCTTGCGCACAAGCTGAAGCCCTGTGATCCGTTTGCCGCTGGTATCAATGTAGTCTGTAGGGTCAAACTCGGTGCCGTTGTCACGCAGGCGGATATTCACCTTGTCGTCAAAAATGCGCACACAAACGTCAACTGTTTTATTGGAAGATGATCGTGCATAGGTGGCGATGTTGTGGCACAATTCTTCTACCGCCACGCCAACCGCATTGACTGTATTTTCCGGCAGGGAATTTTCTTTGCAAAACGTCATCGCCTCTTCGGATGCCCTGATCGCCTGTGACACCTCATTGTCTACCGTAAAGTCATAGGCAATGCCGTCCTGCTCTTCGATGCCCAGGATATTCTTCTTTTTGCAGACCTTCTTGCTGATAAACATTGCCGCAACGGTGATGGCCACTGTGAGCGCCTTTGACACGGGAAAGGATATCCACAGCCAATAGATATCATACTGAGCGAACCAATACATCAGGGGCACTATGGTGAGGACGCCGTCCAGCATAACGAGAAGATTTGCAAGCCCTCTCTGTTTGGTGGCCTGAAAGAATGAACGCATGACATAGATCACGCCAAGGATGGGGATGTTGATGGAGAAAATGCGGAAGGTTGCGGCAAAGACATCGGTTACTGCCGGGTCGGTCAATCCATACATTGAGGCAAGCTGTGTCGGCATGATCTCGGAAATAAGAAAGACAATTACCGACAGTCCTACGGTGACTATCATGCCGTAGCGCAGGGTGAGCTTTTGTCCGTTGGTGTCCTTTTCGCCGTAGAGTGCACCCAGAATCGGCAGAAGCGTCATTGAGGCGCCCTCTACAAATATGAAGGCAAGGCTGTTGAGGGAGAAGGAAACCGATGCGATCTTTCCGCCCATGACACCTGTAGAGGAAAGGATGATGGCATTGGTAAAAAACAGTCTTAAAAAGTTGCACACATAAATCAGCGCTGAGGGCAGACCCACATTAAAGATCTTGCCGATCTCTTTAAGCCGACCCCATGCCGCCTTTGTAAAGTGGACGGTTCTCTTTTTGGATCTGAAATAGATGATGGTCATTGCCGTGCCCACGACATAGCCCGTCACGGTAGCCCAGCCTGCTCCTGCCACGCCCCAGCCGAACACTCCCATATACAGTCCGTCACACAGGAGATTGACGACATTTGACACTATCGGCAGGGCTGTCGCCAGCTTTCTCATTCCGTCTGTGCGGGCATATGCCGCTGTCTGGTTGACTGCCGCTACCAGGGGCGTCAATATCCACAGGGGCAGGAGATAGTCTATGACAAGGCCCACAAGCTCGGTTTTGCCCTGAGCGAGAAGGTCTGCAGTAGGGCTTATGACCATAAGCCCTATTATCGAGATCAGTACCGTTGACAGGATTCCCGACCAGAAGGACAGGGTAAAGGCTACATCTGCCCCCTGCTTGTCACGCTTGCTTTTTTTGATGATGGACAGGGTATTGCCGCCAAAGGTAAACATGGCAATGGGAATACTGCGGAGAAAGATAATGCAGGTGGTCAGGTTGATGGCATAAAGCTCAACAGTGCCGAGGAGCTGTCCTACCATTATTCCGTCAAGTATGCCCGAAAGGTAGGTGGATGCCGTCATCGCCAGAGTCGCCACCAGGAGACTGCGGTATTTTTCATTAAGAAGATTGCCTCTTCGTTTCATACGTCAGGACCCCCTTATTTTTATCTCTTGAGGTTGTCCTTGCGGAAGAACCGGAAGCCACGCAGTACATTGATAAAGTCGTCCACATATTTTTCATTGCTTGCGTTCCAGAAGAAGCCCATGCGGGCAAGTATCTGTGTGGTGTAGTGGGCGCTGAAGGGCAGAGCAACGATTTTTTTGCCGTGGGAAGTGTTCATGTAGGCTGTCATGCTGGAGAGAATCGCCGCTTTTTCGGGGTCCTTCTGGGCTTCGTGAAGGGCGGAAGCAAACTCCTCATATTCCACAAACTCTACCTTGCTGACGTTTTTGTCCATCTGACGGATGATATCTCCCAGGGGCAGGGTGTGGTTGTTGACAGCATTGAACACACAGCACTCCCTGGGGGTCCTGGCAAGCTTCAGGAAGGCTTCGCAGGAACGGTCTATCGGCCCCATGCAGACCTGGTTTTCTATCATGTTATAGGGGAAGCATCCCAGCAGGCTGTAGGAACGCAGACGCCCCATAAAGTTATTGGTGAGGAAGTTTATCTGGAATTCGCCGTCTGACTCTCGTGCGGCAAGGGTGCCCACACGGATGACCTTTGCGTCAAGCCCCTCGGCGGCGGCTTCAAGCACCATGCGCTCGCCCATAAGCTTTGAGGATGTATACTTGTTGTCAAGGGTCTGTCCAAAGTAGAGTGACTGCTCGTCAAGCTCCCGGCGGCTGAGCTTTGAGACATCATCGGTGGTGCCCGATACGGAAACCGTGGAGAAGTGTATGAGCCTTGCATTGAGCTTCTGACAAAGCTTTATGCAGTTGACAGCGCCGCCCACGTTGATATCCTCGATGTCGGTGCCGTTGGAGAAATGCTTTACGTTTGCCGCACAGTTGAAGACCGTATTTATGGGCAGGCTTTCAAAGGGCTCAAAGTATTTATAGTCGGTGACGTCTCCGTTAAGCACCTCTACACGGGTCCTGAACTCTTCCTCAAGGTCGGAGCCAAAGTAGTAAAACAGCATATTCTCAAGGCGTTCGGCGGCAGAGTCATACCTTCCCTTACGCACCATGCAGTATGCCCTGCCCTCTTCACGCCGCAGGAATTCCGCAAGCAGGTGGGCACCCATATAGCCTGTGGCACCGGTGATGAGCACGTTTCCAAGCTCTCTTTTCTCACCGCTCAGGAAGGCCGCTACGTTGTTCTTTGCAAGCAGGGCGTCTATCTTGGAATAATCGTAGCCCTCAAAGTCAAACAGCTTGTTTGTATCGTTGACCTCGCCGTCCTTAAACAGCTCTGCAAGGGCTCTCGGTGTGGTATATTTGAACACATCGCCGTAGGTGATCTGGAAGCCGTGTTCGGAAGCATCCAGCACTACCGAAGTAACTATCAGCGACGTGCCGCCGATCTCAAAGAAATCATCTGTCGCACCCACACGGTCAAGCTTCAGCACCTTTTTGAAGGACTCGCAGAAGAATTCCTCAGTCTTGTTCGCCGGGGCAACATATTCTCCCAGGCTCACCGGAACAGGCTCGGGAAGCATCTTGGTGTCGGTCTTGCCGTTGGCCGTGATGGGCATTTCGTTCATCTGGAGATAGGCTGTGGGGATCATATAGTGAGTAAGGTGCTTTTTAAGCTCTTCTCTGAGCGCATTGATGTCTATTTCTTCATCAGCGGTGAAGTATGCGCAGAGATTTTCCTGACCGCTGAGCTTGCGGATGATCACGGCGACCTTCTTGATGTGGGGCTGCTGTGCGATAAGGCCCTCGATCTCGCCCAGCTCTATGCGCAGACCTCTGAGCTTAACCTGACTGTCAAGTCTGCCCAGAATGTGTACGTTGCCGTCCTTGTCCCACTTTGCATAGTCGCCGGAGCGGTACATACGCTGACCGGCAAATTCCACAAACGCCTGAGCGGTCTTTTCGGGCAGGTTGCGATAGCCCTTTGCTACACCCACGCCGCCGATATACAGCTCGCCCACAACGCCGTAGGGCGATACGTCGCCGAATTTGTCAACAATGACCTCGCTGTAGTTGAGCAATGGTCTGCCCACCGTAACCTGTGAAGCGTTTGTCAGGTCGGCGGCATTGCAGGAAACGGTTATTTCCGTGGGACCGTAGGTGTTAACGATCCTTATCTCCTTTGAACATTCCTTGATGGTGTCACGCAGGGACATGGGATAGCCCTCACCGCCGGACATGACAAGACGGCACTTTGAGAGAGCGTCCTTGAAGGGAGCATATTCCAGATACTGCTGGAGTCTTGAGGGTGTGGCGTTTATGCAGTCAACACTATACTTTTCCATCAGCTCCGCAAGGGCACGGGGATCGTTCATCTCGTCCTCGCCTGCAAAAACAAGGGTCTTGCCGTTGCAGAATGCCGCCGTGTGCTCCTTGAAGGACATATCAAAGGAAACAGTCGTCACGGAAAGATAGGTATTTACATTATTTTTGAGATAATAGATGTGTGAGTTTGCCGGATGGGGCGTGAGATAGTTGCAGATGCCCTTGTGACGGAGCATGACTCCCTTGGGCTTTCCGGTGGAGCCTGAGGTGTAGATCATATAGCTAAGCTCACGGTCGCTCATCTCCACATCCGGGTTATCGGTATTGTCGCCTGTGGTGATCTCTTCCACGTTGATAGCCTTGTCGGCAGGATAATCCCCAAGCTTGTCGGCGGTTGTGATGATGAAGGATGCTTCGGAGTCGGTAATGATATGGTTTATCCTGTCTGCGGGATACTGCGGATCGCAGGGAATGAACGCCGCTCCCGCTTTGTTCACGCCGAACAGGCAGGCAAAGAAACAGCTTTCTCTCGGCAGGAGCAGGGCAACGCTGTCGCCGGTTTTGATGCCCCTGGCGATAAGGTTGTGGGCAACGATATTGGCCTTTTGGTTAAGCTCAGTGTATGTAAGGACAGCGTCCTTAGCGATAAGGGCGGTCTTGTCGGGATTATCGGAAACGCTCTTTTCAAACAGCCTGTGGAGAAGGGTTATGGGAATGTCTTCCCTGGCTTCTACGGCGAATTTATCAAGCTCTGCCTTCTGATTTGCCGGCAGGGCGAGGGCGTCTCTTACCGTTCTGGCATTGCCGAGAAGGTCGATAGCAGACCTCATCTGATCGACAAAGTAATTAACCAATACATCCTCAAACAGCTCCGAGGAATACTGCACCATAAAGTGGAGACCCTTTGCGCCCTTGCGGATGACTATGCCGATGTCACGGCTCATCTTCTGGAGGGGTGAATACATCTCGACGCTCAGGCCGTCTTTGCTGTAGGCGGGCGGGTTCCACATGAAGTTTACACTCACGTCAAACATGGGGTTGCGGGACTCATCACGCCGCTTGACAAACTCGGCAACAACGTCCTCAAAGGGCAGATATGCACCGTAGGTCACACTGCGCACGGCTTCGCTGACGCTCTGCAGGTAATCCTGAATTTCTGCGCTTCTCTTGGGGCGCACACGGACGGGAGCGGTATTGACGAACATTCCGATGACGTTATCGGCACCGTTGGGGCGCATATTGGTGGGTATGCCCAGCACTACATCTTCCGATGAGGTGTATTTGCCCAGGGTCATGGACACCGCCGAGAAGATCAGCTCAAACTCTGTCACGCTGTATTTGCGGGCGGTGTTGTCAATGGCTTTCAGCTTTTCGTTGTCTATGTCAAAATCTATTTCACGGTCGGACAGGGGGTGCACTCTCGGACGCTTGCCCTTGGTGGGCATTTCGTTGACAGGCACACCGTCAGCAAATATCTCTCTGTAATACTTTAGCCCGCTGTCATATTTTGCTTCGAGGCTGTCGTCATAAAGGTCAGAAAGGTCTATCTCGGAAGCGGTGACCTCTTTGCCGTTCAGGCCGTCAATGAGCTCGCTGACAAAGGTTTTGGCAGAGCCGCCGTCAAAAGCGATGTGGTGTATGGCAAGATGGAGTATTATACTGCCGTCTGCAACGGAATAAAGCGTGGGTCTTACGGGTATTCCGGTATTAAGGTCAAAGGGCTCGGCATAGCTGTCAATGATGCTTATGACCTCTTCACGGGATGCGGCAGTCTTCTCAACGATCTCCGGCAGGTCATCCGAAAGTATGCGTACGGGCAAGCCGTTTTGCTCGCCATAGTATGATGTAAAGGCTTCGTGAGCCTTGAACACGGCATTCAGGGCGTTCTTTACCGCTTCGATATCAGAGCCTTTGATGATTGCGGCAATGTTCAGGTTATAGACCACTGACTTTTCGTTCAGCTTCTGTTCAAGATACATTCCACGCTCTGAGGGCGTGAGGGGATATATCCTTGCTTTCTTTTCCTTTTTGACAAGGCTCTTTGCCGATGCCTTCTGAATGAGCAGGCGCTCGATCATCCGGGGAGTTTTGCCTGCAAAGATGTCGGCGGTGGATATCTTGTATATTCCGCACTTTGCGGCAGTCATGGCGCACTTGATGGAGTCGCCGCCAAGAGCAAAGAAATCATCGTCTATGCCCACGTTCTCAACGCCGAGCACTTCCTCAAAGGCAGTGCAAAGCACTCTTTGCATATCCGTTTCGGGGGCGATATAATCGGTCTTGAAATTGCCTGCTTCGGGAGCTATGAGAGCGTTTCTGTCAAGCTTGCCGTTTGCGTTGACGGGGAGCTTGTCCAGACGTACAAAGAAGGCGGGTATCATATAGGGCGGAAGCTTTTTGGATATGGCGCTTTTAAGGTCATCGGCATTGATAGGTGCGTTTTCCACATAATACGCCACAAGATAGACCTGACCGTATTGGTTTTTGAAGTCCTTGATGGCGGCGTCATGGATGCCCTCGGTGTTTTTGATGATCGCCTCGATCTCTCCCGGCTCAACACGCTGACCGTTGATCTTCACCATCCAGTCCTTGCGGTTGAGATAGATTATATTGCCGTCCTCTGCCATTTTCACTATATCTCCGGTCCTCAGGAGCTTTTTGTAGCCGTCTGTTTCTGCAAAGGGGTTGTCAACAAATGTCTTTGCGCTCTGCTCCGGAAGATTGAGGTAGCAGTCGGCGAATATTCCCGCAAGGCAAAGCTCTCCCTCGTCGGCTTCGTTGCCGTTTTCGTCAAGGATATGGGTGCGGATATCACCGATGGGCTTTCCTATAGGGGTGTTGTCATATTTCTTATCGACCCGGAACATCATTACGGCGCCGGCGGATTCCGTCTGACCATAGCTGACGATGATCTCAAAATCATCGCTGTAGGTGTTGCTGACCCTCTCGCTTCCCGTATAAACCACCTTGAGGGAATCCCCCTTGGGCTTGAACACCTTCAGCATTTTGGGGCTGATAAAGGTACGGTTGATCTTGTTTTCATAGATATAGTCCGCCAGGAGCACAGGGTCACGCATTGCCTGATATGGCATGAGGTAAGCCGTAAGGCATGAACAAAGGGGAGCGAATACACCCTGCACCGAAGCAACAAAGGTAAAGGGCGCACCAAGGGCGGCACGGAAGCCACGGGGGGGCTTTGCATAATCAGAATATCTTGCTATAGAATCCTCAATGCCGCCATGGGTGTGCAGAACACCCTTCGGCTTTCCTGTGGAGCCTGAGGTATAGATGAGCAGAGAGGGATCCTCAGGAAGAGAAGCGACCGTTTCGTATAAGGGATCTTCCCTGTCGATATCACGCAGGAATTTTTCGTTGATGACGGCCTTTGCGTCACAGTCATTCCGGATAAATTCAAGACGCTCCGGCGGGTATGCGGGAGACAGGGGTGCGAATGCGGCGCCCACCTTCCAGACAGCATACATGGATGCTATATACTCCTTGTTTCGGGGAAGCTCGATAGTCACAAAGTCTCCCCGTGAAACACCCTGCTTTTTGAGCCTTGCCGCCACCCTTGCGGCATAGAGGTCAAACTCACCATAGGTGAAGCTGTTGTTTTCTCCCTGATCCACGATCACCACATGATCCGGACAGTCAGCAACATTTTGTTGTATTCGCTCGATGATACTGCTCATATTGACACTCCTTTGTCTGTCATTTTTCTCAAAAATTCACCAAAAACGAAAACATTTATAAAATTATATCATAAAACTCTTTTTTTTTCAACATTTTATTCAATCATCAGGCCGGACACAGGGTTGCACCAAAAAGCGGCAGTGCAAACAGCGAGCAGATCAGGGGTACGCCAAAAAACAGTGTTATTACTCTTTTGTGGCTTTTGCTTATCCTGGAATGTCTCAGTCCTGTCAGTATGGCCACTGCTGCCACAAGGGCATAAGCAAATGTTACTACACATCCGACCTCATAATTTGAGATTCCCTCTTCGCTGACAGAAAAGCTGAACGGAAAGAAAAGATTGACAAAGCATACAATAGTCAAAGGAACTATCAGTATCTGCAGGAGCATTATGAGCCGCTTAGGCAGAAAGAAGTCCAGATCCGCAACGACTCTGACATAACGCCAGAAGCTATACATCAGCAGCGGGATGAAAATAAAAATCCCGATATTGACAATAATAATCATTGCCCGCAGCTTAGGAAGCCCCTGCATTATTCCGGAACATTCATCCAAAAACAAAAGCACTCCGTTTGCAAAGATTATAGTCGCAAACAAAAAGGTCATATCCCCGTTGCTGTCCCGTCCTGTGAGACAGCCCTTAAACATTGCAACGCATATGCCCATCCCGATAACGTCAACCCCCACATACATCGCCCATTTGCCGGGCAGCGTATCCATGGGTCTGAGCATCGACAGGACTAAGCTCAGCAGGCACATTACTATCGTCATATAATAAAGCACCGGGAGATACCATTTTAAGTTTCTTATCCTGTCAAATGATTTATTCTGGTCAATAGAAAGTGTTCCTTTCACTGATAAATCACTCCTGTCTCAGTTTTTTGAGGCTGTCGGGACATTGTTTTTACTCTCCACATGAAATAGTTTTATTCTTTGATTATCACCCGATGGGTGCGTTTGCGCCGCCGGCGTGACGCTGGACCCCTGTTCGCGGCGCAGAGCCTGCGCTCCCAATTCGCGGGGTTCGCTTCACTGCGTTCCGCTCTGTGTTCAAGCCGAAAATGCACCCTCGCGATTCATAGTTTATTATCAACACGCGGACACTGAATTATATGCTCAGAGCAACTTTC
>CACXMR010000037.1 GCA_902768825.1 uncultured Ruminococcus sp.
ACAGAGAATGATTGATTTTTCTTTCTCTGACGGTAAAATGGCATAAAAAAAGAAGCCAACAGGGGACAAGACAATATGTCCTGTCTGACCTGTTGACTTCTTAAATATTTATTCTGATATAAAGCAGTTATAATACTCCACTATCCAATCGGGACGATAACCGTTTGTATAATGGAATGCTCCGTCCGTTATTTCTGCAACCTTGATGAAGCCGTTGTCGTTGTCATAAAATATGACTTTATCGCATAACGGTACAATTCTGTCGAGTGCTTCAAAACGATGTGTAAATCTCCTGATTACATCATCAGGTGGTATATCGTGTCCGCCCTTTCTGACACGATTGGCAATACGATAGATACTTTCGTACTTCGTATTCAGACCAATATAATACATTACTATTCTATAGCCTTGTTCTTTAGCTTTGATGATTGATTTTCTGACCTGATGACTTGACAAAGTTGTTTCCTGAGTTACGGTTTCACCGTTTTTTAGACAATTCTGTATTTCTCTGACAGCCTGTTTTCCGGCAGCAAGCTCATTAAAACTGTTTTGCTTAGCAATAAGATCAGGATCAACGATATGACCCAAAGGAACTCCCTGTCCTTCAAGTACACCTCTGAAGCTTGATTTTCCGGTGCCGTTTACTCCTGCAATAAGGATATACTCTTTCAACTCTGATCACTTCCTGTCATAAGTTTTATACTCATATTATAACATCTTTATACGAAACAAGGAACACCTGTAAGCAAAATTCAGCATAATACAATAGTTCCTTTGAGTTGATAATAGGTAAAAAACGAATAATAAAATTGTTGAATTTCAGATTTTTGTATTGACAAACTAATTTTGATGCTGTAATATAATTAGTGGTTAGTTAAAATTACAAACACCAAAAGCCCATCGCTTAACCACCAATTAAACGACAGGCTCACTCGCAAAGGTATTCCCAGTACCTCCGACGAATTTCTGATGCCCAAACAGGCTATTTATGCCTTTTGGATATATGTTTGTCAAGTCAATGCCTTTTTGCGTGGAAAGCTACTGGTATTGACTTGGCATTCTTTTTTGTTACACTTGCCTTTATGTCAGCGCATAGACCTCCGTCTGTGTTCTGACATAAGAGCAATGAACAACTTGACTCTTTGCTCTTAGACCTACAACTGAATACATAACACAAGCGAAAATACAACGGTATCATAACAGTTTTGCCACGACACCATACTCAAATGGTCGAGCGAGCCAACAGATCGCCATTCTGTTGCTACCTTGACTACTTGGTAAGGCTAACAAACCTGTTCAATACGATGTGGTGAAACCACCGGCGAGTACCCGACAGCACCCAACATCAGGATAAGGATAAGATAACCTGTGTTATTGAAGATAATCTTGGCAGAGATTATCTTCTGATAGCTACACAACAATATTTATGTATCTATCAGAGGATAATCATCCTCAAAACGAGAAATCCAACTAAAATGGTAAAACAAAAGGCAAGAAAACCTATTCAATTTCCTTGCCTCATGCTAAAACCATACATTAGTTTGGCGCGCCGGGAGGGACTCGAACCCCCGACCTACTGGTTCGTAGCCAGTCACTCTATCCGGCTGAGCTACCGGCGCATATACCCTTGCTTTGAGGTACTCGTATATGATATCATAAGTTTTCTCAAAATGCAAGAGGTATTTTTAATTTTTTTCTTATTTTGGGGTCACATTTGACGCTTATCATAATTTTTATTGAAATTTGTCAAATCCTGGTATAAAATTATTAAGTGTTGTGTATAAACCACTATACACAGTGATCAAAGTAACTGTCGAGGTGCTTATAATGTCGTTTTCTCATATCCATAACCAGCTGCTTATCGCCCCTCTGCAGCTGATCTATGAGTTTGTATATTACTATGCAAAGCTGTTTACTAACAGCACCGGTATGGCAATAATATTTCTCGGGCTGGTCATCAATCTCCTGCATCTGCCTCTCTATCGGCAGGCAGATGCCATACAGGACGCCGAACGTGCCAAAGAAAAACAGATGGAGCATTGGGTCCGCCACATAAAAAAACCTTCTCCGGCAACGAACGCTTTATGATGCTGCAGACCTACTACCGTCAATGCGGATATAAGCCCTATCATGCGCTAAAAGGTATGCTGCCACTTGTGCTTGAGGTTCCTTTTTTTATTGCTGCTTACTCTTATCTGTCAAGTCTGGGTGATCTGAATACTTCATTTGCTTTTATCAGCGACATGAGCAAGCCCGATGGTCTGCTGACGATGGGCGGATGGACCATAAACATCCTGCCTATCATAATGACCCTCATCAATATTATCTCCGGTGCGATCTATACAAGGGGACTGCGGGCAAAGGATAAAATCCAGCTTTATGCCATGGCGGCGCTGTTTCTCGTGCTGCTGTACGATTCACCCTCAGGATTGGTACTCTACTGGACAGTAAACAATCTCTTCTCCCTTGTCAAAAACCTTGTTACTAAGATCCACAACCGTAAGATCATAAATATAGCTATCATGTCAGTCAGTCTTGGGTTTATGATATGTGGCATCGTATTACCAAAGAAAACCTTCCGGGACGGAATGCCCCTGGTCGATATAGGTCTGCTTCTGCTTGTACCTGTACTCTTGCCCTTACTAAAGGGGCCTTTGGCAAAACTCAGGACCGGAAAAAAGGATCCTTCGCCCCACAACGGATTATTCCTTGCGGGCTGTCTGATAATGACAATTATCACCGGTCTGCTTACTCCATCAGCGGTTATCGCATCTTCACCTGAAGAGTTTGTGTTTTTCGCAGAATATAACGACCCTCTGCTCCACCTTGTAAATTCCTTTTTGCTTGCCTCAGGAATGTTCCTGATATGGTTCGGCATTTTCTACTATCTTATGAACCGCCGCGCAAGGTGGTTTGCAGGAATACTGATATGGGTCATGTCGGGATTTGCCGCTATCAACAGTGTCTTCTTCGGCACACGGCTGGGCACCATGTCATCAGATCTGGAATATGATAATCCTCTTGTATTCAGCACCGCAGAAACCATCATCAATCTGCTTGTGCTCTCTGCAGCAGCCGTCCTGCTGCTCCTGATCCGGAAAAAGAACAAGCGGATCGTCAGAAGTATCTATCTTGTGCTTTGTCTGGCCGTCACCGGAATGACCATCAGCAATGTGATTCGTATACGTGCCTCTGACGAAAAGATACATAAGGCTGTGGAAAATGTAGGGCGCACCAACGACGCCCTTGAAGCGAATAACGGCAAACTGATAAATCTGAGCAAAACAAAGCAGAATGTTATCGTGATCATGATGGATCGGGCCGTTGGATGCTTCGTGCCGTTCATGATGCAGGAAAAGCCCGAACTGAAGGAAATGTTTGACGGCTTCACTTATTACCGCAATGCTCTGTGCTACGCTCGAAACACCAATTTTTGCACGCCTCCCATCTACGGCGGCTATGAGTATACACCTGCACAGATGAACGCCCGCCCGGAGCTATCCCTTATGGAAAAACAGAACGAATCCCTCCGTGTCATGCCCCTGCTGTTTGACGACAACAACTTTGACGTAACGGTTATAGAACCCACCTATGCAAATTACGGCTGGGTCCCTGACCTGAGCATTTACGACGACAGCCCCTCCATAAAGGCCTATAATTCCGAACAGGGACAGTTTAACAAACAATGGCTCTCGGAAAGGTCAGAGGAGCTGGAAAGATCATGGGCAAGGAATTTCTTCTGCTACGGTATCATGAGATCTGCCCCCTGCTTCATGCAGGCATGGCTCTATCAGGGCAGCAAATACTATCAATCCTCCCTGACTCCGGAGGATGAAAAGAAGACCACAAACTATCACCTTGCCTTCCTCAACAGCTACAGTGTGCTGGAAGCCCTGCCCTCCATTACATCCGCAGAAGAAACCGAAAAAGGCACCTTCCTTATGATGAGCAACACCACGACACACGAGCCTGTGTTCCTCAGAGAACCCGACTATGTTCCCGACCCTTACCTTGACAATACAGAATACGACCTCACTCACAAGGATCGATTTACCCTAAACGGAGTATATTATGACATCGAGACCAGCGGGCATTTCACTACTTACCATGTTAATATGGCCTCCATGCTGCGCCTGGGTGAATGGTTCAATGAGATGAGAAAGAACGGTGTCTATGATAACACGAGGATCATCATTATCGCTGACCACGCAGCGCCCATAGGAGTATTTGATGAACTGATACTTGATGACATCTACGATATCTCCTATTTTAACCCGCTGTTTCTTGTCAAGGATTTCAACAGCAAGGGCTTTACCGTTGACGATACATTTATGACCGAGGCAGATACTCCCATCCTTGCCTTTAAAAACATTATCGAAAATCCGGTAAATCCGGCCACCGGCAAGCCCATTAACGACGATGCAAAAAAAGACCCACAGCTTGTCACTATGTCTGTGATAAGTGATATCAAAACAAATAACGGAAACACCTTTATTCCCGCAGAATGGTATTCTGTCCAAAAAAATATTTTTGATAAAAACAACTGGAAAAAGGCAGGCTTTCATTGACCTGTCCCTGTCCATTTGAAACGGAGCTGCTTATATGAACCTATACATAGATCCCGGCACCGGCAGTATGCTGTTCACTATTCTGATCGGCGCTCTCAGTGCAGGAATATACCTGCTTCGCAGCGCTTTTTCACGGCTGCGCTTTTTTACCACAGGCGGTGCAAAAGCCGGAAAAAGAGAAAAAAAGCAGATATCTGTTGCGATATTTACCGACAGCAAGCGCTATTGGAACCTGTTTGAACCTATATGTGATGAGTTTGAGAAGCGTCGGGAGCATATATCCTATTTTACCGCTTCGCCGGACGATCCTGCACTGCAAAAAAATACGAATATGTCACCTGTGAGTTTATCGGAGAGGGCAACCGTGCCTATGCCAGCATGAACCACCTTAAAGCCGACGTGCTGCTTTCCTCCACCCCGGGAGTGGATGTTTACCAGTGGAAGCGCTCCAAGGGAGTGGGCCGTTATGTACATGTGCTCCACGCTCCCAGCGATGCCGCCATGTACAGGATGTTCGGACTTGATTATTATGATGCTGTCCTGCTCTCAGGAGAGTATCAAAAAGCTCAGATAAGGGAGCTTGAGCAGAAGCGCGGTCTGCCGGAAAAAGAGCTGATACTGACAGGACTGCCATCACTTGACAGCCTTCAGGCACGTCTCGAACAGTCCCCTCCTCTGCCCGAGCATCCCACTACCGTACTGCTGGCTCCTTCCTGGGGAAGCAGCAGCCTTTTTGGAAGATTCGGTGGAGACATCATCGCAGCCCTGTGCAAGACCGGTTACGACATTATTGTCCGCCCTCATCCTCAGTCCTTTGTGTCCGAAAAGGAACTTATGGAAAAGCTCATGCAGGAATACCCGGAGAACGAACATCTCAGCTGGAACCGTGACAATGATAATTTTGAGGTACTGCGGCGATCTGATATAATGATATACGACTTTTCGGGAGTTATATTTGAATATGCCCTGATATTCGGAAAGCCGGTCATTTACGGCGATACGGAATATGACAAATCGCCCTATGACGCCTGCTGGCTGGACGATGAGCTGTGGACCTTTACCACCCTGCCAAAGATCGGCAAGCCTCTCACCGAAGATGACCTTGGTGATCTCAAGGCTCTTATCGACAACGTACTTCAGGACAGCTCCTTCCGTGAAGCTCTCAAAACAGCAAGGGACGAGACCTGGGCGGTAAGAGGAGATTCAGCCAAACGCATAGCCGACTACATAATTGATTCAATCAAAAAAGACTCTGAACAGCCTGATGAAGACCCCACACCGGAAAATCAACAGACTTCCCCTGAAACCACCTCTGCATAAACAAACGGCCTGATTTCCCAGGAAATCAGACCGTTTTTCTTTATCTGCCTAAAAAGGACTCTGTCGCACAAGGCTCAGTCCGTGGACGTAAGGTGCATATATTTTTTAAGAGGAGTGATGCTTGCTATCCAGTAGAGAAGGCCTCCGCATACGGCAGTAAAACCGCTGCCTGTCAGCGCAAGGAATATGGGGCTTTTGATGACCTGGTTCAGCGGGTCGTAAACAAACAGCACACAGCTCACAAAGCTTATGACTATGCAGGCAAGCCCTACTAAATTGAAGCCATGAGTAAAGTCATACTCGTGATGGTCCCCCAGCCCATAAAGCCCCCTCAGGGATATCTTCCGCCGCTTGACTATCAGGTAGTCAACCACGACCATTCCGATGATGGGCCCCTGGATGTATGCGGCGCAGGAGATAAAGCTTCCGAAATTGTCCATGACCCAGCCCCAGATCGTCAGTGCGCTTACATAGAACATGGCAAGTATCACCAGCAGCCGATAGCTGAGCCGAGGAATTCCGCTTTTGATTATCATGCAGTTAACATAGGAGCCGGTACCCTGAGTGCCAATATTTGCAAAGGCAACCATCAGCAGGCTGAGCAGTGATACACCGGGACCTGCCAGTGTCGCAAGCATCTTTGTGGGATCGTCCACATAGGCACCTGTCTTGAGGAACATGGCAATAGCCATTACTCCGCCCGCCGCCACAAAGAATGGTGCTACTACTCCGTAGGCAAGGGATGTGGCCCAGTATCCGCTTCTTTCGGTTTTTGCAAGACGGGGCAGCACAAGAGCCTGTGTTGACCATGAAAAGGCAAAGGCTACATTACCCTCTGCCGACAGCATAAAATTGCCCAGCCTGGTGTCATAAATGCTCGCTGTGGGCTGATAGTTAAAGAAATCTCCCAAAGGAACACTGGTAAAGCATATCATCACCACAACAAATCCGACTATAAGCAGTGCCGTAACAAGAATACGGTTCGTCCACTTGATAACGGTGGGTCCCCCCAGAGCTATCAGTGTGCCCAGTACAACGCACAGCACACCAAGAGCCGGTATCCAAAAGCCTTCGTCCAGGGTAATGCCAAAGCCGCCGAAAAGATTTATCATCGACATTCCGAAGAGCCTGGAATCCACCGCATACCAGCCGAAGTTCGCCATAGAAATGACCGTAGCCAGAATAGCAACGCCTTTTTTTCCAAGAACCGAGCGCAGCCATACCCAGAGGTCAATGCCATAGCGCACGGCAAAAAATACTGGGATACACTCGATCAGTATCCAGACAATATTGAAGCAGAAAATGTTGATCAGCATTTGCTGAAAGCTCAGATACTGAGCAACATAAGCCCCCTGAGTGTAGCACCAGGTGGCAATCGAAAAGCCGCTGGTGGTCAGAAACAAGTCCCAGAAGCCGTATTGACGTTCCTTCCGCAGCATGGGCACCGTTCCGGTGACGGTCTCCCGACGGATATATTCCGAATGAGACATCTTTGGCATTATACTATCACCCCAGTCATACACAAAACTATAAGCGCCAGACACACGACTATGCCCACAATGATAAATACTGCGTCGGCCTTTGTGGCACGGGGCGGATATTCATAGCCCTCCTGCTCCATTTCCCTAAGCCGTTGCTCGGTTTCCTCTGTGATCAGTTCTTCGATAGACTTTTCCATTGTTTTGACCTTCGTTGTTTATTTTGACAGCGAATACTCTTTTACAAGATATCCGGAATACCTTAATGCCATAAGCCGCCAGTTATAGAGACTCTCTCCCATTACCGCACCGCAGTGCTCACGGTAAAGAGCCCACACATACCAAGAAAGTCCGCTGGCCGCCGACACTCCACGAAAAGGCTGTATACCCTGTTTAAAAAGGGTATACAGCAGTGTAAACTCATTTTTTGTCATTGTCTCGCCTCTGTTGTTCATTTTTGTATATTGCACCACTATTTTTGAACATTGGCAAGTATTTATCACAAATGCGAGCACAGATTCCAAAGCTTTATTGTGTTTTGCCCAAAAAAACACCCTCCCGTAACAGGGAGGGCTAAACAAGCATGATACTCATGGAGAAAATATGCTTTTATTCTTTTTTGTCGTCCTGTCCCGCCTCTTCAGTCATCATAAGATAGCTTTCAGGCATACCGTCAAGATTTTCCCTGAGAGAGTTTGCTGACCAGGTGATGTCCTTCCTGATGACCCTGGCAGGAGTGCCGGCAACAATGCAGTTGTTGGGGTATTCACCCTTAACGAGAGAGCCTGCGCCCACCACGTCGCACTTGCCCAGGACGGTTCTGTTGAGGATAATGGACCGCATACCCACCCAGACATGATCGCCTATGGAGATCACGTTTTTAGGTGAACCCTTGATCTGGGGGTTAAGGCGCTTCTTTTCCACAAGGTCAAAGATGGAATGACCGTCACCGCAATAGATCTTGATCTCGAAGGAGAAAAGGCAATCCTTGCCGACGCTGAGCCTCATACCGCCAAGGACTATTATCTCCGTATCCCTTACGAACCTGGTGCCTCTGCCAATGCTGATCTCTCCGTCAGAAAAAACAGTCATAGTCACGCCGTCCTCAAAGGCGCAGTTCTTTCCTATGTCAACAGAACAGCCCCCATAGGTTTTTGCCACGATCCTTGCGTCCGTACCAAATTCGCAGGACTCATCCACATTGATCTGTGCGTTGCAGACATAGTCCTCCAGCACGACCTCGCAGCTGGGAGCGCTCACATGATTGCCATAATTATCGGTATAGTCCTTTGTTCCCTTGGCTATCCATATCTTGCCGTGATTGAGGAAGAAGCAGCCCTCATAATCATCGTAGCCGTTTTTGAAAAGCCTTATCTGCATATCCAGATCCTTAGTAAACTTAGGAACTATGATATAATACTCATCACTCTGATCCTTTATGTCACCGATATAAGTAAGCTTTTCCCCGGCTTTCTTCCTGACGGTGGTTATCCTGATATAATCCGTTATACCGCAATATTTCTCAAGGAACTCCATATAGCCCTTTGATTCTCCCAGGACAGCTATCCTCCTGCCCTTGCGGAACCTGTCGGTTATTACGGTTATCCTTTTGTAATATTCAAGTACCGTGTTGTTTTCCATAGTTATCATCCTTTCGGTCAGCAGCAAAATGCGGTCAAAGCCCCTGACACTGATTTAATTATAAATTCTGACAGCACTTATGTCAACAGCTTTGTACAGTGCCCCGAGTCATAAGGCGATATCATAAATTTATTTACAAATGTTAAAAAATATGATAAAATAGTGCAAACAAAACGGAGGTGCAGCAGCATGACAAGAAATAAAAATAATTACAGCAAGTTCTACCGTATGAATGATAAACAATACGAGGAAATGAAGGTTTTTTACAAGACACTCGGCTACAGCGACGAGCAGACCGAGCTTCTCTGCTCAAGCTGCTTTAAGGCGGATATCGATGTGACCCCCGATGCGGGTTACTCCGAAAGCTGGAGGTTTCGCCTGAACTACCGCAGCTCTTTCAATGATAGCAGTCCCGCACCGGGAGGGCTCAGGGGATTCTTCCAGAGTATGACGGCAATGATGCACAGCTCTGCAAAATCCGGTGCCCCATCCAACAGAGCCTTCATGGGCGGAGCAGCAGCCTGCGCCTCAGCTGAGGTAGTGGAGGATATGTGTGCGCCCATGGCCATGCAGGAAGCCCCCATGCCTGCTCCTTTACCGTTATCGAAGCCGGCAGAGTTTGATACCGCAGAGACAAATTCCCGCCCCGAAAACGAGATCCACAGTCCGCTGGATCAGGCACAGGTCATTTTCTCCGCAAACGTCAACACCGCCTCATGGACCTATATCCGCAGCAGAATTAACCGCAAAAAGCCTCTTGACAGCGACTTTGTCAGGGTCGAGGAAATAGTAAACTCCTATTCCTACCAGCTGTCCCCACCCGCAGATGACTCGCTCTTCTGCGTCAGCACTGAGCATTGTCCCTGCCCCTGGAACAAGGATTCAGAGCTGTTGTTCCTTGGCTTCAAGGCAAGAAAAGCCGATGCGGGAGTCCGCCGCAACCTTGCTATGCTTGTGGATGTATCCGGCAGCATGGACGACGAATGGATACTCGTGCAGATGTCCATGGCTTCCATCATGGCTCAGCTGAGGGAGGGAGATATCCTCTCCATCATAGCCTACAGCGATGATACCACCACGGTAGTAAAGAAGCTTCCCTGCGGAAACCGTGACGAGCTTGTAAACGCCATACTCAGCATTGACGGCATAGGCGGCTGCACAAACGGCAGCAGGGGCCTTGAGGACGCCTACACATATCTTAAAGATAACTTCCGTGAGGAGGACATAAACCGTGTATTCATCTTCACCGACGGAGACTTCAATTTCGGCATAACCTCCACCGGCGGGCTGGAAAAATATATCTATGACAAACGTGAGACGGGCATATATCTCTCCATAGTGGGCTACGGCGAAAACAATTTCAAGGACAACAAGATGGAGGCTCTTGCCCGCAACGGCAACGGCAACTATACCTTTGTGTCCTCACCGGGAGACATACTTGACTGCCTGTCAGAAAAGCTGCTTTCAAGCATGGTGACTATCGCAAAGGACGTAAAGATCTCCGTGGAGATGAATCCCGAATACGTCAGCGAATACCGTCTGATAGGCTATGATGCAAGGATGCTCACACAGCAGGAGTTCCACGACACAACAAAGGCCGTTGACGGCATTGGCTCAGAACACAATGTGGTCGCCCTCATAGAGTATAAACGAGGCAAGGCAAACCAGAAATACCAGAGCCGCTATGTAAAGATAAGCTCAGACGGCTGGTCGGAGGAATTTGCCTTTATTGAGGTGCACTACAAATCTACGGATGACAAGAATCTTGTGATGACCCACTCCGTACAGCTCAGCGAGATTGACACAGCTCAGGCGGACAACGCTGACACTGCGGCACTGCTGGCGGCATTCGGTCTGCTGCTGAAAAAGTCAAAATACAGCGGCAGCCTGACAAAGGAAATGCTCAGAGAGCTGTATGATGCAGAGCTTGAGAAGCACAAGGCTTCAGAGATCACCCCCTACTCCCACTATGCGGTGATAGGAAAATATCTTGAGGAATGAGATTCACTGAAATAAAGTAAGCACTGACTAAAAGCGGTTACTAAAATAATGCAGCACGGCTCAGAGAGAGGCGGCAGATCATCCTCTCTTTGGGCTTTTGCTTTAAGCTGACACGGTTTCACATAAAAAATCCTGATGTTACCATATTTTTTGTCGTCACACCCTCCCCGCTGCTCTTGTAAAAGCTGCGAAAATGTAGTATAATTGATCGGAAAGACGTTTGTATGGCAAGCATGGCCTGCAGCAAAAAAGGAAAATGAAAAGAAGGGTGAGAGATGGTATCGGAAACTATGACAATAAAGTGCCCCATCGGACTGCATATGCGTCCTGCAGGGGTGTTCGCAAACGAAATGCTGAAATATGACAGCGACGTGACCATCGTTTTTAAGGAAAAACGGGTCAACGCAAAAAGCCTGCTCTCAATAATGGCAGCCAGCATCAAGTACGGCTCCGAGATCACCGTAGAGTGCAGCGGAGCAGATGAGACGGCTGCACTCCTCAGAGCTGAAGAGCTTATCGCAGCAGTGCTTCTGTAAAAACAGATGTATCCGCCCTGACAGTAGCTCAGAACATGATGACAAGAGCCGCATAAGCGCTCAGATCAAGAGGTGAAGTGCAACAATGATAAGAATAGGACTGGATATCGGCTCCACAACGGTAAAATGCACCGCTCTGGACGAAAACGGCAAGCTAATATACAAGACCTATGAAAGACATTACTCACAGATAACGGAAAAGATCTCCGAGCTTCTCAGGCAGCTCCGCCGTGAGCTGCCTGAGGCTGACAATGCCCTTATAGCCATGTCGGGATCGGCAGGCATGGGTGTGGCGGACGTCTGCGGCATAGATTTCATACAGGAGGTCTACGCCACAAGGGTGGCTGCAAAGACCTACATTCCGGAAACGGATGTCATAATCGAGCTGGGAGGCGAGGACGCAAAGATACTGTTCCTCTCCGGCGGCATGGAGGTCCGCATGAACGGCTCCTGCGCAGGAGGTACGGGTGCCTTTATCGACCAGATGGCGACCCTGCTGAATGTGCCGATAGAGGAGCTGGACGGTCTTGCCGAAAAGCATGAAAAAATATACACCATTGCTTCCCGGTGCGGAGTTTTTGCAAAGACGGACATTCAGCCCCTGCTCAATCAGGGAGCAAAAAAGACCGACATTGCCGCAAGCATATTCGGCGCTGTTGTCAACCAGACCATTGCCGGGCTTGCTCAGGGCAGAGAGATCACGGGCAACATCGTATACCTCGGCGGCCCGCTGACCTTTATCCCCCAGCTTCGCAAAAGCTTTGACAAGTCCCTCAAGACCACCGGTCTTTGTCCGGAAAACTCTCTCTACTATGTTTCCATGGGCGCCGCCCTTTGTGCCGAAAAAACCATAGACCTTGACAAGACCATTGAAAAGATCTCAGTTTACAGAGGCTCAGGCAACTTTGCCTTCAACAGGCCCCTGTTCAAAAGCCAGGAGGAGCTTGACGAGTTCCTTGCAAGACACGCAAAGGCCACCATCAAGCGAGGGGATCTCAAAACCTATACCGGCAAGACCTTTATCGGCATAGACGCAGGCTCCACCACGGTAAAGGCGGTGGTGACCGCCAAGGACGGCACCCTGCTTTATTCAGAATACCTCTCCAACAGCGGTAATCCTGTGCCCATAGTCAAGAGCTTCTTAGAGCACGTCTATGAGATATCTCCGGATATCAGGATCGCAGGAGCCGCAGTCACCGGCTACGGCGAGGAGATCATCAAAAACGCCTTCGGCGTGGATATCGGCGTGGTAGAGACCATCGCCCACCTGACAGCCGCCAAGAGCTTCATGCCCGACGTGGAATTTATAATCGACATAGGCGGACAGGATATCAAGTGCTTCAAGATAAGAAACGGCGCCATCGACAACATCTTCCTCAACGAAGCCTGCTCCTCAGGATGCGGCTCCTTCCTCCAGACCTTTGCAAACGCCCTGGGCTATTCCTCCGAGGAATTTGCAAAGTTGGGACTGCTTGCAAAGCAGCCTGTAGATCTGGGTTCACGATGCACCGTGTTTATGAATTCCTCTGTCAAGCAGGCTCAGAAGGACGGTGCGACCATCGAGGATATTTCCGCAGGACTCTGTCTCAGCGTCGTCAAAAACGCACTCTATAAGGTCATCCGTGTTGCCAACCCCTCAGAGCTTGGCAAGAAGATCGTGGTTCAGGGAGGGACCTTCCTCAACACTGCGGTGCTGAGAGCCTTTGAGCAGGAAATGGGCACCAATGTCATCCGTCCCGAAATATCCGGACTCATGGGTGCCTACGGTGCCGCCCTTTATGCAATGCAGAAAACCGGCTCCAAAAGCCGTTCCACCATACTCACCAGCGATCAGCTCAAGGCCTTCCGCCACGAGATACGTTCCATCAACTGCGGAGGCTGCAGCAACAACTGCCGTCTCACCGTCAACACCTTCAACGACGGCAGAAAGTTCATCGCCGGCAACCGCTGTGAAAAGCCTGTCACCAAAAAATCCCCCGATGACAGCATGAACATCTATCAATACAAGCTCCGTCTCCTCAAGGAGTACACACCCGTAGAAGGCAAGCGGGGCAAGATCGGCATACCTCTCGGACTGAATATGTTTGAGCTGCTTCCCTTCTGGCACACCTTCCTGACAAAGCTCAGCTTTGAGGTCATCACCTCTCCATTCTCCAACAGGAAGCTTTATCTCAAAGGTCAGCAGACCATTCCTTCCGATACCGTATGCTTCCCGGCAAAGCTCATCCACGGTCATGTGCAGTGGCTCCTGGACAACGGGCTTAAAAGCATTTTCTATCCCTGTATGTCCTACAATTTTGATGAGCACTTAGGCGACAACCATTACAACTGTCCTGTGGTGGCATATTATCCCGAGGTAATCTCCGCCAACGTGCGTGAGATCGAAAATATAAAGTTCTTCCACGAGTTTGTGGGCATACACAGGCCCAAGGACTTCCCGAAGAAGATATGTGCAGAGCTGCAGAAGCTCTATCCGGATATTACCCTGCGTGAGGTAAAGGAAGCCGCAGCCGCAGCCTATGCAGAATATGCAGAATATCTCAAAAAGATACGTCTCTACGGCCAGAAGATCATAGACAAGGCAAGAGCGGAAAAGAAGCGCATCATTGTACTTGCAGGCCGCCCCTATCACGCCGATCCTGAGATAAACCACGGCATCGACAAGCTCATCACCAGCTTTGATGTAGCCATCGTATCCGAGGACGTAGTGAGCGTAAACGAAAAGAAGCGCACCACCGGAGTGCTCAACCAGTGGACATATCATTCAAGGATGTATGCCGCTGCGGAGTATGTCAGCAGGCAGAAGGACATGAACCTGGTGCAGCTCGTATCCTTTGGCTGCGGAGTTGACGCCATCACTACCGATGAAGTAAGAGCGATACTTGAGCGCCACAACAAGATATACACCCAGATCAAGATAGACGAGATCACCAACCTCGGCGCTGTAAAGATCCGTCTGCGCAGCCTCCTTGCAGCTCTCGACGAATAACCTCCGGTCAGGGGGACTTTTGCGTAAAAAGTCCCCCTGCTCTCACCTGTCGGCTCGGTCGGCGCTTCTGCCGTCCGCAGAGGTCTCCACTGGAGACCCGCACCCCCGAAAACGGTGTTCACGGGGGCAGAATATCTGATCTCTTAGTTGACTGATCGCAGTTCTTGCTTTCGTATGGCAGAAAGTAAACTATCGAATCGAAGCAACTATCATTGCGAAGCAGGGAGCGCAGGCGCAGTGAAACAAGTGCCCTTGGGGTACTCAGCGCCGGCAGCTTGCCGCCGCTGAATGAAAGGAGTATATGATGGCAAAATTAGTATATGATAAATCAGGCAGACTTCTCTTTACCAAGGAAATGAAAAAGGAATATACCATTCTTTTTCCCATGATGGCAAAGATACATTTCAATATAATCAAGAATATCTTCTCAAAGTTCGGCTACAAGGTGGAGCTGCTGGAAACAGACGGCCCTGAGATCGCCCAGGTAGGACTGAAATACGTCCATAACGATACCTGCTATCCTGCGATACTCACAATAGGCCAGCTCATCCACGCTGTCCAGAGCGGAAAATACGACGTCAACAAGATCGCCCTGCTGCTCACCCAGACCGGCGGCGGCTGCAGAGCCTCAAACTATATCCACCTGCTCAGGAAGGCTCTTATCAAAGCCGGATATGATAAGATACCCGTGATCTCACTCAATATGTCCGGCATGGAAAAGAACCCCGGCTTCAATATCACTCTGCCCCTGCTCAGAAGGATAGCCGCTGCAGGTCTCTACGGCGATCTCATAATGAGCATATATAATCAGGTGCTCCCCTACGAGGTCAACAAGGGCGACTGTGATGCCATGGTTGACCTGTGGACAAAGCGGCTCACCATAATACTGTCTGAGGGGCATGGCTTCAAGAGGACGGAGCTTGCAAAATATCTGGACAAGATAGCCGAGGATTTCTCAAAGATCGAGAAAAACGTGACCCCGAAGATCAAGGTCGGAGTCGTAGGTGAAATATATGTCAAATACGCAGCACTTGGCAACAATAATCTCGAACGCTTCCTGCGTGAACAGGACTGTGAGATAAATCTCCCCGGCATTCTCGGCTTTGCCATGTTCAAGGTAGATAACCGTCTGGAGGATTATAAGCTCTACGGCGGCAGCAGAGCAAAGTTTATCGTGGTCAAAAAGCTCATGGACTTCCTCACCGACTATGAAAATCTCGTCATCGATGCCCAGACCAAGCACGGCTTCAAGCCCATAACAAGATATCAGCACACCAAGGAGCTGGTCAGGGGTGTAGTTGGCTATGGAAGCAAAATGGGCGAAGGCTGGCTCCTCACCGGAGAAATGCTGGAGCTTGTAGAGTCAGGCTTTGAAAACATCGTCTGCACACAGCCCTTCGGCTGCCTGCCTAACCACATAAACGGCAAGGGCATGATCCGCAGGATAAAGCAGCGTGACGAGCGTGCCAACATCGTAGCCATCGACTATGATCCCGGCGCACCGAGAGTAAACCAGGAAAACCGCATCAAGCTTATGCTTGCCGTGGCAAGAGAAAACCTCAATACCGCAGCAGACAACGCTGCCAAGACCGATAACAAGTCAGACAGCGCCGATTAAGCTGTCCCAAGCAATCGTAACAATGGGGGTGACCGCCTGTGAAGAAATGGGAAAAGCTGCCGGAAGAGTTCCGCACCGAGGAGCTTCGTCCTTATTATGAGGCTCTGTCCCATAAGACCGTAAGTCTTGTCATCAAGAGGTGCTTTGACTTCATAACAGCACTTATAATGACGGTGATATGCCTGCCCTTTATGCTGATAATTGCGATATGGATCAAGTGTGATTCCCGGGGCAGGGTGTTTTTCCTGCAAAAACGTGTCACCAAATACGGAAGAAGCTTCTATATCTTCAAGTTCCGCACTATGGTATCCGATGCAGAAAAGCAGGGCACTCAGGTCACTGTAAAAAACGACAGCCGCATTACCCGTGCGGGCAGATTCCTGCGCAAATGCCGACTTGACGAGCTGCCCCAGCTGTTTAACGTCCTGAAGGGGGACATGACCTTTGTGGGCACCCGTCCGGAGGTTCCTAAGTACGTTGCCAGATATACTCACGAAATGTACGCCACCCTCCTGATGCCGGCTGGAATAACCTCCCTTGCAAGCATAAAGTTCAAGGACGAGGAAAAGCTGCTTGACGGCGCAGAAAATACCGATGACGTATATGTAAACACGGTTCTCCCGCAAAAAATGAAATACAACCTGGAATATATTACACGCTTCAGCTTTTTCTATGATATCAAGCTGATGTTCATGACATTCTTTGCCGTGATCTGATGCTGATGGTACTGAAGCATAAAAAACAGCCTGGCTCGATCTGGAACCAGGCTGTTTTCATATATATAAGAGTTATGCGTCATTCCCTGCATCCTGCTTATGACTCCAACAGCAGAGGACTGTCAAGCTTTGTAACAATAGTCAGCACAGCTCCCGTCTCCGTCTTTGAATCATAGGCGATAAAGGAAATGTTGGCGGAGATCCTTACGTTGTTCTCCACAACATTGACTATGGTTTCGTTCTTGCGTGAGGCAATGCATTTCTTTACCGCATCCAAAAAGCCCTTTGCAGGAGTCCGATACCACTCATAATAGTCATTGTAGATCATGTCCTTGTCCTGACCTATTTCCTCCAGGAAGGACTTGTATGCGCTGTTTGCCTTCAATATGCGGAAGCTGGTCTTGTGAAATTCAAGCACTGCAACAGGAGTCGTGGCACTGTCTCCAAAGTAGCCTCCAAGCCCTGCCAAGAGCACATGAGGCTCCAGGCTGGCGGTGCATATCTTGTCATAGTATGTAGTCTTGTTCACATCATCATATTGCAGACCGTTGTATATCCTCTCCTGATAGAAATGCTCGCAGGGCATGGGTTTGCCGAAGAGGAAGCCCTGAACCTTGTCACAGCCTGCGTCTCTCAAAAAGCGGAGCTGTTCCTTGGTCTGTACGCCCTCCGCAAGTGTGCTCACGCCTAACCTGGAGATCATGCTGATAACGTCTGACAGAATAAACCTGTTTTTGCCCGTAAGGCTGAAATTCTTCATAAAACGCATATCAAGCTTGATAAGGTCAAAGCTGTACTCCTGCAGGGTGTTGAGAGATGAATATTCGCTTCCAAAATCATCCATCCACACGTTAAAGCCTGCTTCTCTGAATCGGTTTATCTGGTTAGCTAAGAACTGCTGGTTTTTGATAAATGCGCTCTCGGTTATCTCCACCGTCAGCAGATGATGAGCAATGTTATATTCGTTGACAATGGACAAAACCTCGTCAAACACGTCGCAGACCTCAAAATTTGATCTTGATATATTCACCGAAACAGGCACCAAGGGCATCCCCAGCTGCTTCTGCTTTGCAAGGCTTTCACAGATCTTTCTCAGCATATAGAAATCCAGCCTGTTTATGAGCCTGTTATCCTCCAGCACAGGAATAAACTGGGATGGCGGCAGCATGCCCTTTTCGGGGTCTATCCATCTGGCAAGGGCCTCCATATCGCAGATCTTGCCCGTGACAGTCCTGATGATAGGCATATAGTAAAGCTTTATATATCCGTTTTCGAGAGCCTCGTCAAAATGATTGAGGACGTGCCTTCTCTGGCGGTACTCCGTAAACATATCCCTGTCAAAAACATGATACTTGCGGGTATAGTCCACCTTGATGGCCTTGCAGGCGATCCTCGCCCTGTCGATGGCGGCAAAAATATCCAGCTCGCCCTTGTCGTCAATATATATTCCTGCGCAAAGCTGCACCGGAATGCCCATAGGATTGCGCAGCACCTGATCGTTTACCTGCTCGATCTTCTGCTCCAGGTGTCTTTTGCCGGTCATTACCACAAAATGGTCATCCGAGAACCTGGCCATTGCATCCTTATCAAACACATCCTTCAATACGGACGCCGTGCCCGAAAGGATGCCGTTTCCCCTTGAAAAGCCGTACTTCTCGTTTATCGCCTTCATGTCACGGATATCAAAGTATACAAAGGCAGGCACGATACCCTTTCTCTGCATTCTCCTGCGTTCCTGCTCGGCCAAGACCCCGAAGGCGGACATATTGGGCAGAGTCGTCAGCTTGTCGTAATAGGTGTTTATCTTTTCGGCATTGACTATATCCGTAACATCACCGCACCAGATAGTGTGGAGCTTTTCACCCGAATCAGTCAGGAAGCTGCTTCCCTGGGCAAAAATAGAGCGAAATCCGCTGC
Organism: uncultured Ruminococcus sp.; assembly: GCA_902768825.1. GTDB lineage: Bacteria > Bacillota > Clostridia > Oscillospirales > Acutalibacteraceae > UBA1213. The sequence continues at coordinate 18,785 of CACXMR010000037.1, forward strand.
CAATGCGCTTTCTGAAAACCAGATTGAGGGTTCCCTCAGCAAAAAACTTTGCCATGGCAGCAGAAACCTTTTCCGCATCCTCAGGATGCACCGTCGTAAAAATCCCGTTTTCGATAGTATAAGCAACCTGTGCCCGGTCCGTGGCATAAAGCTTGCACAGGCCGTCAGAAATAATTATAACGTGTATATCAGATTCTATCTTCTGCAAAATAATAAACGGCATGACAGAGGTTTCCAGATCGTTCTTTTCACGGCCGTAGTATTCATATAAAATGTCAGTGGTCAAGCTGATCCCCTCCGTTGTTCATACTTATACAGGTTAATGATATTTTATTTCCGCTTGTTTGTCAATAAACAAAATTATAAAACTTTATTAAAAATTTTTGTGAGTATCATCTCACGAAATATTCATTCTTGTCACAACCATATTATCCCTGTGCTTTTGCAAATAGTGCATAAATACCACTAAAATTCCCCGCCTGCGAGGATCACGCCTTCCGCTTTGTCTGCCCCGACAGTGATTATTGTGAGAGAAAGCTTACCAATACCTTTGTATTGTTCAAAATAGGTAAATTTCAGATATAAAATTCGTGCAATATTTTACTATAATTTTTATAGAATTTATAAGAAATTTATTGAAAAAAACGATAAAAATTAGTATAATACTTATGTATTTACTATCATGAACTCCGTTGTACGGTGCTTGCAAGGTGTTTTTTGGGAAATTCGGATCCTCCGTTTTTTTAAAGACATCTTTTTTTTCCTGTACAATATCCTCTCTGGGGCGTCTGAGTATAGTTTCTCAGGCTTGAGATGTGTCACAGTAATCAATTTGAAGCTTTACATGATTTTTGGTATCATCTGCCATCATCATTCAACCTGCTTCAGGAGGATCTCAAGGACAGGATCTGTTCACTTGGTAGTTATAATTCCACAAAAGGCGGTGATATATAATGCAGTGTAAAAAGTGCGGCAGTGAATGGAAAACAAATGCACGTGCCAGCCTTATTATACGATGCCCTTTCTGCGGCGCCGAGCTTGAGGAGGAAAAGGAGGATAAGCTCACTTTCCAGGATGCAAAGGAGGCTTTGCGATATATCGTAAAGACCTACGGAGTGGATGTAATCATCGACGGTATTCAGCTCAAGGCTTTGCTCGATGAGTTTATTCCCGATCTCAAGCAGGAAAGAAAGGTTTTTCTCGATGCCTATGAACAGGGAATGTGTAATGCGCTGTATCTTGCCCACGATGAATCCGAGATCGACAAATGTATAGCGATCCTCCAGTCCATCAAGGTGCTGACGACCGACGCCTGTATGGCTGAAAAATGGGCAAGCTATGTGGTTGAGTGCTTTGTCTATGCCCTCGATTGGAACGTACCCATGTTCGGCATAACGCCAAACATCCATATGCACCAGATGCCTGAAAATATCCATGAGACCAACAGAAGGCTTATCGGATCCGGCTTCCCCTCAGACGAGGAGGGCGACCAGGTTTATCCCGGGCAGGAAGAGGAAGAGAGAGAGACTCATTCAAACGTATTTAATTTCTTTCATAATAACGATTCAGACGACGATGGTGCGCCTCCCAAGGTGCCTGTAAGCACCAACGGAAACGACGAGCCGGAGGAGGCTCCCGAAACAAAGGCTGCCGAGGAACCCGAAAAGCAGCCTGAGACCGAGCCGGAGAAGCCGGCCGAAGAGCAAGAGAGCACACCTCACTTCTCCTTTACGGATGAAAGCGGCGAGCGCCATGCTCCGCCTGTGTTTGATTTCACAGACGAGGCCGATGATATTGAAGAGGAGAAGCCTGAGGAGAAGCCTGAAGAGAAGGCCGAAGAAAAGCCTGAAGAAAAGCCTGAAGATAAGGCCGAAGAGAAGCCTGAAGAAAAAGCCGAAGAGAAGGCTGAAGAAAAAGCCGAAGAAAAGACTGAAGAAAAGGCTGAAGAAAAGGCTTCTGAAACAGCCGAGGAAAAACCCGCTGAGACAGAGCAGGCAGCTTCCTATAAGGACGAGAGCGGCCGCTTGATATTTGACTTCAGCGAGGATGAAGAGCCTGAACCCGAGGAAGAAAAATCCGAGGACAAGGAAGAAAAATCAGAGGAGGTCGCTAAGGAAGAGCCTGAGGAAGAAAAGCCCGCAGAGGCTCCCGTAAGCGAGATCAGCTCCGAAGAAACTAAAGTTGCCGATCATAAGGATCAGGAAGAAAAACCAAACCAGATAGCTACAGTGCAGAATCCCTGGATGCAGCAGATGATGCAAAACGGCGATATGCCTCAGCAGATGCCTTGGGGCTACAATCCCTGGATGCAGCAGATGCCTCAGAACGGCGAAATGCCTCAGCAAATGCCTTGGGGCTACAACCCCTGGATGCAGCAGATGCCTCAGAACGGCGAAATGCCTCAGCAGATGCCTTGGGGCTACAACCCCTGGATGCAGCAGATGCCTCAGAACGGCGAAATGCCTCAGCAGATGCCTTGGGGCTACAACCCCTGGATGCAGCAGATGCCGGGTCAGCCTATGCCGGGTCAGCCCATGCCAGGTCAGCCTATGCCGGGTCAGCCTATGCCGGGTCAGCCTATGCCGGGTCAGCCTGTTCCAAGTCAGCCTGTGCCTAACACCGCACCGGCAGATAAACAAGAGGCAAAGCCCGAAGTAAAGGCTCCCCAGCCTGCAGAGCCGGAGAAGCCCGCAGAGCCTGAGAAGCCTGCAGTTCCCGAAAAGCCCGCAGAACCTGAGCCGGAGAAAAAGCCTGAGGAAAAGCCGGCAGAGCCCGTTAAGGTACCCGCCAGCAGCGCCGGGGTCCCGGAATTATCAGATGCAAATCTTGTTATGTTCACGGCGGCAGAGGCAGCCACAAAGACCGGCGCCCGTGTCGTTATTCCCGAAGGCGTACAGGCTATCGAGGATTCTGCGTTTGCAGGAAACAAAACTCTACAGGCTATCGAGCTGCCATCCACACTGCTCAAGATCGGTGAAAGCGCATTTGAAAACTGCGATAAGCTGATTACCATAAATCTCCCTGAGGGACTCATCGACATCGGCAGAGGTGCATTTGCAGGCTGCAAGTCCCTTGCAGGCATTGTGATCCCGTCAACCATCAAAAGGATCAGACAAAGCACCTTCAGCGGCTGCGAAAAGCTCAAGGACTTCCAGATTCCGGCGACTGTCCAGAGTCTCGGCAAGCACGCATTCCTCAACTGCGAGTCCCTGGTCGAGGTCACTGTACCTGACGGAGTCGAGGAGCTTCCTGAGAACGTATTCAGCGGCTGCCGTTCACTTGTAAAAGCAGTAGTTCCCGAGTCAGTCAAGGATATCCGCAAGAGCGTATTCAGCTGGTGCGAGGCTCTTACCACCGTAAACATTCCTGAAGCCGTCACAGAGATCGGCGACGGTGCGTTTACAGGCTGCGGCTCACTCAAGACTGTCAACATCCCGAAGAACCTTGAGGCTATTGGCTACGGAACCTTCAGCAAGTGCGGCACACTCAGAACTCTCATTCTTCCTGATACAGTTGCTAATATTGGTGAGAACGCATTTAATGGTTCAAACCGCACACTTGTAGTTTACTGCTCCGCAAATAACAATTACGTCAAGCGTTATTGCAGGATGAACAGAGTAAAGTGCAAGAATATAGAGAAATGAGTCAATAATAAAACCATTAAAGCGGCAGGATATTTCCTGTCGCTTTTTGATTTATGGAGGTGACACCCATGAGGTATTTTTCAGATGAACAACTCAGCGCTATGAGAGAAAACGCCAGGCAGAATTATGATCCCAACCAGATAAACAAATATCTCACCTGTATTACCCGCATAGAGCTGCTGGACAAGCGCAACGATCTCTACGGGGACTGCCGCTGCGAGCTAATGCAGGCCATCTCGGAGCTTGAAAGAGTGACCGAGCAATATGTCCATCGTGGCAAGACAGACCCCAATGACGAGGATTCCGATGCCTTTGAGTATGAGAATTTTTCATACTGATCAGAGCTGTTTTATGGAAGCAGACGATGTATCATTTTCTCTCCCTTTGTCATAGTATAGGATATACGCACCAATAAGGAGGAAAATGTAATGCCGGAAAATGTTCTCTGCAACGGCTGTGAAAGCTGCTATCCCAGCGATAAGATAAAAGAAGCCGTTTGCATTAACGCTTCAAGAATATATGATTCCTGCTCTGACAAGGACTGTCTGGAGGATCTGCCTCTGCTGCTCACAAAGCCCGGTCAGTGCATGATCGACAAAGCCGCCTCTGTCAGGCTCAACGACGTAAACGTAAGCACAGTTTCCATAGGTCTGCAGCCCATTCCATTCAACAAGGGCTTTTATGCCGTGGATATGACCTTCTACTTTGACGTATGCCTGGATGTGTTTATGGCTCCCAATTCACTCCCGATGCAGCTCAAGGGTCTTGCCATCTTCTCCAAGAGAGCAGTGCTGTTTGGCAGTGACGGAAGCGTACAGGTTTTCAGTTCAGAGCACAGTGATGACTGTCCCGAGGGTCAGGTATCATCCAACCGCACCTGTCCCAAGGCCGTCGTTCAGGTGGCCGAACCCATCCCGCTTTGTGCAAGGCTTGCCGACAGACATTCCTGCACCTGTATGCCGCAATACCGCATACCTGAGAGCATCATGCGCAGATACGGCGGAGAATTCGTACCCTCTGAGACTGACAAGCAGGTGCTTGTTTCCATCGGACTATTCTCAATCGTCCAGCTTGAGAGGAATGTTCAGATGCTCATTCCCGCCTATGATTTCTGCATTCCCCACAAGGAATGTGTATCCAGCTCCGAAGATCCCTGTGAGCTTTTCAGCAGCATAGAGTTCCCCACAAACGAGTTCTTCCCCTCGAGCGCAGAGCCTGCGCCGGCGAGCCATCGGCAGATAATCTGATTTTTCAGATGGCCACTCGCGGCTGACAGTCTACCCAAAAACGACAACAGAAAAGTTTTGCTCAAGCTTTTTCAAAAGCTTGCGGGGTCCATGGGGCAGCGCCCCTGGTCGCTCTCCGCAGAGAGCGAAACCCAAAGGGGTTCGGGGGCGGAAGCCCCTGATTTATATGAATACAAGGCTGATTCCGGCAGGAATCAGGCAAAATGCAGCTCAGACACACTAAAAATGACATTAACACAAATAATTTGGACTGATTCCGAATGGAATCAGTCCTTTTCTGTTGCTCTCCATGACTAAGTTGCTTTATTGCTCAGGACGGGAAGTTCGTCTGCAAGCCTATCGGCTCCCCATACTTGGCTCTGAATCGTCAGCATGGGGAGCCCTTTAGCGCAGGGCTCCCCCTCTTGAAAAAACCGTCCTCCGGACGCTTTTTTCAATTCATCCCCCTTCTGGGCTCTTGTGCATAGAGTTTTTCGCTCTCTGGGGAGAGCGACCAGGGGCCCCGAGTCTCACCTGCCGGCACCCCAAGGGCACTTGTTTCACTAAAAAAACCGGAGCCATATCGGTTCCGGTTTGTTTTTTATCATTCAACTGAAAGTATGAAGTAGTATACGGGCTGGCCGCCGTTAATGAGAGTGACCTCGACATCGCCGCCAACCTTGGCCTTGATGCCTTCAACAGCAGCGTTCGCCTGAGCCTCAGACACGCCTTCACCATAAATGACGGAAATATAGGATGTGTCACGGTCTGACATTTCCTTTGCAAGCTTGACAACAGCGTGTACGGGATCCTTGCCCTTGAGGGTAAGCTTGCCGTCGCTGAGAGCAATAATGTCGCCCTCTTTGATCTTTGTGCCGCCAAACTCAGCGTTCCTTGCGGCGTATGTTACCTGACCGGTAGAAACATTCTTGGCAGCGGTAAGCATAAACTCTGCATTCAGCTCAGCCGTAGCATCGGGATCATAGGAAAGCATTGCCACAAGACCCTGAGGTATAGTCTTGGTCTGGAGCACAAATACGTTTCTGTCGGTTATCATCGGAATGACCTGCTTTGCAGCAAGAATGATGTTCTTATTGTTTGGCAGAACGAATACATTCTTAGCAGGGGTAGCCATGACAGCCTGATAAATATCATCGGTTGAGGGGTTCATGCTCTGGCCGCCGCTGACAACGTGCTGGCAGCCCAGATCCTTGAATACATTTTCAAGACCCTCGCCGGCAGCTACAGCCACAAAGCCTACTTCATCAACAGGCGAAACCGGCTTGAGCGCCTCCTTCTTTCTCTCCTCAGCCTCACGGAGAGCCTTTTCCTTCTCGTTCTTCTCGGCAGCCTTTCTGTGCTGCTCCTTCATGTTCTCTATCTTGACGGTAAGAAGCTGTCCGAAGGTCAGTGCCTCCTCTATCGCCTTACCGGGATGCTCTGTGTGAACGTGAACCTTTATTATATCATCGTCATCAGCAACAACAACGCAGTCACCCATGGTCTCAAGGAAGGCTCTCAGCTCCTGAGCGTCCTTGTCCAGATCGGGCGCCTTGCCGATGATAAACTCTGTGCAGTATGTGAAATTGATAACAGCGTCAAACTCAGCCGCAGCATTGCGGAAAAACTCGGCAGCCTTGTCCTCAGCCTCAGGAGACATTGATGAAGCCTGGTCCAGCTCCACCATCACTCCGTCACGGAGCAATGAAAGCATACCCTCAAGGATAACACACAGTCCCTTTCCGCCTGCATCCACAACACCGGCCTTTTTGAGCACAGGAAGCATTTCAGGAGTGCGGTTGAGGGCGTCGTTTGCGCCGGATACGATGGAACCGAAGACGATCACCGGATCAGCCTCCACGTCGGAAGCCACCTTGCCAGCCTCATAGCACATCCTTGCAACCGTAAGGATGGTACCCTCTGTGGGATTCATTACAGCCTTGTATGCAGTGTCAACGCCTACCTTGAAGGCATCCGCCAACTCCTTGCCGCTGACCTCGCTCTTGCCCTTAAAGCCGTTGGCAATGCCCCTGAACAGAAGGGAAAGAATAACACCTGAGTTGCCTCTTGCGGACTTGAGCATAGCAGAAGCCGCCTCTGAAGCCACCTCGTCAATGCTTGTGGCAGTTGACTCAGCCAGTGCCTTTGCCGCAGCCTCAATGGTTACAGACATATTTGTACCCGTATCGCCGTCAGGCACCGGGAAGATGTTGAGGGAGTTGATCTCCTCTTTGTGCCTTATAATATTGTTTGCACCGGAAATTAGTGCGTTTTTGTAGTATGTACCGTTTATCATTTTTAACTGCACTTCCTTAACAAATTATCTTATTTCAACGATCAGCTTCATAGCTGTCCGTTCTGTGCCCTCAATCTCGATACTTGTGAAGGCAGGAATACACACAAGATCAATGCCCATGGGGGCAAGATAACCTCTTGCAACAGCTACTGACTTGAGCGCCTGATTGGTTGCTCCCGCACCAACTGCCTGAACCTCAACACAGCCGTAATCTCTCACGACACCAGCGATAGCCCCTGCCACCGAATTGGGTGCCGACTTTGATGAAACCTTCAATACCTCCATAACGTCGTCCTCCCGAATAAAAAATGAAACTGTCAAATAATTCCAATTACAAATACACATTATATTATAATATGCAATATCAATATTATTCAAGTGGATAGTATAAAGAAAATGTTATAAATTTATGAATTTTTTATAAAATCTTTATCCTCTTTACGGAAACGGTCTTGCCTGAACGGTCATCCACCTCAAAAAGCACACAATCCATCTCGCAGGCACCGGCGGCAATCTCAAATCTCACAGGGAGCTTATCCCTGAATTTCCTGATAGCAAGCTCCGGCTTTATGCCCAAAACAGATTCCTGCGGCCCTGTCATTCCCACATCGGTGATATAGCCCGTTCCCTTAGGAAGTATCTTTTCATCTGCAGTCTGAACATGGGTATGGGTGCCGAAGATCGCCGATACCCTGCCGTCAAGATAATAGGCAAGAGCCAGCTTCTCAGCAGTGGCCTCAGCGTGGAAGTCCAGAACAGTGATCCTTGTGTCCGTTTCTGAAAGAATCCTGTCAATGGTCCTGTAGGGATCATCAAGAGCCTCCATAAACAAACAGCCCATCAGGTTAATCACCGTCACCTGCTGCCTTCCGAGATCATAAACCGTATATCCCCGCCCCGGCGTGGTTGACTCAGGAAAATTTGCAGGTCTTATCAGATCGTGGCGCTGATCAAACATATCATAGCTCTCACGTCTGCGAAAGGTATGATTGCCCGCCGTAATAACATCCACGCCGCTGCTGAAAAGAAACTCTGCAGACGATGGAGTAATGCCGTTGCCGTCAGCGGAATTTTCTCCGTTAGCAATGACAAGATCTATTTTTTCCTTTTTTTTGAGCGCAGGCAGCCGTTCACGCAGAAAGCGGCAGCCCACCAGGCCTACAACGTCGCCTATAGCGAGAATATTCACTTTACCACCCCTTATATTCAGAACATTATAATTGTAAAATTATTTTCCCGTTCTGTCAATCCAAAAAACAGAAAAATCCGCTTTTTATCGCAAAAAAATTTGTATATTTCTATTTACTTTAGTCTCAGTTTCGTATAAAATATTAGTGTAGGGGTTTGTGCCCGTTCACAAACGATTAAATGTGGCAAATAATTCAAAAAGGAGATGTTTATAATGTTTTGCCCTAATTGCGGAAAAGAAAACGACCCTTCCGTCCGTCACTGTGCATCATGCGGCTCCTTTATTCCGGATTTTTCCTCTGACGCCGCATCCGACCAAGCGGGATCTCTGAATCTCTCTGAAACACCGGAAGCATCCCAGCCCATGTCATATCAGGCTCTCTCTCAGGAGGACCTCAAGGATCTCAACGACAATCAGTCAAGATATCAGGAATACTCAATGTCTGACGTAGTCGCCAAAAAGAGCAAGAAAAAGCTTATCATCACTCTTGTTGTAATCGCCGGCGTTATCGCTCTCGGCGTTGCTTCATTCTTTATCATCCGTGGCATTATGAGCGGAAACGCTCTGAAGGGCATCAGCGAGGATCCCACAAAGTATGTTTTTGACTCGTACAAGACCACGGCTGAGACCATGACAACCGACAATACCCTCGTCAAGTCAGCCACGGCTTCCACCAACGACCAGAAGACCGTGCGTGTCAGCGTAACAGGCAATGATTTCTCCCAGACCAGCCTGTACTCAATCGATCTTCCCGCCAAGAAGCTCTATTACATGACCAATCAGAGCTGGACTGTCAGCGAGGAAATGAAGAAGTACTTTATGGGCCCGCAAAACGTAAAGGCAGAGCTTTATACCGACATGGACAAGGCAGTTGCCAAGGTCCAGCTTGACGACAAGAGCTTTGACGGCTATGTTAACCTGGGCAACCTCAGAGAGGACGCCGTTTCCTCCATGTTTGGTCCCAAGGGCGAAAATCTCTTCAAGATCGACCAGAAAACATACGACGTAGCAATGGACGTCTATGAGTTTATCTACAACAACCTCAAGAAGGACACCGATCCCTTCGGTCTGACGACCCTTGCCTCAAAGCTCAAGGATGACTTTGACAAGAGCGGCTCTGTGGCTGTTGCTCAGGAAAACGTGGATATCGACGGCACCAAGACCGACGCCTTTGTTATCACTCACACCTTCAACAATACAGACGTAGTGGCAACTCTCCTTAACGATGTCAAGGATTGGGCAAAGACCAACATAAGGATCAACGACGAGATCAATACAGCCATAGATCAGGCCCTTGAAAAAATGGACGTTGACCAGCTGGTTTCACAGCTCAACGCATCAATGAAGGACTTTGAGATCGTGCTCAAGCACTATGTCAACAAGGACAACGCCCTCATGCAGGCTGAGCTGATCGCAACCGTTAACGGTCAGAGCATCAAGCTGACTATCACCTTCGGTGCTGACCCTGCAAACTCCAAGAAGATCACCATCAAGGCTGCTACAGTAGGCGGTTCAGCCGAGTCCGTTCTCCAGTCCATCACCGTTACAAACGAGAGCACTGCTCAGCAGGACAAGTATGTAGCCACCTATTCAGGAATGCTCCTCGTCGGCAACACCACCTATACGAGAGACACCGCTACCGGCGACTTTACTATCACAAACGATATGAGCAATCCCCTGAAGAGCATGATGAGTTCTTCAAGTCAGGGCGACATTGTTCCTTCCAACGAACAGTCACTGAACTTCAACGTCAGCGGCAACCTCAAGACTACGGATGATTCATTGACGCTCACCTTCTCAGTACCGGTTTATGACGGCTACGAGGTGAAGTATGAGTATTATATTTCAGGCAAGGCCGAGATAACGGAGCTTACCTCACAGAACAATCTTCTCACAGCAAAAAGCTCAGACTATAAAGAGCTTGGATCAATTTTAGGTTTCACCCCAAACGCAATAATAACTGCAGATTAATGCACAAACCCTTATAGATTCTCATTTACAGCCCCTTTCGGATCATGCGACCCGGAAGGGGTTGTTTTTGATAAATCTCCCCAAAAACGACAACACAAAAGTTTTGGCAGCAAGCTTGCCGCCAGCGTGACGCCAGCTTGCCGCCAGCGTGACGCTGGACCCCTGTTCGCGGGGTGCGCTGCACTGCGTTCCGCTTTGTGTACGGACTCAAACTGCACCCTCGCGGTTGTTACTATCTTCTCGCGGAAACAGAATTATAATGCCACGATGACTTTCATCGCGAAATTGGCACCGGCGGCTCGCCGGGCGCGGGGTGCGCTGCACTTCGTTCCGCTTTGTGTACGAACCAAAACTACCCTGATCGCGGTTGTTACTATCTTCCCGCGGAAGCTGAAGTGTAATACCAGAGAAACTTTCATCGCGAACACGGGAGCGGCAGCTTGCCGCCGCGAGCAGCCAACTAAGAAATCAGATGCTCTGCCCCCGCGAACAGCGTTTTCGGGGGGTGCGGGTGTCCGGTGGACACCTCTGCAGAAGGCAGAAGCACCGACCGAGCGCAGTGAAACAAGTGCCCTTGGGGTGCCGACAGGCGGGGGTGCCGACAGGCGAGACCGGGGGGACTTTTTCGTAAAAGTCCCCCCGACTGTATGGTTGAAAAAACAGACGGTTATGATATAATGGGATAGGAATATTAAGGGAGGTGTCGTGATGACAACCAAAAATGAGGAATTTCAGAAGCTGCGTGAGCAGTGCCTTGAATGTAAAAACTGCGGACTGTGCAGCACCCGCACAAATGTGGTGTTCGGCGTGGGAGTGGATAATGCTGAGGTAATGTTTATCGGTGAGGGTCCCGGCGAAAACGAGGATCTGCAGGGCGAACCCTTTGTCGGAAGAGGCGGACAGCTCCTTGATAAAATGCTTGCAGCCGTTGATCTTGACAGGCACAAAAATATTTATATAGCTAACATCGTAAAATGCCGCCCGCCCAAAAACCGTGATCCGCTTCCGGAAGAACAGGAGCAGTGCATTAAATGGCTCAGGAAACAGTTTGCGGTGCTGAGACCAAAGATCATCGTCTGCCTCGGAAGAATAGCCGCAGCAAAGATCATCAAGCCCGACATAAAGATAATGAAGGAGCACGGAATGTTCTTTGAAAAGGGCGGGGTGCTGATGATGCCCATACTCCACCCGGCAGCCCTGCTCAGAAACCCCAACAACAAACCCGCAGCCTTTGAGGATTTCCTGAAGCTCAGGGACAAGATCAGGGAGATCTGTGACCATACCTATGATGACCAGGGTACAGGGCAGTAATAGGCTTTGCCAAAGACTAAAAAATCTTTTTTTCTTGTCTGTGGATATTTACTTTTCAGGCAATTCGTTGTAGAATAAAATACAAGGCAGACATCACTGCAAGAAAACAAAAAAAGGGAGAAGATCACAATGAAAATTCTTGTTGAAACATCAGCCCGTCATGTACATGTTACTCAGGAAGCTCTTGAGATCCTTTTCGGCAAGGGCGCAGAGCTCACCAATAAAAAGGATCTTTCTCAGCCCGGACAGTTCCTTTGCTTTGAAAAGGTAACAGTAGTAGGCCCCAAGGGTGAGCTGACCTGCTCTATCCTCGGTCCTGTAAGACCCGCCTGCCAGGTAGAGGTCTCTATGACAGACGCCCGCAAGCTCGGTATCACCGCTCCTGTAAGAGAGTCCGGCGACGTTGCTAACACTCCCGGCTGCAAGCTTATCGGCCCCAAGGGTGAGGTCGAGATCGCTGAGGGTGTTATCGCCGCTCAGAGACATATTCACTTTGACACCAAGACAGCTGAAGACAATGGCTTCAAAGACAAGCAGATCGTCAGCGTTGCTGTTGGCGGCGAGGGCAGAAAGCTCGTTTTTGGCGATGTAGTAGTAAGAGTAAGCCCCAGGTTTGCTCCCGCTATGCACATTGACACCGACGAGGCTAATGCTGCTGCTATCACAGGCAACACCGAAGGCGAGATCATAGTCTGAGTCTGATATCGGACGTCCCGGGGACAGTCCGCAGATTGTCTGTACCCTCGATCAAGAAACCGTTTGTCTCAGCAATGCAGGCAAACGGTTTTTCTGTTATCAAAGCCAAAATATAACACTCTGTATATTAATCCCAGGTCAAATACAGATAGTATATATTCTCCCACAGCCAACAACCAGACAACTATTTGTATAATCATCGTTTATTATACGTTTAGTATATTACAATCCGGATAACGGGAGCATTATTTATCCAGATAGTATATTATTAATAGTGTTTACTGTTTGTATATAGTATACAATTTGTATATTATACGGTATGTATATTAGTATTCTACTCATCAAGGGAGCATTATTATACAGTTGGTAATATTATTACTGTTTGTATATTATCAATCACTCACTTTAAATACTATTTGTATATTTTTGATTATCACTACAACTTGTATTCTACTATCATGCTACAGCATTATTATTGCAGATTGTATATTATCTTGGCTTTAATACAGTTTGTAATATCAGAAAGCACCAGTCATTACTATTTGTAATTATCACAACAACTATACCATTAGTATATTTACTACAAGTAGTCTATTTTATAAATATATTACCGATTGTATTCTACTAAGAGTATGTTATTCTTTAACTATACAGTTTGTATAACAAATATATAGCCCAATCAAAATACAGCTTGTATAATCGCCAGGCATTTTACAGTTTGTATTTTTTACTTTAAGTATATTCTACTATAAGTATAATCCAGAAAGGACAGATAATAAATGAAGTTAGAACCCATCGTCACCTCTCTGCTTGACACCGACCTGTATAAGTTTAATATGGATCAGGTCATTTTCCACAAACACACCGATCTCTGCGGCGAATACTATTTCAAGTGCCGCAATAAGGGCGTCACCTTTTCTGAGGATGTTGTCCGAGAGATCAACGAACAGATAGATCACCTGTGCACCCTCAGATTTTCCAAAGCCGAGCTTGACTATCTGCGGTCCATACGCTTCATCAAGCGTGATTACGTTGAGTTTCTCCGTCTGTGGAGACCTATCAGGGAATATGTCAATGTGACCCGAAGCGACAGCGGAGAGCTGGAGATCGTTGTAAACGGTCCGTTGTTTTCGGCAATGCAGTTTGAGATATATCTCCTTGAGATCGTAAACGAGGTTTATTTCAGGATGAACTTTGATTATGATAGCCTCAAGCGGTCCGCTGAGGAACGACTCGACCAGAAGATAAAGGATTTCAACTCCGGCAAATACACCTTCAAGTTTGCAGAATTCGGGTGCAGGAGAAGGCTCTCCAGGGAATGGGAGGACACCGTGGTCAGGCGCCTTACCAGCGAGACAAAAAACTGCGTAGGCACGTCAAACGTATACCTTGCCATGAAGTATGACCTCACTCCTATCGGCACCTATGCCCACGAGTTTGTCCAGATGTATCAGGGCATCGATCAGATACCCCTTGCCTACACTAACCAGTACGCCATGAATGACTGGTACGACGAATACAAGGGCGACAACGGTACTGCATTGACCGACACCATAACCACAGATCTTTTCCTGCTGGACTTCAACCGCTCCATGGTAAACAACTACTCAGGTGTGCGGCACGACAGCGGCGATCCCTATGAGTGGGGCGAAAAAATGATCCGCCACTATGAGAAATACGGCGTTGACCCGAAGAGCAAGCTTCTGCTGTTCAGCGACAGTCTTGATTTTGACAAGGCTCAGAACCTTTATGACCACTTTATCGGAAGAACAAAGGTCTCCTTCGGCATCGGCACCTTCTGCTCCAACGATACCAGCGAAAACGCCCTTAACATCGTGATCAAGCTCCAGTATGTAAACGGCAGACCTGTAGCCAAGCTCTCTGACAACCCCGAAAAGGCAATGTGCCGTGACGCTGATTATCTTGATTATCTGAAAAGCTCGGTTGCCTTCCGCATCAAGCGTGAGGCCGACAGAAAGGAGTAATGACATGAAAAACATACTTGTAGTTGTAGATATGCAAAAGGACTTTGTTGACGGCGCCCTCGGATCTGCGGATGCCGTTGCCATCGTTCCGGCTGTAGTTAAAAAAATAGAAGGCTTTGAGGGAGATATCTATGCGACACTGGACACCCATTATGAGGATTATCTCAGCACCATGGAGGGCAAAAAACTCCCTGTGCCCCACTGCATAAAGGATACGGAGGGCTGGAAGCTGGACAGTGCCGTGGCTGAGGCTCTGAGCAAAAAAGCCTACACTCCGGTGGAGAAGCTTACCTTTGGTTCGGTCACACTGCCGCTGCTCATAGAAAGGGCAGCCGGCGGCGATGAGCTGAACATAGAGCTAATCGGTCTGTGCACGGATATATGCGTTGTATCCAATGCACTGCTGCTCAAGGCTCATTTCTGCGAATCAGAGATCACCGTTGACGCTGCCTGCTGTGCAGGTGTCACACCGGAAGCCCACAAAGCCGCCCTTGCAACCATGAAAAGCTGCCACATCAATGTTATCAACGAAGTCTGATCCAACCATTAAACACAGGAAAGGCGGTGAAGCCCTTGGCGTCTTTGTTCAGGCTCCCTCTGACCCGGCTTGATAAAATAGGCCCCAAAAAATCCGAACAGTTCCGCAAGCTTGGCATAGACAGCGTAGGCGCACTGCTGAGGTTTTATCCAAGGACATACGAGGATTGGAGCAATCCCTGCAAAATAGCCGAGGCTCCCCCGGGTGAGAGCGTTTGTGTCCGTGGCACTGTGGAAAGCGTCCGTTCGCCTGCCCGCATCCGTGGCAATATGACAGTATTCCGGCTTGTGGTGACAGACGGGGACAGCTATATGACCGTCACCTTCTTTAACCAGAAGTACACCTTTGAGCGCATCAGGTCAGGGGGAGAGTTCATATTCTACGGCACTGTAAAAAAATCTCCCTCAGGCTATGAGATGACCTCGCCCCAGGTTGACGAGCCTTCAAATGCCGTCATCCGCCCGATTTATCAGCAAACCTCAGAGCTTGGCAGCCGTCAGATCGAAAGGGCTATGCGTCAGGCCGTGGCAATGCTTCCGGAACGGATCAACGACCCCATTCCCGAAAGCATCCGTGAGGAATACGGGCTTTGCGGGCTGGACTTTGCCATAAGAAACATCCATTTCCCGAAGGACCCCGCCGCCTGTGAGACGGCAAGGAAACGACTTGTATTTGAGGAGCTGTTTGTGCTGCAGTTAGGGATAGGTCTGAGGATCAGCGGCAGGCTGACCGTTTCCGGCCACAGGATAGAACGGGATCACACCGAGGAATTCTTTTCACACCTGCCCTATTCCCCCACCGGCGCCCAGCGGAGAGTCATTTCCCAGTGCATAGCCGACATGACAGCGGGCACACGCCCCATGAACAGGCTCATACAGGGGGACGTAGGCAGCGGAAAAACCGCAGTCGCCGCAGCAGTGTGCCATACCGCCGCCAAAAACGGCCTGCAATGCGCTTTTATGGTGCCCACAGAGATACTTGCCGAACAGCATTATCATAGTCTCAAAGGACTTTTTGACGCCACAGGGCTGCACACCGCTCTCCTCACAGGCTCGACAAAGCGTTCCGAAAGGGAGCAGATACTAAGCGACCTGCAGAGCGGCAAAACAGACATACTCATCGGCACCCATGCATTGATATCAGATAATGTGGAGTTTCATAACCTTGGCCTTGTGGTGACAGACGAACAGCACCGGTTCGGTGTTGCCCAGAGATACGCCCTGACCTCAAAGGGCACCCACCCCCATGTAATCGTAATGTCCGCCACGCCCATACCAAGGACCCTTGCGCTGATGATCTTCGGCGAGCTTGATCTCTCTGTCATCGATGAAATGCCGCCGGGGCGCCAGACCACAGACACCTATCTTATCGACGGCGGGAAGCGCAGCCGGATGTATGGCTTTATCAGGAAGCAGATCGACAAGGGCAATCAGTGCTATATTGTCTGTCCCCTGGTGGAACAAAGCGACAGCGACCTCTTATCCGCAGAGGAACACGCCTTAAAGCTGAGGGAGACAATTCTCTCCGATTGCCGGATCGACGTTTTGCACGGGCGCATGAAGCCGGCAGAAAAAGAGAGGATCATGGCTTCTTTTGCCGCCGGAGAAACGGACATTCTCGTGTCCACAACCGTCATAGAGGTAGGCGTAAACGTACCCAACGCCACTGTCATGGTGATCGAAAACGCCGAGCGCTTCGGGCTTTCTCAGCTGCATCAGCTCAGGGGGCGTGTCGGCAGGGGCGCTGATAAGTCATACTGCATTATGATATCCGACTCCTCATCTCCGGCGACGCTGGAACGTCTGCGAGTCATGTGCAGGACGAATGATGGGTTTGTCATTGCTGACGAAGATTTACGTCTGCGAGGGCCGGGAGATTTCTTTGGAACACGCCAGCATGGTCTTCCCGTACTACGCACCGCCAGGCTCACGGACATGGTATCGGTAGAATCCGCCCGTGATGCTGCCCGCAGTCTGCTTGCCACTGACCCCACGCTTTCGCTAAAGGAACACGCCGCCCTGCGGTTTGAAGTCACCCGTCTCTTTAGCGGAGCCGGCTCGTAGTTGTTCCCAAAAACGACAACACAAAAGTTTTGGTCAAGCTTTTTCAAAAGCTTGCGGTTTCCAAAGGCAGAGCCTTTGGTCGCTCTCCGCAGAGAGCGAAATCCAAAGGGGTTCGGGGGCGAAAGCCCCTGACATCTTAATGCTCCAGCCTGATTCCGGAAATTTTCTTGTCGGGTGCGCCCGACTTCGCATTGCACACTCCACTCCGTTCCGTTCTGTGTACAAGCCAAAACTGCACTCTTGTTTGCGGGGGCAGATAAGTACTCCCTCCGCCACGGCTTGCCGCCGTGCCACCTCCCTCAAGGAGGGAGGCAATCTAAGTCCCCCTCTTTGAGGGGATGTCAGCAAAGCTGACAGGGGAAGTTCCTCGGCAGCTTGCCGCCGTGCTTCCTCACGTCAGCAGAATAATTCGTCCAGGAACGTAACAAGGGGACGGCCTCTTTCCCAGGCCGTCCCCTCTTCAAAAACAGTCCACCGGACCGTTTTTTCATTCACCCCTTGCCGAGGGATTCCCCATGCAAGAGCTTTTCGCTGTCTGCGGACAGCGAGCAGGGACGCCGTCCCTGCACCCTGCAAGCTTTTGAAAAAGCTTGAGCAAAACTTTGCTGTTGTCGTTCTTGGGCAGTACTATCAGCCGCTTCCGACAGATCAATATGGCACTACGGCGTCCAACACCTGACCGATGGGGTCACGGATGACGATATCCGCCTGATTGTCAAAGGATGTTGCGGACTTGTTTATCAGGACGATCTTGCTTCCGTTGAAATAATTCAGGAACCCTGCCGCAGGATAAACATTCAGTGAGGTGCCGCCGATGATGATTACGTCAGCCTTCGATATGGCCCGGACTGCGCCGCTCACGGTCTTGTCGTCAAGCCCCTCCTCATAGAGCACCACATCGGGCTTTATGATGCCGCCGCAGGTACACTTGGGAATGTCCTTGGTGTCGGTGACGGCTGACAGATCGTAAAACTTGTGACACTTCATGCAGTAGTTTCTCAGGACAGAACCGTGAAGCTCATAGACCTTTTTGCTCCCTGCGGCCTGGTGCAGACCGTCGATATTCTGAGTGACTACGGCTCTGAGCTTGCCCTGCTGCTCCAGCCTTGCAAGAGCCAGATGAGCCTTGTTGGGCTTTGCCGAGGTGCAGATCATCTTTTCACGGTAAAAATCATAAAACTCCCCTGTTTTTGTCATAAAGAAGCTGTGGCTCAGAATGGTCTCCGGCGGATACTTATACTTCTGGTTATAAAGGCCGTCAACGCTCCTGAAATCAGGAATACCGCTTTCCGTTGACACTCCTGCTCCGCCAAAAAACACAATGTTGTCACTCTTCTCGATCACCGTTTTCAGTTCATCATACATTACGCTCGTCCCTCCCCTGAAATATTTACTCCGTCAGTTAACCATAACCTTTGCTTCCACAAGGAAATAACCGTTGATCTTCCATTCTGTGCTGCTCAGGCTCAGTCTATAGTCGCCCGCAGGCATATTGTCCTGCACCATCTGAAGCACCTTGCTGCTTGAATCGGTCTTATAGATAAACTTATAGGTCTGAGATACAGTCGCTGACATACTCTGTATTGAAAGCTTGAATTTTGTGTCGGTATCGCACAGATAGGTTTTTGGGCAATCCTTCCTCTCCAGCTCGACAAGACCCGAAAGCAGCTTGTCTACAGGCTGGGCGGCTGTGCAGGTATTTTTGGTGCTTTGGGCCACATGGTCCTTGTTCATTACAGAGTCGGGAATGAGGAAGTAGTTATAATAGAGATTGTTCCCCGCTGAATTGCCCTCTGTAGGATCATCCCATGTCACATCAAGATTGTACCACTTGCCGTCAACCTTCACCTGGTTCCACGCATGGATTTCGGAGCCGGTAGAGCTGTAGCCTATGCCTGTCACACGGTTAACGCTAAGACCCGCTTGCTTTGCCATAGCCTCAAACGCCTTGGAGTAGCCGTCGCACACGGCAACGTGAGTCTCAAACAGTCCCTCCGCAGTAAAGGATGTTGCAGGTACTTTTCCTGTTATCACTCCGATTGTATCATACTGGGTGTTGTTGATTATCCAGTCGTGAATAGCCTTAACCTTTTCATACTCACTCATTCCGGCTTTGATAATAGTGCTGTTGATCGCCGCCACCTTGCCCTCAAGACCTGCGACATTGACCGTTACCGTTAAGGTCTTGCTGACCACATTGCCTGCGCTGTCCTTAGCCTTGACAAGCACCTGATAGGTTCCCGCATCGGGCATAGTCATCTTGTAGATTGTAGTGGTGCTGTAACCCTTTAACAGCATCCAGGTCGTCTCGCCCTTAGCCCTGTAGGAATAGGAATAAGTATATCCGCCAAAGCCGCCTGTTGCAGCAGCCTTCACGCTGACAGTCCCGCCCTTTTCCACTACGGTCTTGCTGACCGTAGAGTTATTGACCAGCCTGTTAAGGACATTGAGCTTATAGGTCTTTTTGGCAATGCCGCCCACAGGACTCTTGACCTTTATCATCAGGTCATAGTCGCCCTTTTCTGTGGGCTTGAATGTCGCCGTCTTGCTGTCAGAATACTTCTGCAGGGTCTTCCATGTTGTGGCTCCGGTCTTTTTGTAATAATATGCATATTCATAGCTGCCGCTTCCGCCGCTTGCATAGCCCTTCATGGTCACCGATGACCCAAGAGCTATCTTGTCCTTGGAAACCGTGCTCTTGTTGACCAGCGGTGCATAGACCTTCAGATAAAGCGTCTTGACGTAGATTTTTCCTTTTGCGTCCTTTGCATAAACCTTTATATCGTAGTTTGTTGCCGCCGCAGGGGTAATCTTCACGCTGGTTGTGCTGCTGTAGCCCTTAATTTTCATCCATGTATCGGACGAATGCTTCTTGTAATAGTACGCATAGTTATAAACGCTGCCTGTGGTGCCCATCTTGCCATAAACAGTAACGCTTGAGCCTTTGGTTATTGCCGTTGCACTGAGAAAAGACTGATTTGCCAGAGTTGCCTTGGTCTGTGCTGTCGAAGTCTGTGCCGCACTCACCTCAGGAGAAACATTCCCATTGAACGCAGCGGCTCCTCCCATAACCACAAGCGCCGCCATGAGCACAGAAACCGACCTCTTCACAAATTTACTTCTGACCATTTTTATCCCCTCCTTTTGTTGGTTATATTAATTATATACAATAATTCTGATTATTTCAACAGGATTATCCTTTCAGAGAAATATTTTCTTTCACAAAAAAAACCTGATCCCTTCCGGAATCAGGCTGGAGCATTAAGATGTCAGGGGCTTTCGCCCCCGAACCCCTTTGGATTTCGCTCTCTGCGGAGAGCGACCAAAGGCTCTGCCTTTG